>DASXHM010000243.1:0-2379 GCA_036488495.1 Myxococcales bacterium | reverse complement strand
GGCCGCATCGCCACCATCACCGCCGGCTGGCAGGAGCGCGAGAGCGAGGACGACGAGCTGCGCGCGCACCTCCAAGGGCGGGCGATCAACCTCGAATTGCACACCCGGGGCGAGCGGATCTTCGCCGAGGATCCGGAGCTGCGCGATGCGCACCGAGAGCGGCAGGACGTGCTCCGCCACCGCCAGGATTTTTATCGCATCCGGCTCGAATACGAGATGGAATGCGACCGGATCATCAGCCAGCGCACCGCACCTCCGGAGATCCTCGCCGAGCAGGCCGAGCTCTCCAACCAGGCGGTGCGAGAATTGGACCGCGCCCACCTCGCCAATTGCGTGATGCAGCACACCGCGTTCAAGGAAGGCTGGCGGCTGCACGAGCGGCCCTCGGTGGCGAAACACCGCGCGGAGATCGCGCGCATCGTCGGGGATTGCGAGGCCATCGCCATTGCCGGCGGCCACGTGGCGACTCTCCTCAACCGGCTGACGCTCTTCGGCATCGACGAGCTTGCAGCGGGGCGGACGGTCTTCGCCTGGTCTGCGGGAGCCATGGCGGTGAGCGAGCGGGTGGTCCTCTTTCACGACGACCCGCCGCAGGGCCCGGGGGTCAGCGAGGTCCTGGATGCGGGGCTCGGGCTGGTCCCGTCTGCCGTGTTCTTTCCCGAGCCGGAGAAACGGCTCCGCCTCGCCGACAAGGAGCGCATGCACAGGCTTCACCGGCGCTTCGCTCCCGCCCAATGCGTGGTCCTGCCGGCGCGGTCGCGGGTGACCTTTCGCGAGGGAGAGCTGACCTCGCCCGAAGGGGTGCTGAAGATCCGCCCCAGCGGCGACGTGGCGGTGCTCGAGCCGGAGCGTCGCCGCGCTCAGGACCGCGAAGGTCGCCCCGGCAAGGGGCAAAAGCGATGACCCGGCGCCTCGCCATCGAGGAGATCCTCGACGATCCGTCGAAGACGAAGGCCTTCGTCGAATCGCACCAGTTCCCCATCGTCGAAGCCGCATCCGATCGGCCCGCCGCGCCGGCCGCAGAGGCGCAAGTCGTCACCTTCGTCTGGTTCGGCCAGGCGGACGAGGTCAGCCTGCGCCACTGGGTCTTCGGCCTGGAAGCCTCGACGGCGCTGTTGCGCGCGCCGAACAGCGAGCTCTGGTACCTGACCTTGGAAATCCCCCGCGCCTCGCGGGTCGAATACAAGCTCGAGATCCGCCGGGGCGGCAAGAGCGATTGGATCGAAGATCCGTTGAATCCGAACCGCGCCCGCGATCCCTTCGGCGCCAACTCGGTCTTGCAGACGCACGGCTACGAGCCGCCCGCTTGGACGAGGCCGGACGAAACCGCGCGCCAGGGAACGCTGGTGAAGCTTGCGCTGCAGACCGCTGCCTTCGGCGGCGTGCGCACCGTCCCGGTGTATCTGCCGGCGCGCTTTCGCAAGAGCCGCCAATATCCATTGCTCGTCGTCCACGACGGGAGCGACTACTTGAACTACGCGAGCATGAAGACGGTGCTCGACAACCTGATTCATTCGCTGGTCATCCCCGACCTGGTGGTGGCCTTCACCGACTCGCCGGATCGCCTCAACGAATACGCGAGCGACGAGCGGCACGCGCGCTTCCTCTCCGAGGAGCTGCTCCCTGCCTTGAACGAAAACTTTCCCCTCCTGGACAAGCCGCAGTCGCGCTGCCTGATGGGCGCGAGCTTCGGGGCGGTGGCGGCGTTCTCCACCGCTTGGCGCTATCCCGGCAAATGGGGACGGCTTCTCCTCCAATCCGGCTCGTTCGCGTTCACCGACATCGGCAAGCACAACCGGCGCGGGCCCGTCTTCGACAAGGTGGTGGAGTTCGTCAACGCCTACCGGGCGAATCCGCAGCCGGTCAGCGAGAAGGTCTTTTTGAGCTGCGGCGTCTACGAATCCTTGATCTACGAAAATCGCTCGCTCCTGCCGCTCTTGCAAGCCACCGGAATGGAAGTGCGGCTGATCGAATCGCGCGACGGCCACAACTGGGAGAACTGGCGCGACCGGCTGCGCGACGGCCTCTCCTGGCTCTTCCCCGGACCGCTGCTCTTCATCTACGAATGAGGCACTGATGGCTGAAGTCGTCCGTCACATCGGATTGTCGCTCGGCGCGGACCTCTGCTGGCCGCTCTGCTTCGAGCACATGCTGAAGCGGCTCGATCTGCGCATTCCGTTCCAGGGGGACACGCTGCGCTTCGAGGTCGAGCGGGTCACCATCGAGCCGTTCGACCTGGAGCAGCCGGTCAAATACGACGTGGTGGTGGACCGGCTGACGCATTGGTATCACACCAGCCGCGAATGGATTAAGAAGGCCATTCTCTTGAATGACCTGTACGTCTTCAACAACCCCTGGAGCGTGCAGGCCAACGAAAAG
>DASXHM010000240.1:0-17816 GCA_036488495.1 Myxococcales bacterium | reverse complement strand
CTTTCACTCCGATCGGTTCCTGCACGTGATGGCGGAGACGGAAAAGCGGCTCTTCGCGCTCAGGCAAAAGCTCGGCGATCCCGCGTTCAACCCCGGCGCCGACGACCACATCCGCTCGATGACCACCAAGGACTTCGCCGGATCGCTGCACGAGCAAATTGGCGAGCGCGCGACACCGGCCGCGCAGCTTACGCAGCAGCCCGAGCACGGCACGACCAGCATCAGCGTCATCGACGAGGAAGGCAACGCGGTGGCGCTCACCACCACCGTCAACGACTCCTTCGGCTCCTGCATCGTCGCCAAAGGGGCGGGGTTCATCTTGAACGATCAGATGGACGACTTCGCCATCGCGCCCGGCGTCGCCAACGCGTACGGGCTGCGCGGCGATGCGGAGAATGCGCCGGGTCCGGGCAAGCAGCCGCTCTCGTCGATGGCGCCGACGCTCGTCTTCGCGCCCGACGGATCGCTCGAGCTTTCGCTGGGAGCCGCGGGCGGCGCGACCATTCCCACCAGCGTCGCGCAGGTCATCCAGCACGTCGTCGACGACTCGATGCCCATCGACCGCGCCATTGCCGAACCGCGCCTGCATCACAACCTGTTCCCCGACGTCGTCCACATCGAGCCGCACGGCATCGACGCGGCGACCGCCAAGCTGCTGGAGGCGCGCGGCCACAAGCTCGACTTCGGCTTCGAGCCGTACCAGAAGCACCCGCCCGGCTTCTTCAGCACCCCGTGGGGCAAGACCTGCGGCGTGCAGGTCGACCGCGACACCGGCTGGCGGATGGCTTCCTGCGACCCGCGCTACGACAACGGCGCCGCGGTTCCTTGACCTGCTACGCCGCCAGCGCTGCCTGCACCGCTTCGAAGCTCGCCGGCTTCACCAAGAACGCGTCGAACCCCGCGGCCACCGCGCGGTCGCGATCGCCGGGCTGCCCATAGCCGGTCAACGCCACCAGCCGCACCGACGAGCCGAGCTTCGCGCGGACGAGCTGGGCAACCTCGAAGCCGTCTTTGCCTGCGAGCCCGAGATCCACCAGCATCGCGTCCGGCCTGGTGGCGAGGGCCCGTTCCACCGCGGCGCCGCCGTCTTGTGCGGTGTCCACCGCGTGTCCCATCTGCTCGAGCGCGAGCCGCAGCACTTCGCGCGCGTCGGCGCCGTCCTCGACGAGAAGAACGCGCAGCGCGCGACCTTTTGCCGGCTGCTCTCCGGCGGCGGTCGCCCGGTCCGCGGCGGCGAGGGGCAGCCGCACCACGAACTCGCTCCCCTTGCCGGCGCCGTCGCTGTGCGCCTCGACCGAACCGCGGTGCAGCTCGACGAGGCTCCGCACCAGCGTGAGGCCGATGCCCATTCCGCCTTGGGCGCGGTCGAGCGCGCCGGGCGCCTGGGTGAAGAGGTCGAAGACCCGCGGCAACAAGGAGGGGCTGATGCCGACGCCCTGGTCCTTGATGCGCAGGACGGCGGTCACGCCTTCGCAACCGAGCATGACGTCCACCCGGGTGCCGGCGTTGCTGTACTTGACGGCGTTGGTAAGCAGGTTCGTCAGCACCTGCTCGAGCCGGAGCTGGTCTCCCGCGAGCCGGACCGGCGCCGATGGAAGGTGGGCGGCGAGCTCCACTCCCTGCTGCTGCGCGCGTTCGACGAAGCCGTCGCAGACCCGTTCCACCAGCTCGCGAAAATCGAGCGGCTCCTCGTGTAGCGCGATCTTGCCGCGGGTGACGCGCGCCACGTCGAGCAGATCGTCGACCAGCCGAGAGAGGTTCCGCGCCTGCCGCGCCAGCACCCTGCGCTCGGCGGCCATGGCGCCTTGGGCCTTGCGATCGAGGAGCTCGCTCGCGGTGACGATGGCGGCGAGCGGATTGCGCAGCTCGTGGCCCAGCATGGCGAGGAACTGATCGCGGTCGCGGACCGACTGCTGCAGCTCGGCGAGCAGATCGCGCACCTGGTACTGGCGCCGCCGCGCCCGCAGCGCGGCCTGCACGGTGCCGACCAGGAGCCGCGCCCGAAGCGGCCGATCCAGGAAGGACACGTTGCTGAGCTGCGAGATCTCGACGTTGCCGAGGATCACGAGCGGCAAATCGCTCCACGGCGGCTCTTGTGCGAGCACTTCGATGAGCCGATGGAGCGCGGGCGGCGGCAGCGCTTCCTGCGTCAGCACCGCCGCGCCGACGCCCAAGGGCAAGAGCGCGCACAGCTCGGACAGGTCGGCGCAGACCTGGGCCTCGATCTCGGCGCGCACCAGCGCGTCGCGGATCAAGGGACCGTCGCGCCCGAGCGGCGCGAGGACGAGGATGCGCTCGGCGTTCACGTGGTGAGCGGCGTGGGCGTCCCGCTGAGAACGCCGTGCAGGTTCGTCAGCGACCGCCCGACGCGGATGCCGTGCTTGTCCATCACCAGCTCGCGGATGTCGTTGGTGTGCGAGCCGGCGCGGCGCTTGAGCACCGAGATGGCCTTGTTCACCTTCCCGGTGGACTCGTAGTAGCGGAAGGTGATGACGGTGTCCGCGAGGTAGCTCACGTCCACGGGCGAGGTCATCGCTCCCATCAGGCCGGTCTGGGCGACCACCAGGATGACCAGGATACCTCTCTGGCGCATGTACGAGAGCACCTCGTGAAGCTGCAAGGTCAGGAAGTTTTCCTCCGGCATCGCGGCGAGGTAGCCGTTCAAGCTGTCGATGATGACCACCTTGGTGCCGCGCTCGTCCACTTCCTCTCGGATGCCGTCGGCGAGCTCGCCGGGTGTCATCTCCGCGGGGTCGATCTGCTGGACGCGCAGTTTCCCGCTCTCGACCAGCTTGTCGAAGGGGATGCCGAGCGCGTTGGCGCGCAGCTTCACCGTGTAGAGGCCTTCGTCGAAGGCGTAGATGGAGGCAGCGTCGCCCCGGGCCGCCGCGGCGCAGGCGTACTGCATCGACAGCGCCGACTTGCCGGCGCCGGACGGGCCGATGAAGAGCGCGCTCGTGCCCCGGTCGAGCCCGCCGCCCAGCATCTCGTCCACCTCGCCGTTGCCGCTCGGCACGAGGCCAGGCTCGAACGGCTCGTGGTGCTCGGAGGCGACCAGCCGCTCGAAGATGCGCAAGCCTCCTTTTGCGATGCGGAAGTCGTGGTAGCCGCCACGAAAGGCGACCCCGCGCATCTTCAAGACGCGCATCCGCCGCCGCTCCGAACCGTAGATGGCCGAAAGCTGCTCGAGCGTGATCACGCCGTGGGCGAGGCTCTGGAGCTGCAGGTCGCCGGCTTCGCTGGTGCGGTCGTCCGTCATCAGCACCGTCGCGCCGCTTTCGGAGAAGTGCTGCTTGAGCGCGAGCAGTTGGCGCCGGTAGCGCAACGCGCTCTGCGCGAGGAGCCGCAGCTCGGAGAGCGAGTCGAAGACCACGCAGGTGGGACGCAGGTCGTCGAAGGCGCGCAAGAGCTTGGAGGTGACTTCCGCGAGCTCCACCTCGCTCGGCTCGAAGACGGTGTTCTGCTCCTCGAGACTGAGGAACTCGATGCCGGAGGCCAATTCGAAGATGGTCAGGCCGTCGACGCTCCAGCCGTGCGACGCGGCGACGGCGGTCAGCTCTTCGCGCGATTCCGACAGCGTGACGTAGAGAACACGCTCGCCGCGCGCCACGCCCGCGAGCAGGAACTGAAGCGAGAGCGTGGTCTTTCCCGCGCCGGGATCGCCTTGGACGAGGTACAGCCGGCCGGCCGGAAGGCCGCCTCCGAGGATGTGGTCCAGCCGCTCGCTGCCTGTCGAGACCCGGCGGTCGCTCATCCGGGACGTATAGCGAAAGTCGGGCGGTTGCGCCGCGAATCAAAAGAGCAAAAGTCCAGAGGCGAGCACCGCCGCGCGGCAGATCTCGACCGGGACGAGCCAAGGGCGACGTTCGAGGATGGCGCCGAAGCTGCCGATGGTCAGGAGCACGAACGCGGCCAGCGTAGCCTTGGCCACAAACGGCCAGGCGGCGGCATTCCACATCAGCGCCGTCGTGCCGGCGGTCGCGAGCAGAAGATTCAGCGAAAGCCACCAAAGCTGTTTTCCGGAAAGGCGCACCGCGTGCTTCTGCTGCGCCGCCCGGGAAGCTTCTGGCGCTGCCGCGTAACCCCACTCCGGACCTCTGATCCAGATGCGAAGGCCGTCCGCGCGCGAGCGCCGCCACAGGTCGCCGAAGTGGAAGACCTGCGCATGCAGCGGGTCGAAGGTGCCGAGCGGCTTGACGAGGCCATAGACCGGCTCCTCGCGCTCCTCCTCGAAGGTCCCGAAGAGCCGATCCCAGATGCAGAGGGTAGCGGCGTAGTTCTTGTCCAGGTAGCGCGGGTTGACCGCGTGGTGGACGCGGTGCTGCGCCGGAGTGTTGAAGACGCGCTCGAACCAGCCGAGCTTTCCGACCAGCTCGGTGTGGATCCAGAATTGGTAGAGGGTCGAGAGCGCGCTCACGATCAAGAAGACTTCCGGCGGAACGCCCAGGAGCGCGAGCGGCAAGTGCAAGGGCCAGATGGTCCACACCGACAGCACCGCCTGCCGGAGCGCGACGGCGAGGTTGTAGTCCTCGCTCTGGTGATGCACCGCGTGCACCGCCCAGAGCAAGTTGATGCGGTGCGAGAGCCGGTGCCAGACGTAGTAGACGAGGTCGACGTAGAAGAATGCCAGCACCCACGACCACGGCGCGCGCAACGTCATCAGCCGATGTTGGTAGAGAAAGACGTAGCCGAAGGTGAGCGCGGCCGCCTCGAAGACCAGCAGCACTTGCTGCGTCATCCCGCACCCGAGGCAGGAGAGCACGTCGGCGAAGCGGTACAGCCGCAGCCCCTTTCGCCGTGCGACCCAAAGCTCGACGCCCATCAAGAGGAAGAAGAACGGTACGGCGAGCGCGATCGGGTTCGGCATCTCTCCGCGGCTCCAAAGACTGCGACGGCGCGTTACTGCGCGTCGTCGTCAGAGTCGTCGTCGTCGTCGGGTTCGGTCAAGGGCGACACGTGGTCCTGCTTGTCCACCTTCCTCACCGAAAGCCGCCGCTCGTCTTCGCGGGCGCTGAGCGCGAGCTGCCCGCGCGCATCCAATTCGAAGGTGACGAGCACCCGCGGCTGGCCTGCGCGCGCCTCTCCCACCCCGTCCACCCCGTACCAGGCGTCGCTGCGCAGATTGCCTGCACCGCGGAGCACGTGGATGACGATGCGCCGCTCGCCGTCCCGCGAAGTGGTGAAGCTTTCGGTGGCGCTCACCGGGATTTCGTCGCCTTGATCGAAGAGCTGCGACGACGAGCCTCCGGGCTGCTCCACCGCGATCGCTTCCGGCAGCAAGGCGGTGCGCGACTCTCGCTTGCAACCCGCGAAAGCCAAGATGCACAGCGCACCCGCGACGGCCAAAGGGCGCCTGCGCGCCGCCGCGGGCCTCGTCCTCACTGCCGAAGGGCCTCTTCCAAAGCTTCGCCGAGAAGGCGGAGCGCGTCGTCCACTTGCGTCTTCGTCACCACCATCGGCGGGGCGATGCGCAGGCTGTTGTTGTAGAGGCCGCCCTTGCCGATGAGGAGCCCGCGCTTCTTCGTCGCTTCCATCAGCCGGTTGGTGGCCTGCGGGTCCGGCTCCTTGGTGCCGCGATCCTTGACCAGCTCGATGGCCTGCATGAGCCCCATGCCGCGCACGTCGCCGATGCCCTTGAAGCGCTCCTTGAAGCCGTCCAAACCCTCGCGGAGCGCCTTGCCCATCATCTGGCAATTGAACAGCAGCTTCTCTTCCTCGATGACCTTCAAGGTGGCGACGCCGGCTGCCATGCTGATGGGGCTCGCGCCGAAGGTGGAGATGTTCGCGTACTTGCCTGCTTCGGCGATGTCGGCGCGGGCCATGGTGAGGCCGACGGGCTGGCCGTTCGCCATGCCCTTGGCGCTGGTGACGATGTCGGGCTCGACGTTGAATTGCTGCGAGCCCCACCACTTGCCGCCGGTGCGCCCCCACGCGGTCTGCACCTCGTCGGCGATGAAGACGCCGCCCGCATTGCGGATGATAGGCACCGCGATCTCGAAGTACTCCTTGGGCGGCACGATGAAGCCGCCCACGCCCTGGATGGGCTCTGCCATGAAGCCTGCGATCTGGCCCGTGGTGGTGGTCTCGATCAGGTTTTTCAAGTCCTTGGCGCAGGCGACGCCGCAGGACGGATACTCGAGGCCGAAGTCGCAGCGGTAGCAGTAGGGCGAGTGCGCGTGCTTGATGCCCGGGATTTCGCTCTGCAGCGGGCGGTAGTTCTTGTTGCCCATCATGTTGGTGGCGAGCGTGCTGCGCCCGCCGTACGAATGGCGCAGCACCACCAGATCGAGGCGCCCGGTGAAGACCTTGGCCACCTGCACCGCCGTCTCGTTCGCCTCGGTTCCCGAGTTGGTGAAGAACACCTTGGCGGGCGCCTTCATCGGCTTGATCTCGACGAGCTTCTCCGCCAATTCGAGCTGCGGGATGGTGGGGTAGAGCGTCGAGAGGTGGACGAGCTTCTTCTGCTGCTCGACCGCCGCCTCGGTCACCTTCGGATGGCAATGGCCGACGCTGACGGTGAGGATGCCGCCGAAGAAGTCGAGGTACTCACGGCCGTCTACGTCCTTGACGAACATGCCCTTCGCCGACTCGGCGACCAGCGCCTCCTCGTAGTAGGTGGAGACGTTCGGGAAGAGGAGCTCGCGCTGCTTCTTGCGGTATCCGGCGCTGCGGGTTTCCATGCGCCCTCTCTAGCCCGAGCAGGGTGGCCGCACAATGCATTCGCGCTGCCCGCAGCGCGCTCGCGCGTCATTCGGCGCGGAGCGCCTCGTTGGGGTCGACGCGGGAAGCGCGCCGGGCCGGCAGCCACGATGCGGTCATCGCCACCACGACGAGCACGGCGGTGAGCGCGCAATACGCCAACGGATCGAACGCGCTCACCCCGTACAGCATCCCGCGGAGCACGCGGGCGAGCAGCGCGGAGAGGGCGAGGCCTGCGACGACTCCTCCCGCCGCCATCTTCGCGCCGTCTCCGACCACGAGGCGCAGCACGTCCTCTTGCCGGGCGCCGAGCGCCATGCGGATGCCGATCTCGCGCGTGCGCTGCACCACTCGGTAGCTGACGACGCCGTAAACGCCGACGGCCGCCAGGAGGAGCGCCACTGCCGCGAAGAGAGCGAGCAGAACCAGGCTGAACCGCTGCGGCGACAACGCCTGTTCGAGCAGCGTCCGCATCGGCTTCGTCTCGTAGAGCGGCAGCTCCGGGTCGATCGACTGCACCGCGCGGCGCGCTGCCGCGAAGGCAGCGGCGGGGTCGCCTTCGGTGCGGAGCAGCACGTTCAAGCCGCGGAAATACTGCGGGTACGCGGCTGCGGTGTAGGAGAGCGGAAGCACCATCGCGATCTGCGTCGGCGATCGGTCGAGCGGCCCGTACTGCTGCATGTGCGAAAAGATCCCGACGATCTCGGGATTGGCCATGCCGCCGCGGAGCTCGGGCGGAAACGCGATGTGCTGCCCGAGCGCGTCACCGTTCGGGAACAGTTTCCTGGCGAAGCCGTCGTCGACGAGCGCCGCCGGATGCTTGGGCCCGTCGTCGTCGCGCAAGTCGCGGCCGCGCAAGAGGTGCGTGCCCATCGCCGCGAGGAAGCCGGGCGATGCCGAATATTGATAGGCGTCGACGTATTCGCCGGGACGCGGCCGTTCGCGGCCTTCGATCCACCAGGTGTCGCTGTCGTTGTCGTCGAGAAGCGGCGCGGCGTTGGCGACGCCCACCGCCTGGACGCCCGGGATGGCCGAAAGACGCTCGCGGATGTGCTGCACGAACCGCGCTTCGGCGGCGCCGTCCGGATAGCGAGAGGCCGGGAGCGACACCTGCAACGTCAAGAGCCCGCGCGGCTCGAAACCGAGGTCGATGCGTGCGAGCTTTTCAAAACTGCGCAAGAGGAGCCCCGCGCCGATGAGGAGCATGAGCGAGAGCGCGATCTCGGCGACGACCAGCGAGCTGCGCAGACGCCTTCGCGGGCGCGACTCGGTGGAATGGGCCTCGCGCAACAGGCAATCGAGGTCCGGGCGGGAAGCGCGCAGCGCCGGCAGCGCGCCGAAGGCGAGGCCGGTCGCGACCGAAAGCAAGAGCGTGAAGGCGAGCACCGCGGAGTCGATGCGGATGGGAGCCCTGCGCAGCGCCTCCGGAACGAGCGGCAGCATCGCGTCCAGACCCCAAAACGCGAAGAGAACGCCGAGCACCCCTCCGGCGACGGCGAGGAGGACGCTCTCGGTCAACAGCTCGCGCATGAGCCGCCGCCGCCCGGCGCCGAGCGCGGCTCGGACCGCAAGCTCGGGAGCCCGCGCGGCCGCCCGCGCCAGCGCGAGGTTCGCGACGTTGGCCGCGGCGATGAGAAGAACGAGCGCGACCGCGCCCCAGAGGACGAACAGCGCCGATCGATAGCTCTCCGTCTGGTATGCCTGCAGGGTCTTCGCCCGGACGCCGCGGCCGAGATTGCTCTCCGGATACTGGTGTTCGAGCCTGCTCGCGACGGCGTCGAGCGCGGCCTGCGCCTGTTCGATGGTGACTGCGGGCTTGAGCCGCGCGACCACGCTCAGCCCCGGGTGATCGCCGCGGTCCTTGTATTGATCCGACCAGAGCCCGAGCGGCACGAAGAGGTCCTGACCGCTGAAGAACTGGAACCCCGGCGGCGCGATACCGATGACCGTGTAGCTGTCTCCGCTGAGCGTGATGGTCTGGCCGACGACACGTGGATCGGAAGCGAAGATCTTCTGCCAAAGCCAGTTGCCGAGGACGACGGTGCGCGGGGCGCCGGCTGCATCGTCAGCCTCGCCGAAGAACCGGCCGAGCTGTGGTTCGGCTCCGAGCACGGAGAAGAAGTCGGCAGCGACCATGCGCGCCGAGACGCGAATGGGCTCGCCGCTGCCGGTCAGGTTGAAGCTGTCCCGGCGGAAGGCCGCCATGCCGGAAAATTGCCCGGTCGTCTGCGCGCGCCAGTCGCGAAAGTTCGGCACCGACACCGACGATTCGCCGAACGACTTGTACTGCTCGCGCACCATGACGACGCGCTCCGGGTGCGGATAGGGCAGGGAGCGCAAGAGGGTGGCCGAGATCAGGCTGAACAGCGCGGTGTTCGACCCGATGGCGATGGCGAGAGCGGCGATGACCGCGGCGGCGTACCCCGGAGCCCGCCTGAGCGAGCGAAGCGCAAGCCGGACGTCGTTCTGCATGGCAACCCGAGACAGCGAATGGCGTGCCACCTTCTCCTGCAGGAGGCGTCGCGCGGCCGTGTTCCCTTCGTGGGACGGCCGGTCCCAGGTCTGGGACGCGCTTGAAATGGCCCGCGTGCTTCGGCGTAGAGTCGCTCATGGATGCGCACGCCTTCGAAGCGTTGATCCCGATCGTCGCGATCCTGGCGACCTTCGGCTGTCCGGTCGCGATGATCTTCGTCTTCAAGTGGTTCAAGCTGAAGGACCGCGAGCTGCAACTCGATTCCGAATTGCGCAAGGACGCGTCGGCCGCGCTGGAGGCGCGGGTGCAGCGGCTGGAATCGATCCTGCTGCAGATCGAACCGCACCTCTCGCCGCCGATGACCGAACAGCGGCCGCGCCTGGAAGAGCCGGGCGAGCGGCCAGCCGAACTGCTGCCTCTCCTGCAGAAGGACCGCAGTGGCTAGCTTTTCCGCATGACCACGATTCTCGGGGCCTTGCTCGGGCTGATGCTGCCGATGGCGGCGCCGGCGCAGACAGGAGTGGATCTCCCGCGCGACCAGCAGACAGGGGTCGATCTCGGGCGCGACCAGACGATGCGCGAGCCGCGGACGGACGGCGCCAGCAACAACAGCGTCAATCGGGCGGCGGTGAGCCATCCGAACGAAGATCAGCAGTTCGCGCGGCTGCCGGGCGACAAGGCCACGCCGAAGAGCCAATGGAAGACCGGCGACCAGCGCAAAGACTCGCCGCAGGCGCGCCGGAAGAAGAGCAAGCGGCACCAGAAGAAGAAGACCTCGCCGAGGAAGACGCCATGAAGCGCCTCGCCATCGTCGTCTTGCTCGCTCCCGGCCTCACTTTCGCCCAGACACCGCGACGGAGCACCAAGGGGGCAAACCAGCAAGGTTCCGGGACCAAGGCGGAGAACATCGCGGCGCCCGGACCGGGCATCGAGCTCGGGACCGCCAACGCCATGGCCGGCGGGCGGACCGACCTCGGCCCCATGGGCATGACCGGCATCGACGGCGCCGGTTCCGCGCACGAGCGCGCGCTGGCGAAGGCGAACGATCAGGCGCGCGGCGCCAACGAAAAGGGCTCCTTCCTGCGCCCGGCGGACACGCCGCCGCAGATCGGTCTCGGCCTGAAGGCGATGGGATCGGGAGCGGAGGAGGGCGCCTTCCCGCTCGGTGGGCACGACTACTTCGACTCGTCCCATCCTGAGCACGGGCGAGCTGGCGGCGCGGTCAGCGGAGAAGGGAACCAGACCGGCGGCGCGGCAGCGCAGGGGTCGGCCGGGAAGGCCGCGGACAGCACGCCCAGCACCGACGAGCACGCGAACGATTCGCACAAGACGCGCCTCGACGACCCGCAGTAGCGCCGACGTCACTCGATCAAGACGTGCTGGTGCTCGTCCGGGTTTTCGTGCGCGAAGTCGGCTTCGTGCATGCGGTGATGCGCGTGATCGGCATGGCTTAGGTGTTCGTGTCCTCGGGCGGAATCTTCGCCGGGTTCGGAAGCGGCGCGGCGGGGCGCTTGTCGTCCATGCCTTGCGGCCGTGCGGCGTCCAACAGGTATGAAGTCATCGACAGCGAGCCGTAGGCGTAGCCGTCGATCAGCACGCGCAGGCCGTGTCCTTCGGCTGCGGCGAGACCCGCGAGATAGACCATCGGCAAGAAGTGATCCGGCGTCGGCGCCGCGCGCCGGTAGTCCGGATGCTCGAGCAGCTTCGCGACCTCCGCCGGCCGTTCGGTCAGGCATTCGCGGGTGGCGTCGTCGAAGCGGCGGTTCCAGTCGAAGGCAGCGTCCGGCTGCGCCCAGCTCATCGCGCGCAGGTTGTGCACGATGTTGCCGCTCCCGAGGATGAGCACACCGCGCTCGCGCAGCTTCTGCAGCCGCGCGCCGAGTTGGAGGTGCTGATCGAGGGTGCGGCGCTCGTCGATGGCGAGCTGCAGCACCGGCACGTCCGCTTTGGGGAAGGCGTGAACCAACACCGACCAGGTGCCGTGGTCGAGGCCCCAACTGTCGCGGTCGAGGCCGACCACGTCCGGCTTCACCACCTCCGCCACTTCCTCGGCCACGCCGGGATCGCCGGGCGCTCCGTACTCGACGTCGAACAGCTCCTGCGGAAAGCCGTAGAAGTCGTGGATGGTGCGCGGCCGCTCCATCGCGGTCACCGCGCTGACCTGCGTGTACCAGTGCGCCGAGATGGCGAGGATGGCGCGGGGTCGCGGAATCGACGCGCCGAACGCCTGCCACGCCTGTGAGTAGCGGTTGATCTCCAGCGCATTCATCGGGCTGCCGTGGCCGAGGAACGCCGCCGGCATGGTTGCGGTCTGGGTCTGCATCCTGCGCGGGAGACCACCGCCGGCGGTGACAGTCAAGGTGCTTCGCGCCCTCGTTGCGCATGGCGGATGAATCGGGTTTGCGAAGGAGTGCTAGGGTGCGCGCTTTCCGGAGGGAGCACATGCGCGTCTTCGCCGTCCTCTTCCTGTCCACCTTGGCCGTTCCTGCGCTGGCGCAAAGTTCGAAGCGATCGCCTCAGCTTGCCCAGGCCTCGAAGCCGTCGTCGCCGCCGCAAAAGCCGCAACCGCCGCCCACCATCGCGAACCAGATCGACAGGCAGGTGACGCTGATCGAGAAGGAGTTCGTCGAGGCCGCGGAGGCGATGCCGGACGACAAGTTCAACTTCACGCCCGAGGAAGCGAAGCTCGCCGGCAGCGACTACAAGGGCGTCCGCACCTTCGCGCTCGAGGTCCGCCATGTCGCGACGGCGAACTACTTCTTCTGGGGTTCGATCACCGGCGACAAGATGCCGGAGGGCGTAAAAGGCCCGAACGGCCCGGAGAACCTCACCAGCAAGGCCGATATCTTGAAGTACCTGAAGGATTCGTTCGCGCTCGGCCACAAGGCGGCGGCCACGCTGACGGCGAAGAACCTCAACGACAACTTGAAGACGATGCGCGGGGAGTCTCCCCGCCTCTATCTAGCGAGCTTTCCCGTCGCCCACGCGTTCGACCATTACGGGCAGATGGTGGAATATCTGCGCATGAACGGCATCGTTCCCCCGGCCAGCCGGCAGAACCGTTAGTCGCGCGCCGCCGCATGCGCGGCTGCGAATGCGCCCCGCTGCCGTAGCACGCTGGGCTCCCGGGCGAGCGCCCGTTCGTTGTCTTCCCGGCCCCGCGGACGAAGCTTTGCACCGAGGGGAACAGGGGAGGCGGGCGTGCGGCTTTCGGGCGCAATTCTCGCCGCGTTGTTCATCGCGGCGTGCAGCAACATCGACTCGGCGGGCAGTGACGGCGGCGCGGGTTCCACGGTCACCGGGCAGGATGGCGGTTCGTCGTCGAGCCCCCACTCGCTGACCATCCACGTGACCGGCAATGGTTCGGTCTTGTCCACCGATCCCGCGCTCTCTTGCGCCGGCGATTGCACGGCGAGCTTCGACTCCTCGGTGGTGTTGCATCTGACCGCGGCAGCAGCGAGCGGGTTTCAATTCGACGGCTGGCAGGGGCCCTGCTCGGGCAATGGCCCGTGCACGGTGTTGATGACGAGCGACCAGACGTTGACGGCATCTTTCTCGGCGCTTCCGGCGCTCCAGCCAGGCACTGCGCGCCTGACCGTCGAGTTCACCGGCTCGGGCACAGGCTCCGTCACCTCGTCGCCGGACGGCATCAGTTGCCCCTCGAGCTGCAGCATGATCGTGCCGGTCGGAACCCGCGTCGATCTGACGCCGCACCCGGACGGCAACTCCACCTTCGTCGGCTTCGGCGGCGCCTGCAGCGGGACCTCCTGCTCGGTCGTCGCGACCACCGATGCGACGGCGTTCGTGAACTTCGCGGCCAATCCGCCGGCGCCTCCACCTCCGCCGCAGCAGCCGCCGGCGCAGTGCAGCGGCATCACGCCCGGGCCCCTTCCTGCAGCGGTGAGCACCACCACCTTCACGCCGGCGACCTGCTCGGTGGGCATCGGCGATCGGACCGGCACGCTCGGCCTGCAAAGCTTCGCCACTCCGGGAGACGACCTGCACATCGTGGACGCCGCCACCGGAAACCAGATCCGCGTTTCGTCCCACGCCAACGCAGACGGCTTCTTCGTGCCGACGCTCGATGGCTTCACCGGCCTCTTCCACTTCCGCACCAACACGGACTCGCTGTGGTTCTCCGAGTATTGGAACCACCGCGGAGACTTCGTCAGCGGGCAGACCGAAATCGAGGGATCGCGGGTGGTGGCCGGAACGCCGGTCGGCACCATGGCCATCGCCGGCAACTTCAACCTGGTCGGACGGCCGCCGCGGCCGCAGCTCTTCATCCTCGGCGCGAACGACACCTTCTTGCACTGCGCGCACGACCTGGCCTCGTCGGGCACCGTCTTCGGCCTGGGCGGCGACGCGCAGGGACGCATCCTCGTCATCACCGACGGCGGCTCGGGCCGCATCGCCGCGCAGTGGTTCGATGGCGACTGCACCCCCAACACTGGCGCGTTCACCTTGATTGCGAGCTTTTCCGCCGGGCCCGCCACCTTCTTCGACACGGCGCCCCTCATCGGCGGCGGCGTCGCGGTGCGCAGGGTGGATGAGCAGAAAGACTCGGCGGGTGTGCCGTTCACGACCTCGTCGTGGCTCGTCACCGTGGGCGGAGGCAACGCGACCGTGCAGCCGGCGCCGCAGTGGCTGACCAGCCGGCCGAACACCAACATGGCGCTGGCCCACGGCGGTTCCGCCTACGCGATGCTTCCCTTGGGAGAGCCGGGCGTCACCTGCTCGCAGCAGGTGGACGTGCTCGCTTCCGACGGGACCGTGTGCGGCTCGCTGCCGCTCCCCATCGCCGACGGCCAATGCCGCACGCAGGATCTGGGACTGAGCTTGGATGGAACGCCCATCCAGCTCTTGCCGTCGAGCCTGGCCCAGCCGAACACCTGCGCGTATCGGTGGTGGCCGTTCGCCTTGCGCTGACGCTTCCGACGCGCCTCAAAAGTTCCCGCGACGCGGGTTCGACCGGTATGATTCCGACCCTTGCGGGGGGAATCAACCATCGCGATTCATTGTCTCGATCGTCGTCGCGCTCGGCGCTACGGCGTGCGGCGGGGGCTCGAGCGGTATTTCGGTTGTTTCGGGCACCGTCACCACTTCAACTCCCCAGGGTGGCCGCGCGCCCGTGGCCGGAGTGGACATGCTGCTGCGGTCGAAAATCCCCGACACGCTCACCTCGGCGCCAGTTGGCATCACCCTGACCGGTACGACCGACGCGCAAGGGCATTTCTCGATCCGCGCGCAGAATGGCAGCTACACGCTGACGCCGGCGCTCGCCGCGTACTTGTTCGCGCCCGGTCAGGTGGATGTGTCCGTCGCGGGCAAGGACATCGACGGTCAGGATTTCTTTGGCTTGGACGGCGCGCAGCGCTATCTCGACGGCCAGGTGTTCGGCATCGCCGGTCCGGGGGTTGGCGTCGCGATCTCGGGCCCGGTTTCCGCGTCGGTGGCCGCGGACAGCGACGGTATCTATGTGTTCGGACCACTCCCGGCGGGCACGTACACGGTGACGGCGAACGGGGCCGCCGGTTCGAGCTATCCCGCGGTCACGCAGGTCTCTCTCGATGCGGCGGGGCGGGGCATCGCGCAAGCCAACTTCCTCGTCGCTCCGTCCTCGGCGCCGGCGCACATCGTGGTCAGCGGAGACGCGGCCTCCGGAATTTCGGGCGGCACGTTCGTGAGCCTCGTGCCCTTTCAGCCGACCCCCAACGACCCCCCTTCGCCGTCGGTGCTCATCTACGATTCGAGGATCAATGAATGGAGGTTCAAAGCCACGTACGATCCCAGCGGGAACGACGGAGCGCTCGGTGGCGACATGGGCGGCGAAGTCGCTTTTCCCGGCCTGCCGGCAGCCGGAACATACGGCCCATCGCAACAGGCGCCGCAGTCGCCGGAGCGATTCAACGATTGCTGGAGAAGCGGCGCGGCGAACAGCGTCTCCTGGGTTCCCGGCAACTACACCTTGACGATCACGACGGTCGGCCCAGGTCAGCCGGCCGCGCCGCCTGACGGGCCCGCAGCCGGCCTCACCTACTACGCCGCGCACGGGTCGCTGCACATCGACTGCACCGGGCCTTTGCCTGGCGCCGTCTCCGTGGACACCGCGTTCTGAGATTAGAGGAGCGGGAGCTGCCCGGGCGAAGGCGGCGCTTCCGGTTCAGGCGGCGGCTCGTCGCCCTGGGCCTCGGGCGCCGGTTCGTACTGCGGCGGCGCTACGTCCAACACCGCGAGCAAGGGGCCGTGGTCGCTCGTGCCGAACTCGCGCTGCACCGAGCACGACACCGCCGGCAGCGCCGAGTGGGCGAGCACGTAGTCGATGCGCCAGCCGACGTTCTTCTGCTTCATGTTCCGCCACGGCGCCCACCAGGAGAAGAGCCGGTCGTCATCCGGCGCGAACTTCCGCTGCAGGTCTACCAGGCCATGGCCGATGATCTTGCCGAGCAGCTCGCGCTCGTGCGGGGTGGTTCCGATCTGATCGGCCTTGCGGAGCGAGGGATGGACGTCCCGCTCCTCGAGCGCCACGTTCAAGTCGCCGCACAAGACCGGGCGAAGGCCGGCAGCCGCTGCCTGCGCAGCGAACCGTTCCACGCCTTCGAGGAACTTCATCTTGGCCGGAAAGTCCTTGCCGCCGTTCGGGACGTAAATCGACGCGAGCAAGAGCTCGCCGAGCCGCGCGGTGACGATGCGGGTCTCGTGATCGAAATCAGGGTGATTGAAAGCGGGCCGGTGCGGGAACGTCGCCTGCCGCAACAGCAGCCCGACTCCCGAGTAGCCCTTGTGGCCGTGCCAGTAACAGAAGTAGCCCGGCAGGTCGCGGAGCGGCTGCGGCACGTTGTCGCGCGAGGCCTTGATCTCCTGCAGACAGAGGACGTCGGGAGCTTCGCGCGTCACCCAGTCGAGCACTTCCGAGACGCGGGCGCGGATGCCGTTGACGTTCCAGGTGCCGATCTTCATCGCGGGCCTGCCATATCAGAGGCTGCGAAGCGGGGTGCGCGCGATCTCGGAGCGCGACGGAGCGTGAGAAACCGCACACGAAGAACGAAGACAAACGAAAAGGCGCGGCTCGTGGGGGATGCGAGCCGCGCCTTCCGGCCACGCCGGCGAGTCTTGAACCGGACGTGACACTTAATTTTACACTACGACGCAGGTAGGAGTGACAGCAGATTTCTACGACCGGCTATTTCTGCTCCTCGAACTCCGCGTCCACCACATCGTCCTTCTTCGGCTCCGAGGTAGCACCTCCCGCGCCGGCGGTACCCGAGGGGCCAGAATCCGAGCCCGGAGTCGGTCCAGCAGCACCGGCGCCGGCGGCCTTGTAGGCCTCCTCGGCCATCTTGTGCGAGGCGGTGAGCAACGCCTCGGTGGATGACTTCAGCGCCTCGACATCGGTTCCGGCGAGAGCATCCTTCACTGCCTTCAGCTTCGCCTCGATGTCCGACTTCGTCTCGGCCGGGACCTTCTCGCCCAGGTCCTTCAGGCTCTTCTCGGTCGCGTAGGCGAGGCTGTCGGCGCGGTTGCGCACTTCGATCTCTTCGCGGCGCGCCTTGTCCTCCGCCTCGTGCTCCTGCGCTTCCTTCACGGCCTTCTCGACGTCGTCCTTGGACATGCCCGAGTTGGAGCTGATGGTGATCTTGTTCTCCTTGCCGGTCGCCACGTCCTTCGCGGCAACGTGGACGATGCCGTTCGCGTCGATGTCGAAGGTGACTTCGATCTGCGGGACGCCGCGCGGGGCCGGCGGGATGCCGTCCAGGTGGAAGCGGCCCAGCGTCTTGTTGTCGCGGGCCATCGGGCGCTCGCCCTGCAGCACGTGCACTTCGACGCTGGTCTGTCCGTCAGCCGCAGTGGTGAAGCGCTCCGACTTCTTGGTCGGGATGGTGGTGTTGCGCGGGATGAGGGGCGTCGCGACGCCACCCAGCGTCTCGATGGAGAGCGAGAGCGGAGTCACGTCCAGAAGCAGGATGTCCTTCACCTCGCCGGTGAGGACGCCGCCCTGGACCGCAGCGCCGATGGCCACCACTTCATCCGGGTTGACCGAGCGGTTCGGCTCCTTGCCAAAGAAGTCCTTCACGATCTGCTGCAGCTTCGGCACGCGCGTCGAGCCGCCGACCAGGATGACCTCGTCGATGCTCTTGGGATCCTTCTTCGCGTCCGCGAGGCACTTCTTGGTCGGCTCGAGCGCGCGCTGGAAGAGGTCGTCGCACATCTGCTCGAACTTCGAGCGCGACAGCTTCTTGACCAGGTGCTTCGGGCCCGTCGCATCGGCGGTGAGGAAGGGCAGGTTGATCTCGGTCTCCATGGTGCTGGAGAGCTCGATCTTGGCCTTCTCCGCCGCTTCCTTGAGGCGCTGCAGCACCATCTTGTCCTTCGACAGATCGATGCCGTTGTCCTTCTTGAACTCGGCGATCAGCCAGTCCATCACCCGCAGGTCCATGTCGTCGCCGCCGAGGTGCGTGTCGCCGTTCGTGGCAACGACTTCGACGACGTTCTCGCCCACTTCGAGGACCGAGATGTCGAAGGTGCCGCCGCCGTAGTCGAAGACGGCGACGATCTCGTCCTTCTTCTTGTCGAGGCCGTAGGCGAGCGCGGCCGCGGTGGGCTCGTTGATGATGCGGCGCACTTCCAGGCCGGCGATGCGGCC
>DASXHM010000235.1:0-2418 GCA_036488495.1 Myxococcales bacterium | reverse complement strand
GGCTGCGGGATCTCGCGCCGCAGCGCCTCGCTCTCTTCTTCCAGGCCGGGGAAGACCCATTCCTCGAGGCCGGCCATGTGCACTTCGAGCCAATAGTTGCGCCAGTCGAGCTTCTCCGGATCCCACGGCAGCTTCTCCCGGTCTTCGGGCGAGAGCTGTGCCCAGAGCGCGCGCGTCTGCGTGCATTGGAAGATGAACCGCTCGCCGGCGATGAACGGGATGAACAACTCCCAGGTCATCTCCACCTGGGCGAGCTTGCGGTCGACGCTTTCCAGGGCCTGGTCGGCGCGGGTGAGCATCGCGGTGGTGGCCGGCGCGCCCCACGACACGGCCTTCTCGGCGATGAGCTTGCGCAGGCCCCGCGCGGCGCTGCGGAACAGCGGCGCGCTCGACGCTTTGTAGATGCCGGCGCTCGCCGGATACGGCTCGAGGAAGCTGTCGAGCCAATTCTCGAAGGCGCTGCGCTTTCCCTCCTCGACCTTGCGGTTGTAGTAGCGGCGCTTGTAGAGCGCGACCAGCTCGACCGCGCGGCGCACGTAGAACGGGTTCACGTCGCCGGACGCGAGCTGGAAGACCCGGGCCTCGAGCTTGTCGGCGCAGGCCGCTCCGGCGACGCCCAGGATTCCGGCCGCCACCAGGTCCACCGGGATCAAATCGAGGACGAGCTTCTCCCCTGCCGGAAAGACGCGCTGGCCTTTCAACCCGAGGAACGCGAGCGGCGCGGAGGTGGTGAAGCCTTCGTTCCAGCCGGGAAAGGGAAAGCGCAGCGCGCTCTCCACGATGGCCGGACGCACCAGCGCGTACTTGCAGCCGCTCGCGGCGATGGCCTGCTCGCCCATCGCCTTCGTGTACGTGTACGTGTTGGGCCAGCCCCAGGCTTGCGCGCGATCCATCCCTGCCTGGACGAGCTGGCTTCCCAGCCACAGCTTGCGCTCGCGGCCGGCGGCGAGGCGGAGCGCCTTCTCGTCTTTGGGATCGCGGCCTTCTTCTTCGAGGCGGGAGACGGCGGCGCTGCGGAATTGCGCCGCGAGCGCGCGGTCGTCCGCCTCCGCCCGGAGCCGCGCGACCAGTGCGTCCACGTCTTTGAGCTCGGCGTCGACCGAGAAGGTGACGCGCGCGTGCTCCGGTTCGTCGTGCGCTTTCGGGTAGCTGCCCACCAGCGGCTCGTCCTCGAACACCGGGCCGCGGCGGGTGCCGGCAACGAAGCAGGTGGAGATGTGCACGAGCGTCGCGCCGGTGCGTTTGCAGAGGAGGGCGGCGTTGCGGGCGCCTTCGGTGTTCACCGAAACGGCGAGCTCGAGCGACGGATTGAAAGTCACGAGCCCGGCGGAGTTGATCAGGCAGGCGAGGCGGCCGGTCAGCCTTTCGATCTGCGCTTCGTCGAGGCCGAGCAGCGGATCGGTGACGTCGCCCGCGATCGGATTGCATTTGGATTTGAGGAATGCGTCGAAGCCGTTGCCGTGCTTTTTCCGCAGCGGCTCGAAGGGCGGGGCAGTCGCGACCTTGGCGAAGAAGCGATCTTCGGCGGTGCCTCCCGCCCGCGGCCGCACGAGCACGTGCACGCGCCCGATCTGCGGGTAGCGGTCGAGCAGCATGGTCAAGGCGATCTTGCCGAGGAACCCGGTCACGCCGGTGATCAGGACCTCGCGACCTTCGAAGGCCACGCCCAGATCGATCATCGGTCACGGCTCCACGTCGGTCATCACCATCGGCGGGTGGTGCATCAAGCTGATCTGCGCGTTCCGTCCCTGGCGCCCGCGGGCCATGTCGATGGCCTCCGCGAGCGTGTCGGCCCGCTCCCACCCGAGGAGCTGCGGGACGTGGGTGTTCTCGGTGCCGACCGCGATGACTTGCCCGATGTGCTGGCGACCGTTTTCGCCCCAGTACCACATATAGAAAGGGTGGGCGCCGTGGTACGCGTTGCCCTTTCGATAGAGGTGCACGTAGGACGGGTTCTGCGCGAACTCGCGCTCGTATTTTTTATGCAGCTCGAGCGCGTCGGTGGTCTCCGGCAACAGGCGATGGAAGAATTCGATGTAGCTCGGATGCTGCACCGGATCGAACTCGTCGAAGCACGGGTGGGTGACGATCAGGCTGCCGCCTTCTTTGATGAGCGGGGTGCCGCGGTTCATGTTGAAGAAGTAGCCGCAGGCCATCACCTGCACGAGCAATGGATTGAGGATTGAATTCACGTTGTACGGGCTGATGTAGGGAATGCCGGCGATGAGGATGTCGGCCTGGCCCTTCACCTTGACGAAGAGCTGTCGGCGGCAGGCGTCGAGGATCTTTTCGTGCGCGAGCTCGGTCTTGCCGGCGGCGCAGGCGATCAGGCCGTACGCGGCGGGGACTTGATTGAAGATGTTCTGGCGCAGCTTGCGCGGCGTCTTTTTCAGCGTCCAGCGCAAGCCTTCGAGGCCG
>DASXHM010000149.1:0-1849 GCA_036488495.1 Myxococcales bacterium | reverse complement strand
CGACGGCGGTGTCGAGATATTTTCCGCCCGGCGCCTTGCGGTCGACGTCGCTGCGGTCCTTGAAGTCCACTTCAACGGTGCGGTCTTTGCCGAGGTCGAGGCGCTGCGTCGTTTGCGCCATCTCCGCCAGCGAAGCAGCGTGCCGCCATTGGTTCGCACCGGTCACTTCGTAATTCACCCGATCGGCAAGCAGCGCCGGCCGCGGCTTTCCTTTCAACACATAGTCGAACCATTGATACCGTAGCTCTTCGAGGTCGATTTTCGCGGCCTCGTCGAGCTGGTATCCATCGATTTCGCTCTCATTCTGCCCGCGACGCGTGAGCGTGCCGTGCTGGGCTTCGCCGTGATCCCAAGGCCCGAGCACGAGGTAATGCCGGGCGCCGGCGCGATACTTCGTGTGCTCCCGGAAGTAATAGGTAGCGCCGCCCGGCCCGCCACCGTAATAGCCAGCCGTCTGCAGGACAGGAATGTCGATGCGCGCGAACTCCTCGCCATAGGGAATCATCGATTGCCAGAATGCGTCGTAGTTGGGATGCGAAATCCAGCTTTCGAAGATCGGATTCGGCGTCCCATCGATGGCGGGCAATTCGCGGTACGGGCGGCCGCTGACGTAATACGCGCGGTCGAGGCGGCGCCAGCGTTCGCGGTCGCCATACACTGCGTTGTCGAGCCCCTTTCCGTCGGTCACATAGAACGGCCACGGATAGACGAAGTTCCAGAAGATGCCGTTCTCCATCGGCACGTCGATACCGGGCGCGGCGGGCGCTCCGACGACGATGGTGCGCAGCGCCTTGGGCATGCGCTTCGTTGCAGCCCAGGCCGATCCGCCCGAATAGCTGCCCCCGAACATCCCCACCCGCCCATCGCTCCACGGCTGCCTCGCAATCCAGTCGATGGCGGTGACGGCGTCGTCTGCATTCGTCACGTAAGGCACCGGTTGCCCGGCACTGCAGCCCTTTCCGCGCACGAGCGCAATCACCGCCGCATAGCCGCGAGAGGCCGCCATGCGCGCGCTGAAGCGCATCAAGACGTCCCAATCGGCATAGATGGTCAATTCGAGCAGCGTCGGCTGCTTCGCCGCAGCATGCCGGGGCCGGACGACGAGCGCGCAGAGCGGGCCCACGTGCACGTCACGTTCGATCACGTACCTTCGCGCATCGTCCTCGGACACCAGGTCCGCATGGCCGTCGATGGCGCGCACCGCTCGCGCCGCCGCCGCCTCATCGAGAGCGCCCACAACCTCCCGAAAAGCCTGCGCGTAGGGTTTGCCGGCTCGCGCCTGCCGCTCGATCTCCTGCGGCGCTTCGAACCAGGCAAGGGCGAGCAAGAGTCCCATCCACATGGCCGCTCCCGGGACCAGGGCTCAGGCGACGCGACGCCACCTCAAGGTTCGGTGCACGGCCTCGCCCGCCGCCGTGGTCGTGTCGAGCTCCAGCGTCAGGATGTCGTCGTCGACGCGCATCTGCCGGGTGAACGTCTGGCCGACGCTCTGCGGCGACAGCGCGGCGACGAGCAGCGTCTTCACGTTTCCGCTCGCCTCGTCCACCTGGTAGGTGCCGAAGTAGGCGTCGTAGCCGCCCACCGCGAGCGAGTTGTTGTTGCCCGGCGCGCGCGCGTCCTGCACGTTGGCGCGGTCGCGCTTCATGAACTGCGCCGCGAACCGGCCGGCTTGGTCGAAGACGAGGAAGGCAATGGGATCCGAGCCGAGCGACGGCTCCTGCACTTGACGTCCGTCGCTCGTCCGGTCGATGCGGGAGAGCAATTCCCAACTTCCGCGGAGCTTCGCCTCCAGCGACCTGATCATGCCGCCTTCTACCGCGAAACGCGCTCGATCAGTGCGTGACGGTCA
>DASXHM010000145.1:0-11106 GCA_036488495.1 Myxococcales bacterium | reverse complement strand
AAGATCGACGACAAGCGCTTCGACGTCTTCCGGTTGCTTTCGATCTTGTCCCGGCTGAGGACTACCGGTGAGGAAGGCCACGGAGGAGACGGCTCCGCCGGCGACGGGCGGAGCGCGCAGCGCGCAGCATTTGGAGACGATGAGTACGAGTTGTGCGCGCAGGAACTATTGCCGAAGTACGAGTTGGGTTTGCGCACCATGGGAGCGGTCGACTTCGACGACCTACTGCTCCTCCCGCTGAAGCTCTTCCGCGAGCACCCCGAAGTCCTGCTCGAGTACCAGAAGCGCTATCGCTACCTGCTCGTCGACGAATACCAGGACACGAACGACGCCCAGCTTCAACTGCTCGAGCTGCTCGCCGGGCTGCGGCGAAACCTGTGCGTGGTCGGCGACGACGACCAGAGCATCTACGCCTGGCGCGGCGCGCAGGTGCGGCACATCCTGGAATTCGACAAGAAGTTCCCCGGCGCGACCGAAATCTACCTCGAGCAGAACTACCGCTCGAACGGCAACATCCTGGACGCGGCGAACGCGATCATCGGCAAGAACCCGGGCCGCAAAGCGAAGCGGCTGTGGACCGACAAAGGCAAGGGGCCGAACGTGCGGCTCGTCTGCGCGCCCTCGGACGAATTGGAGGCAAAGCACGTCGCCGACGAGGCGCTGCGCATCTCGTTCGAGGAGAAGATCCCGCCGCGCGAGATGGCGGTGCTCTACCGCACCAACGCCCAGGCCCGGCCCATCGAGGAGGCGCTGCGGCTCGCCGGCGTGCGCTACCGGGTAGTGGGCGGAACCTCGCTCTTCGATCGGAAGGAAGTGCGCGATCTGCTCGCGTACCTGCGCGCGGCCATCAATCCGCGGGACGAAGTGGCCCTCTTGCGCATCGTCAACGTCCCTGCCCGGGGCATCGGCGACACCGCGGTGGCGAAGGCGCAGGAGACGGCGCGGAAGAAGCGCTGCAGCGTGTGGGACGTGTTTCGCGAGGCCCCGCCGGAGCACGCCGCGGAGCGCATCCGCGCTTTCGTGCAGGTCCTGGAGAAGTACGGGCCGCGGCTCGCGCAGCCCGGCTTTTCCGCCGCCGCGCGGGAGCTGTGCGAAGAGGTGCAGCTCTTCGACGAAGCGCGCCGCGGAGCGCAGAGCCTCGCGGCACAGGCGCGGCGCGTCGAGGCGATGGAGTCGCTCTTGCGCCAGCTCGTCGAATACGAAAAGCGCGAGGAGCAAAAGCGCGCCGAACGCGCCACCGCCGCCGCGTCCGCCAGTTCGTCCGCCAGTTCTCAGACGATTTCCGCAGGGACGGGCGACACTTCTCAGACGATTTCCGCAGCCGCGGCCGACACTTCTCAGACGATTTCCGCACCGGCACCCCCCGACGACGACGAGCCGTTCGCGGCCGGCCTCCCCGGCTACCTCGCCCGCCTCGCCCTCGACTCGAAAGAAGCCGACGGCGACGCTGGCGACGCCGTCACCTTGATGACCCTGCACGGCGCAAAAGGCCTCGAATGGCGCTGCGTCTTCCTCTGCGGCCTGGAAGAAGGCCTCCTGCCCCACTCCGGCCGCGGCTTCGACGACGCCTCCGCCGAGCCCAAGGCGGACGGCGTCTTGAACCTCGAAGAAGAACGCAGGCTTTGCTACGTCGGCTTCACCCGCGCACGCGAGCGCCTCATCCTCACCCGCGCCGCCGAGCGGACGAAGCGCGGCAAAGCCGTCCCCCGCACTCCTTCGCGGTTCCTCGACGACCTTCCCCAGGAGCTTCTCGACGTCATCGATCTGAGCGGCCCGCAGGCAGCCGCGCCCAAAGAAGTGCAGCAGCAAAAAGCGAAGAGCTTCTTCGCCGCCATGTCCTCGCTTCTGGCATCCAACGAAGGAGACGGCGACGCACCGGGTCGGAAGGGCGGAGCGCCCGGTCAAGCGCCCGCCGGCCCGCCCGAGCCTGAACGTTGACACTCGCAGGCGGATCCAGTAGATACGCGCCCCCTTCGCGGCCTTGCCGCAGGCGAATTTCTGTTCTTGGGAGCACTTCGATGAAGACGTTCATGGGCAGCAAGCTGGTCACCCCGCGCAACTGGGTGGTCATCGACGTGAAGGACAAGGTGCTCGGCCGGGCCGCGACCACCATCGCCTCCGTGCTGCGCGGCAAGCACAAGCCCACCTTCACCCCGCACGCCGACTGCGGCGACTTCGTGGTGGTGATCAACGCCGAGAAGGTCCGCCTCACCGGCAAGAAGTGGGAGGACAAGAAGTACGTCCACCACACCATGTACCCGGGCGGCTTCGTCGAATTCACCGCGCAGCAGGCGGTGGCGCGTCACCCCACCCGCCTCGTCGAGGACGCCGTGCGGCGCATGCTGCCGCGCACCGCTCTCGGCCGCTCCTTGATGCGCAAGCTGAAGGTCTACGCCGGCGACAAGCACCCGCACGCCGCCCAGAAGCCCGCCGCCATGGAAGCGGCCAACGCTTAACAAGGAACGTTCATGGCCACCAAGGAATTGCTCGTCGTCGCTACCGGCCGCCGCAAGGAGTCCATCGCGCGCGTCCGCCTCAAGCCGGGAACCGGCGAGTTCGTCGTCAACGATCGCACCCTGGACGAATACTTCGGGCGCGAGACCAGCAAGATGATCTTGAAGCAGCCGCTCGAAGTGGTGGAGCAGCTCGGCAAGGTCGACATCTCCATCAACGTCTGCGGCGGCGGCATGTCCGGCCAGGCCGGCGCCATCCGCCACGGCATCAGCCGCGCGCTGATCAAGCTCAACCCGGACTACCGGCCGCCCCTGAAGAAGGCCGGCTTCCTCACCCGCGACGCCCGCGCCGTCGAGCGCAAGAAGTACGGCCAGCCGGGTGCGCGCAAGCGGTTCCAGTTCTCCAAGCGCTAATCGCGCAAAGCGCCCTGTACTGCCGCGGCCCTGCTCCTTCCGAGCGGGGCCGCCGCGCTTCGGTTGTCCCAGCCATGCCACGCGCCTAGACTGAAGTCATGGCCAAGCCAGCCGCCATCGAGATCCCGGTCAGCGAGAACCAGGGACCGCTGTCGCAAGTCATCAGCCGCGTCGCCAGCGGCGGCGAACGCTTGGTGATCAGCCGGAACGGCAACGAGCAAGTCGCTGTCGTCCCCGTCGAGGATCTTGATCGCCTTGTCGAATTTGAACGACGGCAAGCCGCCGAGGACCTCGCCGCGCTCAGAGCATCAGCAGCGGCGGCCGGTACCGACAAGCTGACGGACGAAGAGATCGAGGCCGAGATCGCCGCCGTCCGGCGTGAACGCCAAGAGCGAAATCGCTAGAGTTCCCCGAACACGATGGCAAGTCCACTGCGCGCCGTCATCGATACGAACGTATTCGTGTCAGCGTTCTTTCGGGAGAACACGCCGCCTTCTCGAGTTCTTGATGATGTGCAGCGAGGCACCCTCGTGCTGCTCTACGATACCCGTATCATGCACGAATACCGTGACGTACTCTTTCGGCCGAAGTTTCCTTTCGAGCTTGAGCGCCTGGAGCGGTTTCTTCAATTCGTCCAACGGCGAGGGCAATTCATCGAAGGAGCCAATTTCGCCGGCCGCCTTCCCGATCCTGACGACCAGTGTTTCGCTGACGTTGCATTCTGCGGCGGGGCGGACCTTTTGATCACCGGCAACGTCAAGGACTTCCCCGTGGGTGAATCCATCCACGTCATCACGCCGCGCGACTGGGTCAATATGCGGGAATGGCACGTGCGCGAACGCGAGAACGAAGATTTGGAGAACCGTTTGCGCGACAAGTTCGGAATCGTCGCTGTGACGATAACCGTGGCCACTGCTTGCAAGCGGTGCGGGATGATCGAGCTGGAAGAAATCCCTCTCGCGCGTCCGCAGCCCGTGCCGGTTCGAATGCCTTTTTCGTGCAAACAACTTGACCGCGCATCGCCGACGGGGCGCTGCGGAGGCGAATTGTGGAGTTACGAAGACAATGACCTCGGCCGACGGCTCGCTGCGACGCAGAGCATTCCCATCGCCCCACGCTGAACGAACTTCTGCTAGACAGCGCGCGTGATCAACCGCGCCCTTCTGCAAGTGCTGCTGCTCGCCGGCATCGGCGTGAACATCGCCTTCCTGCTCATCAACCTGCGCCCGGACCGGCCGCACCTGGCGCGGAAGAAGCACGTCAAGGTGCTGCTCCGCGCCAGCGACCCGCGGGCGAAGTGGATGATGCAGAACGAGCTGTCCGAATTCGCCGCCGCGCACGATCTCGACGTGCAGCTCGTCCTCGCCAAGGACTTCGACGAGGTGCACGACAAGCTGTCCGAAGAGTCGAAGCACCCCTCCGGAATGCTCCTCGCCGACATCGACGACGAATGGAGCGACGACCTGCGCAGCGAGAAAGCCATCCGGCCCATCGAGGACGGCGCGGAAAAGGACGAAGCGCCCGCGGCACTCGACGAATACCTGCCGGAAGGCATTTCGCGCGCACGGCAGGACGGCAAGATCTGGTTTCTGCCCAAGCGCGCGCAGGTGGACGTGATCGCGTTCTTGAAGCCAGCCGTCGAGGACGCGTTCTTGAAATGGGAGAAATACCGCAAGGACATCGAGTTGGCGCTCAAGGAAGCGAACGGCCACGGCTTGCCGAAGGGCTACGAGCTCGAGCGCAATCCGGAATCGTGGGACAGCTATGACATCTTCGTCGCCGCCTGGACCTGGGCGCACGAGCCCGCGCCGTGGGCGGAGCCGGTGGCGGCAAACGTCCCCATCGGCGCGCGGATGCCGCCTGCGACGGTTCGGCCGCGGCTCGCGTTCCGCACCGGCCGCGGCGAGGACGCGGTGCGAGATCTGGTCAGCGCGTTCTATCGCCAGAGCGCGAAGCCGCCCGATCTCAAAGACCCGCTCTCCCCGGCCGTGCTCGACTACCTGCAATGGCGCGCGCTGTGGAAGAAGCACCACCTGCTCGCGCCCGAATGTGAAAGCAAAGACGGAATTGAATCGTTCGGCGTCAACCAGCTCTTGCATGACCGGAAGGTTGCGTACGCGCCGGTGAACCAGCCGGACGCGTTCTGGGTGCACGGCGGCGCGCGCCGCGACGCGGATCCGGGAATGCGCGGTCCGTCGGATCTGACCTTCGCGCCCGAGCCGGTGGGCGCTTCGCTGGAGATCGACCCGAAGACCGGTCAGCCCGCACGCCAGGGCCGCACCTTCTCCTTCGAAGAGGTGCACCTGTGGGCGGTGCCCGTCCACTCGCCCGACGTCGCGCTCTCCTGGCAGCTCGCGCGCTTTCTCACCCAGCGCGGGCTGCAGCTTCGCGAGACCGAGGCGGAGGGAATGCTCCCCATCCGCAAGGACCTGCGCACGAGCTACCAGGTCGCTTTCCGCGTCGATTGGATGCAGCAGGTGCTGCACGCGAGCTACGTGCAGATCTTCCGCGGCTCGGGCGACCTTCCTTCCGACCTCGACGCCTACGAAGACAAGATCCTGGCCGAGCGCGACCGCGTCCTCGCGCAGCCGGCGGTGACGCTTGAAGCCATCCGGGAGGCCGCTCGTGGCCAATGAGCCGAAGACCGAAAACGAGCTGCTCCGCGAAGAGGTGGCGCTGCAGCAGAAGCAGGCGGAAGCGCGCGCCGAGCGCGAAAGGCGAAATGAAGAGCTCAAGAACCGTGTCTCGGTCGCGGCCATCGTCCTCACCACCGCCTTGAGCTTCATCGGCAACGTGAAGAGCGACCGCAACGACGCAGTCGGCTCGGCGAAGGGCGCGGCGGACGCGGCAAGAAGGCAGGCTGCGGAATTGTGGGCGTACTACCAGACCGCCATCTCCTCTCGCGCCACGCTCGAAGTCGCGCGCGACCGCATCGACCTCGATCTCTCGAAGCGCGGCCTGAAACAAGACGATCCCGAAGCCAGGCGCGACGCGCTCAAGCAAGTCGAATACGCCGAGCGGGTGCGCGACTTCGACCGGCAGACACAGCAGGTCTTCTATCGGGTGCAGGAATTGGAAGCGCAGGAGGACGTCGCCGCCCGCAGGGCGCTCGAGCCGGCAGCGGCGGCGGTGCGCTACGAGCTTGGAAGCAAGCTCATCACGCTCGCCCTGATCCTGTTGTCGGTGACCATCCTGTCGTCCAAACGGTGGCTCTTGTGGGCGGGTGTGGCCTTGGGGAGCATCGGCCTTCTGGTCGCATTCGACGGTTACTTTCTTTTCCTTTGAAAACCGTCCGCCAATCTTTCGCGGAGGCCATGCCCGCGTGCTACGGTTTTGCACATGGAGCTGAATGAAATCCTGCAGGTAGCATTGAGGGGGGGAGCCTCCGACATCCACCTCAAGGCCGGCCTGCCGCCGATGTTCCGCGTCGACGGATCGCTCGTGCCGCTCAAGGACGCGCGCCGCCTGCCTCCCGAGGAGATCTCGCGGATGGCGTTCGGCATCATGAACGATTACCAGAAGGAAAAGTTCAAGGCGCAAAACGAGCTGGACCTCGCCTACGGCGTGCCGGGGCTGGGCCGCTTCCGCGTCAATGTCTTCCAGCAGCGCGGAACCATCGGCGTCGTGCTCCGGGTGATCCCGTTCAAGATCTCCACCATCGAGCAGCTCTTGCTCCCCAAGGTGCTGGAGAAGATCGCCGGCGATCAGCGCGGCCTGATCCTCGTCACCGGCACCACCGGCTCGGGAAAGTCGACCACGCTCGCGGCCATGGTCGACCACATCAACTCCAACGAGACCTGCCACATCATGACCATCGAGGATCCGATCGAGTTCCTCATCCGCGACAAGCGGTCGATCGTGAACCAGCGCGAGGTCGGGGTGGACACGACCAGCTTCGGCCAGGCGTTGAAGAGCTCCTTGCGCCAGGATCCGGACGTCATCCTCGTCGGCGAAATGCGCGACCTCGAGACCATCGAAACCGCGCTCACCGCCGCCGAGACCGGCCACCTCGTGCTCTCCACCCTGCACACGCTGGATGCGACCGAGACCATCGCCCGCATCGTCTCCGCGTTCCCGCCCCACCAGCAGAAGCAGGTGCGCCTGCAACTCGGCTCGGTGCTGCGCGCGGTCATCTCGCAGCGCCTCGTCCCGAAGGCGGACGGCAAGGGTCGCGTCGCCTCGGTGGAAGTGCTGGTCTGCAACAGCCGCATCCGCGAGATGATCGAGGACAAGGACCGGACGAAGGAGATCCCGCAGGCCATTTCGCAGAGCTACACGACCTACGGGATGCAGACGTTCGACCAGTCGCTGATGGGGTTGTTCAAGCAGAATGTCATCACCTACGAAGAAGCGCTCCGGCAGTGCTCGAACCCGGACGACTTCGCGCTCCGCGTTTCCGGCATCAGCGCCACCAGCGACTCGTCGTGGGACAGCTTCGAGGACGGCCAGCCCGGCCCGGCCGAGGGCAAGCCTGCGGCCGCCCCTGCCCCCAAGGCTGCGCCGCGCCCGGCCGGCGCATCCGTCCCGCTGGCACGGGTCGCTCCCGCGTCCGCGCCGCGCCCGACGCCCGTTCCGGCCGGCATCAAGGCCGCACCGGTGAGCCCGGCCGAAGACGACTTCCAGATCGAGCGCTTCTGAGTTGGCGCTGACGCCGCTCGAGCTTGCCCTTCGGCTCCTGGCGGCGCGCAGCCGGACCGAGGAGGAGCTCTTGCGGGCGCTGCTCCGCCGCGGGGTCTCCGAGGCCAATGCGAAAGCCGCGGTGGCGCGGCTGCGCGAGCTGCGCTACATGGACGACCGTGAAGTGGCGTCGGCGCGCGCAAAGAGCCTGGTCGAGCGTGGAGATGCGCCTCGGCGGGTCGTGCAGCGGCTCCTGCGGCAGGGCGTCAGTGAGGCCGATGCCAAGGGAGCAGCCGACGAGGCCCGGGACGGCCAAGGCGACGACGAGTTGGCTGCCCGCGCCCTGATGCGCAGGCTCCGCGGCAAGGAGCCGGCGGACGAGCGGGAGAAGCGGCGCCTCTTTCGCATGCTGGTCGCCAAAGGACACAAGCCGGGTGCCGCTGCCCGCGCGGTTGGAATCGAGTGGAACGGTGAAGACGATGCCTACGAAGCTTAGCGCGCTCCTCCTCGCCTCACTCCTCGCGGCTGTCGGCTGCTCGAGCAGCGGCGCCGATCTGACGAAGCCTGTCACCGGCGCGGAGGCGAGCAACGCCGGCAAGGCCTACGAGAGCGGCATGAAGGAGCGCAGGCAGCAGAACTTCGTCGAGGCGACCCGCTACTTCGAGTACGTGAAGAACAACTTCCCGTATTCGCAGTACGCCGCGCTCTCCGAGCTTGCTCTCGCGGACATGGCCTTCGATCACGACGACTGGAACCAGGCGGCGAACGGGTATGCCGATTTCGTCAAAGGCCATCCCTCGCATCCGCAGGCGGGATATGCCGCGTACCGGGTGGCGCTCGCGCACTACAACGACCGCCCATCCGACTGGTTCCTCTTCCCGCCCAGCTACGAGAAGGACCAGGGGCCGCTCCGGGCCGCGCTCGACGCTTACAACCGCTTCCTCGCGAACTATCCGAAGAGTGAGTTCGTGCCCAAGGCGCAGATCGAAGAGAACGACTGCCGCGAGCGCCTGGTCGCGCACGACCGGTACGTGGCCCGCTTCTACGAGAAGCGCAACGAATGGCGCGGCGCTGCAGGGCGGCATCTCGCCATCGCCGACTCCTTCGGCGACCTGCACGAAGGCCATCTCCGCGCGGATGCTCTCTGGGCTGCAGCCGAGGATTACCGCAAGGCGAACGACCCCGCCGCCGAGCGCGCCACCCTGGTGCGGTTCGTCCAGGACGCGCCGAGCGATCCGCGGCGCCCGCAGGCGGAGACGAAGATCGCGGCCATTCCGGCCGACGTGGTCTCACCCGCGCTGAAGCCGCGGCCCTTGCCGGGCCAGAAGCCGCTGCGCCTCATCGCGGAGAAGCCGGTGCCGGTGACGCCGGCGGAAACGCCCAATGCGCCGACCGAGCGGCCGGCCAGCGCGCCGCCCCCGGGCGAGCCGCCGGGCCAGGCGTTGCAGCCGGGCGCGCCGGAGACGAGCCCCAAGCCCGCCCAGCCCACTACTCAGCCCGAAAAGCCGCCCGATCAGCCGGTCTCGCAGCCGCCCACGCCGCCGCTCGCCCCGCCCGACAGATAAGTGGTAGCGTCGTTGCAAGGGCCCTGGTGAAGGACGGCGCGAACGAATGGACGACTTGAGGGAGCTGGTCGCCCTCGGCAAAGAGCATTTTCATCGGGGCGACTTCAAGCTTGCGCGCACGCAACTGGAGAAGGTCGTCTCGCGCGGCGCTCCCTTTGCCGACGTGCACCACATGCTCGGCGTGATCCACCACGAGGCGGGCGAGTTCCCGCAGGCGCAGCGCTGCTTCGAGCGCGCGCTGGAGCTGAATCCGGACTACTTGGAGGCCTCGCTCAGCCTCGCCATCGTCTGCAACGACCTGGGCGAGTACGACCGCGGGCAAAAGGTGTACGAGGCCGCGTTGGAGCGCATCCGCTCCGGCCAGCCGCGCGAGCCGAACGGCGACGAACCGCTCGACAACTACACCCGCGGCAAGATCGCGAACCTGCATGCCGCCGTGGGCGACGGGTACATCTCGGTCAGGCGGCCGAGCGACGCGGCCGCCGAATACCGCCGCGCCCTTTCGCTGTGCCCGCTCTTCAGCGACCTGCGCGTCAAGCTCGCACACGCGCTCCGCGAGGCGGGCGATCTGCCCGGAGCCATCGACGAGCTGCGCCACTCGGTCGCGAATGCGCCCACCAGCGCCGCCGCCAAAGTCGCGCTCGGAGCCGCGCTGCACGCCGCCGGAAAGCTCGACGAGGCGGTCGGGCAGTGGGAGGACGCGCTCAAGCTCGAGCCGCAAAATCGGATGGCCGCGAGCTATCTCAAGCTCTCGCGAGGCGAGGGCCGATGAACGGCGACGGCCGCGCCTTCGCGCTGCGTTTCATCAGCGGCAAATACCAGGGCGGCGAATACCCCCTGGCGGACGCGGGCGAGGTCGTCATCGGCCGTTCCAGCGGCGTCGACATGGTGCTGATCGAGGAGCTGGTCTCCCGCAAGCACGCGAAGCTCGCCTTGGGCGGCGACGCGGTCACCATCAGCGATCTCGGCTCCACCAACGGGACCTTCGTCAACGGCGAGCGGATCAAGGAGGCGACGCTCGAAGAGGGCGACCGCGTCCTCATCGGCACCAGCATCCTCAAGCTGGTCCGGATTGCGCGCGGCGCGCCGGTCGACGCGAAGACCGCGCAGAAGGCGCTCGATCAGCGCGCCCTCGCCGAGGAGAAGAAGACCGGCGGGCGGCCGGCGGTGCAGGGCCGGCTCGAAGAAGTCCCGCTGGTCGATCTGCTGCAGCTCCTTTCCACCTCGAAAAAGACCGGCGCCATCGTCATCCACGGCCAGCGCGCGGGCCAGGTGCTGCTCCGGAGCGGCAAGGTGGTCACCGCGTCCATCGACGGACAGCCGGCGATGTCGCCGAAGAAGGCGCTGTACCGGATGACCGCCTGGCCGGGCGGGTCGTTCGAGTTCGTGCCGCGGGAGGGCGAATTGCCTGCGCAGCCCGGCGAATTGACCGAGAGCACCGAGCTTCTGGTCATGGAAGCCATGCAGCAGGCCGACGAGCTGGGCCGCGAGGACCTTCCCAGCGCGGCTTCCGCCATCGGGCTCGCCATGCCTCTTGCCGGCAAGCTGCGCGACTTGCCCGCGCAGGATCTCGATCTGGTGCAGCTCGCCCACGACGAGGGCACCGTTCAAGCGGTGCTGGACCGCGTTCCGGGCAGCGATCTGGAAGTGGCGAAGAGGCTGGCGCAGCTGATCGAGCGCGGGTATCTGCGCCAGTTCTGACCCCGCTGGCTTTGCGGCTGGCCGCCAAGGTTGGCTGTGAACTCTTGAGTTGTGTCGGGAACCGCCGCGGGGCTGTACCTGCGGCGGGTGCGAAAGCGCTCGCCCCACGACCATGGGCCGTCGGAGTTGCGCTCTCGCGCCGACGTCGCGGGAGAGACGGCGACGCGCCGCAGAAGGCTCGGCCAGCGTTTGCGAGAGCTGCGGCTCCGGGCGGAATTGACCCAGGAACGCGCAGCCGAGGCGATTGGCCTGCACGTGAAGCACCTGCAGCGGCTGGAGCGCGGCGCCGCCAACGTGACGCTCGCGACGCTGGTCGGGTGCTCGCTCGCGTACGGCGTCGAGATGTCGGAGCTGTT
>DASXHM010000105.1:0-8075 GCA_036488495.1 Myxococcales bacterium | reverse complement strand
CAGTCGCGCTGCACGATATGAGACAGGTCGTAATGCTCGCGCCAGTATTCGGCAACTGTTTTATCGATGCCGCCGCTGACCTTGTCGAAAATCGGCTTGGGGAATCCATCCGCCCCGATGGGCCCGAAGACCGCCGCCCAGATGTCGAATTGCCCGCCCGAGCGCCCGTGGTCACCCTGCGCGAGCTCCATGTAGTTCGCGTCCCGCTGGGTGGCGAAGATTTCCCCCAGATAATTGCGAAACGAAGGCCGTTCGACGCTGGAGGCCTCGCCGTGCAGAGTATAGGCATTCTTGTCCTGATACAGATTGACGATGGTATAGGCGCGGAAATCGATTGGATCCGGGCAAGCCGCGAAGGCGCCATTGAACATGTCCGGATAGAACACCTGGGTCGCGAGCGCCTCCCATCCGCCGGTCGAGCCGCCGTAGGTGAAGCGCGCCCAGCCCTGGCCGATTCCGCGAAAGCGTTTCTCCACCTCCGGAATCAATTCGTGGTTGATGGCGTCGCCGTAGGGTCCGAGGTTGGCCGAATTCACCGCGTAGCTGTCGTCGAAGTACGGATTGGCGTGCTCGATCTCGACCACCAGGTAGCGGGGAAACCCAGGCGAGATCCAGCGCTGGTAGAAGGCGTAGGCCTCCTCTTGTTGGATGCGGTTGTAGCCCTCGAGGTGAAACCGCTCCGAATACTCGGGCTTCAAATCCGGATCGGGCGGTGTGGTGCGAAAGCCGGAGATGTCGTCGGGGTAATGGCCGTGGAAGACCATCAAAGGATAGCGCGCGTTCGGATGCTCCTCGAAACCGAAGGGCAAGAGGACGTGGGCGCCGAGATAGACGTCGCGGCCCCAGAAGCGCGACAAGGAGGGCGAACGGATCTTGAAGTGCTTGACGAAGGGCGTGTCCGGCTTGGGCTCGATGGCCGGGATCTGCTGGCTCAACTCGAGCGCGATCTGCTGCGACTTCGCCGGGTCGTAAGAGATCTTGATCGGCGTCGAATACAGGTTGCCCGGTTTCTTCTCCCAATGCTGTCCTTCGCCTTTGTCGGGCGGCAGCTTCAGCGTCCGGCCGCCTTCGAGGTGGAAGGTTTCGTAGCGGTTCAGGACCGCCTGCACGAAGTAGTCTCCTGCCGGCAGCATGGAGAGGCGCGGCGCCGGCCAGCCGAAGGCGTCGTCCCCGACCACCAAGGGTTTGTCGGGCGCGAAGCCGTCGACGTCGAGGCCGAAGAGGAACGGCGAATCGAGCGGCTGGTTCGGCGCGACGTGGCTGCGCGGCTCGCGCACGAGATCGCGGCTGAAGAGGAGGATGACGTGGCCGTCGAGCGGCTTTTGGCTGCGCGCTTTCGGGTAGCTGATGGAGACGGTCATCGCGGCCTGGACGGAAGCTGCGGCAGAGACGGCGAGCGCGAAGAAGCGCAGATGCATTCGAGCTTCCTAGCACGTGCGCCAGCCGAGGCGCGCCTCGAAGGCCCGCTGCACACCGTTCGCTCCGTCGCCAACTTGCGCTCCATGAGAACCATGTATGGCGCCGTCGTCGCATTCGCACTCCTGTCGATGCCCGCAGTCGCGCAAACGCAGTCGAAGTCGAGCAGCCTGACCAGCAAGGCCAAGGCCGCCTTCTCGGACATCACCAAGGCGAAGTCGGCGCTGAACGCCGGCAACACCAAGCAAAGCGACGGTTGGCTCGCCAAGGCGGAGACGCTGCTCAAGGGCGTCATGGCCAAGAAAGGCGGCGGCGCGCTCGCCAAGACGAACACCGCTGCCGACGCCGCGCAGAATGGCGATGCGCCGAAGACCAACAACGCGCTCTCCCAGGCGGAAGGGGCGGCGGCGAAGCTCGATCCTTCGATCGCGCAAAAGCTCGGAGTCGCGAAGCAGGAGTCGGCGCAGGGCGATACCAACGGCGCGTCCAGCACGCTCTCGGACGCGAAGAGCGCCATCGCCCAGAAGACCGGCCTCTCGGGAATCCAGGACACGTATGAGAAGGTCACCATGGCGCGGTCGCTCTTGAAAGGCGGCGACAGCACCAAGGCGAAGGGCATCCTCGACCAGATCCCGACCTCGCCGACCGACTTGATCAAAGGCCTCTGACCCGCGCGCACGGCGGCCTCTGAGCCGCGCGCACGGCGGCCTCTGAGCCGCAGTCACGGGTAGACCAGCGCTGCGCAAATTCGACGAAGCGCGCTTCCTCGCGGAGTGGTACGAATCGCCTCGCGGCCGCCGCCGCGGGAGGTGCGCGATGCAGCTCGAAGTCAACGGGACCGTGCGCGAAGTCGATGCAGACGGCGAGATGCCGCTCTTGTGGGTGCTGCGCGACGTGCTCGGCTACACCGGCACCAAATATGGCTGCGGGATGGCGCAGTGCGGGGCGTGCACCGTGCACCTCGACGGCAAAGCGGTGCGTTCGTGCGTCTTGCCGGTCTCGGCGGCGGCGGGAAAGAAAATCACCACCATCGAAGGCCTCTCGCCCGACGGAACGCATCCGGTGCAGCTCGCCTGGCGCGACGTGGACGTCGTCCAGTGCGGCTACTGCCAATCCGGGCAGATCATGTCGGCCGCCGCGCTCCTGGCGCAAAAGCCGAACCCGACCGACGAAGAGATCGACCTCGCCATGGCGGGCAACGTCTGCCGCTGCGGCACCTATCAACGAGTGCGCGAGGCCATTCGCAAGGCAGCCGGCGGCGAGCCGGGCGCGGCGAGGAGCAGCAAATGAGCCCCCTTTCGCGGCGTGAATTGCTCGGTACCGGCGCGGGTCTCGTCATCGCCTTCTACGTGCCGCGGCCCGCGCGTGCCGAGGCGATGCGGCCGAAAGCCAAGACCGACCCGAATGCCTTCGTCCGCATCGCCCCCGACGAGACCGTGACCGTCGAGCTTGCGCATTCGGAGATGGGCCAGGGCAATTGGACCGGCCTTGCGATGCTGGTCGCGGAAGAGCTCGACTGCGATTGGTCCAAGATCCGGGTGGAGCACGCCATTGCGGCGCCCGCGTATGCGCACCTCGAATTCGGCACCATGGGCACCGGCGGCTCGAGCAGCATGCGCAGCGAGTTCGACCGCTATCGCGAGGTCGGGGCGATGGCGCGCGACATGCTGGTTCGGGCGGCCGCCCAGAAGTGGAAGACGAGCGCGAAGAAGCTGCGCACCGAGAACGGCTTCGTGCTGCACGGGACGGAGAAGCTGTCCTACGGACAGCTTGCCGATGCCGCCATGCAGCTTTCGCCTCCGAAAGAAGTGACGCTGAAGAAGCCGTCGGAATGGAAGTACATCGGCCAGCAAATCCGCCGCCTCGACTCGCCGGAGAAGATCACCGGCAAGGCGAAGTTTGGAATGGACGTACAGTTCGAAGGGCTGCGCACCGCGCTGGTCGCCCGGGCGCCGGTCTTTGGCGGCAAGGTGCGCTCGTTCGACGCCAGCCGCGCGAAGGCAATCAAAGGCGTCGAGCAGGTGGTGCAAGTGCCGTCGGGCGTCGCGGTGGTTGCGAACAACTTCTGGAGCGCGAAGCTCGGCCGCGACGCGCTGGCGGTCCAGTGGGACAACGGCCCTGCGGTGGACAGCGAGAAGCTGTTTGCCTCCTATCGCGAGCTCGCGCAGAAGCCGGGCGACGAAGCGGCGAAACCGAAGGGCGACGTGGACGCCGCGCTCACCAAGGCGGTGAAGAAGATCGAGGCCGTCTATGAGGCGCCCTATCTCGCCCACGCCACCATGGAGCCGCTCAATTGCACGGTGAAGCCTTCCGGCGACGGCTGCGAGATCTGGGTGGGCACGCAGTTCCAGCAGGTCGACCAGGCGGCGGCGGCGAAGATTCTCGGCATTCCGGTCGAGAAGGTGACGCTGCACACGCCGTTCTTGGGCGGCGGCTTCGGGCGGCGCGGCAGCCCGCGGTCCGACTTCGTCAGCGAGGCGGTTCAGGTCGCCAAGGCGGCCGGCGTTCCAGTGAAGACGGTGTGGACGCGCGAGGACGATCTGCACGGCGGCTTCTACCGGCCCGCGTTCTTGCACCGGGTGCAAGCCGGCATCGATGCGCAGGGGAACATCGTCGGCTGGAAGCACACCGCGGTCGGGCAGTCGATCCTGAAAGGGACCATGTTCGCCGGCATGATGAAGGACGGCATCGACCCGAGCTCGGTCGAGGGCATCGTCGATTCTCCGTACCTGGAGGGCGTCAAAGCGACCCAGGTGACCCTGCACACGACCGAGAACGCGGTGCCGGTGCACTTCTGGCGCTCGGTCGGACACACGCACACCGCCTTCGCGGTGGAGACGATGATCGACGAGTTGGCGCAAGCCGCGAGCCAGGATCCGCTCTCCTTCCGGCTGCGCGCGCTGTCGGGCAAACCGCGGCATGCGGCGGTGCTGAAAGCCGTCGCGCAGCTCGCCGGTTGGGGGACGCCGCTCTTGAAAGGCAGGGGGCGCGGGCTCGCGCTGCACGAGTCGTTCAAGAGCATCGTCGCGGAGTGCGCGGAAGTGTCGGTGGAGGATGGCGAGATCCGCGTGCACAAGGTCTCGGCGGCCATCGACTGCGGGCTCGCGGTGAACCCGCTGGCGATCGCGGCGCAGGTGCAGGGCTCGATCGTCTACGGCCTGACCGCCGCGCTCTACGGGAAGATCACGCTCGACGACGGCAAGGTCGTGCAGAGCAACTTCCACGACTACCGCATGCTGCGCCTGCCGCAGATGCCGCACATCCGGGTGGCGTTGGTGGAGAGCGACGCGAAGATGGGCGGAGTCGGCGAGCCGGCCACCCCGCCGATTGTCCCCGCCGTGGCCAATGCGGTGTTCGCGCTCACCGGGAAGCGGCTGCGCAGGCTGCCGCTCGAGCTCGCTTGAGGATTTCCAAAATGAACTTGCGTATCGGTTTCTTGGCCGCCGTCGCGTTGGGTTGTTCGCATGGCGAAAAAGCCGCCCCATCCGCGGGAGATCCGCTGGTGGCGTTCGAGACGGTGAAGACGGTGCTGCAGAGCCCGCGCTGCGTGAACTGCCATCCCAAAGGCGACCAGCCGCTGCAGGGCGACGACAGCCACGTGCATCTTCAATTCGTCACCCGGGGGCCGGAGGGCAAAGGCGCGGTTGGACTCGCCTGCGCCACCTGCCACGGGCTCGCCAATCCGCCGGACAGTTACGGTGCGCACCAGCCGCCCGGCGTCGCAACCGGTTGGAAATTGCCGCCGCCCGAGCAGAAGATGGTCTTCGCCGGCGTGGCTTCAGGCCCGCTCTGCGAGCAGCTCAAGGACCCGAAGCGGAACGGCGGCAAGGACATGGCGGCGCTCTTCCACCACGTCGCCGCCGACCCGGTGGTCCTTTGGGGATGGGCGCCGGGTTACGGCCGCGCGCCCGTGCACATTCCGCACGACGAGTTCGTGCGCGCGTTCAAGACCTGGATGGACGCCGGCGCGCCGTGCGCGAAGGCGCAGGTGGCCGCTCAGTAAAGCGACCGGCGCCCTCAGTAGACGGGCGGGCCGCGGTGCGCGATGCGACCGCGGCCTTCGCGCGCGCTACTTGGGCTGCGGGACGATGCGCATGTACGGCTTGGGCGACTTCCAGCCCTGCGGGTACTGCTTCTTCGCCTCGTCGTCCTTCACCGCGCCGGAGATGATCACGTCCTCGCCCTGCTTCCAGTTGGCGGGCGTCGAGACCTTGTGCTTGGCGCCGAGTTGGAGCGAGTCGATGACGCGGAGGATCTCGTCGAAGTTCCGGCCGGTCGACATCGGGTACATGAGGTGCAGCTTGATCTTCTTGTCCGGCCCGATGACGAAGACCGCGCGCACGGTGGCGTTGTCGGCGGCGGTCCGCACGTTGGCGTTGCCGCTCAGGGCCGCGGGAAGCATCTCGTAGAGCTTGGCGATCTTCAGGTCCGGATCGCCGATGAGCGGGAAGTTCACCGCGGCGCCTTGCGTCTCCTCGATGTCCTTCGCCCACTTGGAGTGGTCGTCCACCGAGTCTACGGACAGGCCGATGACCTTCACGCCGCGCTTGTCGAACTGGCTCTTCATCTTCGCCACCATGCCGAGCTCGGTGGTGCACACCGGGGTGAAGTCCTTCGGGTGCGAGAAGAGGACCGCCCAGGAGTTGCCGATCCACTGGTGGAAATCGATCTGGCCTTCGGTCGTCTGGGCCTGGAAGTTCGGAGCTTCGTCGCCGATGTGCAGGGTCATCTTGATTCTCCTTCGTCAACGGGGGAGGCGCGCCGTCATAACGCCGCCCAGCGGTTTGCGCCACCGCGACGAGCAGCCGCGGGGCCCGGCGAATGGCTGCCGGGCCTCTTCCGTTTCGGAAGCGAACCTGCTTTGTTGCGGGCTCCTTCCCCAGGGAGCCACTCCATGACCTTGTTCGTGTCCCTCGCCGCGCTGCTCGTCGCGCAGGCTTCGCCGCATCCGAACGCCAATGCCAACCAGCCTCATGCCGCCTCGCCCAACGCGGGCGGTCCGGCGACGCCGATCGGGATGCCGATCACGCTCGACCACGCCAAGCGGGTGGCCGCGGCGGCAGCGGCCGAGGCGCGCAAGAACGGCTGGTTCATGGCGGTCGCCGTCGTCGATCCGGGCGGCACGCTCATCTATTACGAGAAGGCCGACAACACCCAGATGGGCAGCGCGGTAGTGGCGGTGGACAAGGCGAAGTCGGCCGCGCTCTACAAGCGGCCCACCAAAGCGTTCCAGGACGCGCTCGCGAAGGGTGGCGAGGGATTGCGCGTGCTGGGGCTTGCGGGCGCCATTCCGGTCGACGGCGGCCAGCCGCTGATCCTGGACGGCAAGCTCATCGGCGGCCTGGGCGTCTCGGGCGACACGAGCGAGCACGACAACCAGTGCGCGATGCAGGGAGTGGCCGCACTGACCGCGAAGTAGCCTTCGAGGCTGCCGCAGTCTGCATGGCCGCGGCAGCCTCTCACTGCAGGAGTTGCAGGCCCTCTCACTGCAGGAGTTGCAGGCGCCGCCGCGCCTCCGCCACTTCCGGCGCGAGCGACGGCTCGGGATCCTGCCGCAGTTGCAGGTAACGCTCGTATTGTCTGCGGGCCGCTTCGCGATCGACCGACTCGAGCTGCCGCGCACGCAGCCGCGCAATCGGGGCGAACCAGATGGCCGCGTGCGTATCGTAGAAGTCGAAGCTGTTCTGCAGCCTCTCGCCCTCGAACGGATTGAGCTCGATGCGCAGGTAAGGCTCGCCCAAGCGGTAATAGTATTGAAGCTTGGAGAACGGGATTTCGAGCTCCTGCTCTTCGAGCGCGGTCATGGCCGCGGCGTCGTCGTGCCGGGAATGGGCGAGGCGAGCGCGCAGGGCGCGAGCGGCATCGCGTGCTCCGCTGCCGTCGGCCACCGCTTCTTCCAGCTCGGAGATGGCCGCCTGCGCGGCAGCATTGTCGTCGAGGCGGATGGCGATGGCGCCGGCGATGTACGGCGTGCGCCAATCCGGATCGGCAATCTTGCGAACGCCCTCCAGGTCGCGCCGCAAAAGGCGACGTTCGCGCGGCAAGAAATCGAGCGTGCTCGGCCAGAATTGCCGATAGAGGACCGTCTTCCGCTTGGGCGCGATGCGCGCTGCCGCGTCGAGCTTTTCCCGCGCCGCGTCCGGCCGGCCGAGCGCGAGGTCGATGGTGGCCTGCAGATCGAGCGCCTCCGCTTGCTGGTCGGCGTCAGGCGAACCACTCGCCATCGTCGCGAGCCGCATCGCGTCGCCGAGATCGTCCGACTGCCACAAGGCGCGAACGACCGTGTGCTGCAGGCTGTACCAATGCTCCGCTGCCGCGCGCTCCAGCTCGGGAAACAGCGCCTCTCGCGCCGCCTTGTCGTTGCGCGCCCAGGCGTCGGCCCAGCGGATGGGCAGCGCATCCATGGTCTCGCCCCCCGCCAGCCTCGCGTAGCGCGCGGCATAGGTCGGGATCAGCCGCGCCTGCCCGCTGACCTGCGCGATGTCGACCTCGTGGTCGAGCGCAGCCGCATTGGCGCCGTCGAACTTGAGCATCTGATCGAACGCGGTCTGCGCTTCCACGATCGACCGGCCGCGCAACGGATTGAAGTGGAAGAGCGTTTCGCCGAGCTGAAGTTGCGCGTCGAGGTCGTCCGGATAGCCGGCGACGATCTTGCGATA
>DASXHM010000065.1:0-34958 GCA_036488495.1 Myxococcales bacterium | reverse complement strand
TTCTTCCATCCGGCGCAGCTCGGTCAGATCCTGCAGCACGATGACCTTGCCGCCTTCCGCCATGGTCAACGAAGCGGCGGACCAACCGACGATGCGATGCCCGAAAGCCGCTTCGCCGTGGCGCTCGTCCTGGGCGAGCTCGGGCAACACTTCGCCGAGCGGCTTTCCCGCGACCTCCGTCAGGAGGAGCCCGGTCAGGTTCGCGGCGGCGCGGTTCAAGTAGGTGATGCGGCCGGAAACGTCGGTCGTGAGGATGCCGCTCGCCACCGACTCGACGATGCTCTCGTGCAGCGCCTCGAGGCCTTTCAGCTCCACCACCCGCTCGGCCAGTTCCTTGCGCGCACCCTGCAGCGCGGTCGCGAGATGAGCCGACAGCATGGCGGTGAGCAGGAAGGCGGAGAGGTTCGCGGCGAGCGTCAGGAGGAGCCGCGGCAAAGGCAACGGCGGCCGGTCGAGAAAGGCGAGCGGCGCCGAGACGTAGCCCGCCTCCATCCCGAGGACGAGCAGGCAGAAGGCAAGAGCCGAGAGGAGAGCGCCCGCGATCGCGCCCCGGCGCCCGAGCCCGATGGCCGCGTTCACGATGGCGAGCGGATAGAGGATGGTGAAGATGCTCTCGGCGCCGCCGGTCAGGTAGACGAGGCCGCTCGCCGCCAGGACGTCGCCGACGATCTGGCCGTGCGCGACCCGGGCGAGATGCCGCCCCGACCGCAGGAACGCGACCGAGATGAGCGAGCCCAGGTAGATGCTGGCGATGATGGCGTAGAGGAGCGTCTCCGCCCGGCCGGGCAGGTTCTCGCCGCCGGAGCCGAAGGAGAGCACCGCCGTCGCCGCGAGCAGCGCGGTGCCGACCAGGAGCCGCAAGCCCGTGAGCCAGAGCAGCTTGCGCAAGAGCTCCGGCGGAGGCGCCGAGGAAGTTGCCGGAACGACGCTGTCCGCCGGGTCCTGCACCGCGAAACCGCTTACTTGATCGAGCCGGCGATGCTGAAGATCGGCAGGTACATGGCGACGAGGAAGCCGCCCACCACGCCGCCCAGGAACACCATCATCACGGGCTCGATCAGGCTGGTGAGCGCGGCGACGGCGGCGTCGACCTCGTCGTCGTAGAAGTCGGCGATCTTGGTGAGCATCTGATCCATGGCGCCGGTGGCTTCGCCGACGCCGATCATCTGCACCACCATCGGCGGGAACACCTTGGTCTCCGCGAGCGGCTGCACGATGGTCTTGCCCTCGGAGATCTTCTCCTTGGTGTAGCGGATGGCACGCTCGACCACCGCGTTGCCAGCGGTCTTCGCCACCACTTCCATCGCGTCCAGGATGGGCACGCCGGAGGAGATCATGGTGCCGAGCGTGCGGGTGAAACGGGCCACCGCCACCTTGCGGATGAGCGGCCCGAAGATGGGCGACTTGATCGCGATCTGGTCGAACTGGATCCGGCCCTTCGGGTTCGAGTACCAGGCGCGGAAGACGAACACGGCCGCAACCAGGATGCCCAAGAGGTAGAGGCCGTTGTGCTGCAGCCACTTCGACAGATCGATGACGATCTGGGTGGGCGCCGGCATGGCGCCGCCGAAGTCCTTGAACATCTTCTCGAACGTCGGGGTGACGAAGAGGAGCAGGACCACGGTGACGCCGACCGCGACCACGAGCACGACGCTCGGGTAGACCATGGCGCCCTTCACCTTGCTCTTCAGCTTCTCGTTCTTTTCAATATATTGCGCGAGGCGGTTCAAGATGGTGTCGAGGATGCCGCCGATTTCGCCTGCCGCCACGAGCTGCACGTAGAGGGTGTCGAAGACCTTGGGGTGATCGCCGAGCGCGTCCGCGAGCGTCGAGCCGGACTCCACCTTGGTCTTCACCTTGGTGAGCACTTCGCGGAAGGCCATGTTGTCGAGCTGGGTCGCGAGGATGTCCAGGCACTGCACGAGCGGCAGGCCTGCGTCGATCATGGTCGCGAACTGCCGGGTGAAGATGACCAGGTCCTTCTGGGCGATGCCGCCGACGCCGGGCAGCTTCAGCTTCAGCGCCATCGGCTTCTTCTTGATCTTGACGTTGGTCAGCGCCATCGCGCGGAGGCGCTGCTGGACGCTCTGCTCGTCGGGCGCTTCGACCTCGCCCTTCTTGACCTCGCCGGATTTGGTGCGGCCTTCCCACACCCAGATGGGGACGCGCGGGGGTGCCGCGGTCTTGGTCTTGCCGGCGGTTGCGGTGGCGGTAGCCATCGAGTTCCTCCTGAATTGCAGTCGCGCCCGAGGCGCTGTTTAGCGGGCCTGAACGGGGCGGTTGACGCCCGGCTTCTGGCCGGACGCGAGAATGTTGCGCAGCTCGTCCGCGTCGGAGCTGCGGGCGAGGCCTTCTTCGAGCGAGATCATCCCACGCTGGATGAGCGACGCCAGCGATTGGTTGAAGGTCTGCATGCCGAACTTCGACTGGCCGACCTGCATCTGCGAATAGATCTGGTGGACCTTGTCCTCGCGGATGAGGTTCCGGATGGCGGCGTTCGGCACCATCACTTCGATGGCGAGCACGCGGCCCGGGCCCGAGGCCTTGGCGATCAGGTTCTGCGTGACCACGCCCTCGAGGACGAAGCTGAGCTGCGCGCGGATCTGCGGCTGCTGATACGGCGGGAACACGTCGAGGATGCGGTTGATGGTCTGCACGCAGCTATTGGTGTGCAGGGTGCCGAAGGCGAGGTGGCCGGTCTCGCTGATGACGAGCGCCGCCTCGATGGTCTCGAGGTCGCGCATCTCGCCCACCAGCACCACGTCCGGATCCTGCCGGAGAATGTACTTGAGCGCCTTCTTGAACGAGTGCGTGTCCGCGCCCACTTCGCGCTGGTTGACGACGCAGTTCTTGTGCGGGTGCAGGTACTCGATGGGGTCTTCGACGGTGAGGATGTGCTCGTGCCGCTCGGTGTTGATCTTGTCGATGATGGAGGCGAGCGTCGTCGACTTGCCGGAGCCGGTGGGGCCGGTGACCAGGACCAGGCCGCGCGGCTTCTTCGCCAGCTCCGCCACAATCGGCGGCAGGCCCAGCTCTTGGAAGGTGAGGATCTTGAAGGGAATGGTGCGGAACGCCGCCGCCACCGCTCCGCGCTGCATGAAGAGGTTGGCGCGAAAGCGCGAGAGGCCCTTGACGCCGAAGCTCAGGTCCAGCTCGTTCTCCTCCTCGAACTTGTGCTTCTGCGCGTCGGCGAGGATGGAATAGCAAAGCTGCTTCGTCTCCACCGGCGTGAGCGGCGGGGTCTTCAAAGGGACGAGCGCTCCGTCGATGCGAAGCTGCGGAGGCGAGCCGGTGGTGATGTGGAGATCCGAAGACCCCTTCTCCACCATCGCCTTTAGTAGTTGATGCAAATTCGGCATTTCATCTCATCGTATCAGGAGCGGTGTTTCCGACCACTTCTTCGATGCTGGTCATCCCGATCTTCAGCTTGGCGATGGCCGCCATGCGCAAGGTCTGCATTCCCAGCCGGATCGCTTCCGCCTTCAGCTCCGCGGTCGAGGCGCCGTTGATCACCAGCTCCTTGATGCTGTCCCAGAGCGGCATCACTTCATACAACGCAACCCGGCCTTTGTAACCGCGGTCATTGCAGGTGCGGCACCCACCCGGCTCGAACACCTGGAAGGTCCCGATCTCCTCGGGCTTGACGCCGATGTCGGTCAACGCCTGCGCGGGTACGTCCACCGGCTTCTTGCACTCCTGGCAGAGCTTTCGCGCGAGTCGCTGGGCGAGGATGAGGTTGACCGCGCTCGTCACCAGGAACGGCTCGATGCCCATGTTGAGGAGGCGCGAGATGGTGCCCGGGGCGTCGTTGGTGTGCAGCGTCGAGAGCACCAAGTGTCCGGTGAGCGCGGCCTTGATGCCGATTTCCGCCGTCTCGAAGTCGCGGATCTCGCCGACCATGATGATGTCGGGGTCCTGACGGAGGAAGCTGCGCAGCGCGGCCGCGAAGTTGAGGCCGATGTCCTCGTGCATCTGCACCTGGTTGATGCCGGCGAAGTTGAACTCGACCGGATCTTCGGCGGTGCTGATGTTGTCGGAAGTCTTGTTCAGCTCGGAGAGCGCGGAGTACAGCGTGGTGGTCTTGCCCGAGCCGGTGGGGCCGGTGACCAGCACCATGCCGTAGGGACGATCGATGTTGTCCTTGAAGGCCTTGAGCGGCTCGGGATCGAAGCCGAGCTTGGTCATGTCGAGCTGCAGGTTGGACTTGTCGAGGAGGCGGAGCACCACCTTCTCGCCGAACAGGGTCGGGCAGACGGAGACGCGGAAGTCCATCTCGCGGCCCTTGCCCAGCTTCAGCTTGATGCGGCCGTCCTGCGGCAGGCGGCGCTCGGCGATGTCGAGCTCGGCCATGATCTTGAGACGGGAGATGATGGCGCTCTTCAGCTTCATCGGCGGCTTCATCACTTCGTAGAGCACGCCGTCGACGCGGTAGCGGACCCGGAAGTCCTTCTCGTACGGCTCGACGTGGATGTCGGAGGCGCCCTTCTTGATCGCGTCCAAGAGGATCAGGTTCACCAGCTTGACGACGGGAGCGTCGGCGGCGGACTTCTCCAGGTCGACGACATTGTCGTCGTCGGAAGCGTGATCGACCTCGATCTCGCTCTCGTCGAAGCCTTCCATCACCTCGTCGTACGAGGGGCCCTTCTCGGCGTAGTACTTCTCCAGCGCTTCCTTGATGGCCTGTTCGCTGGCGACGACGACTTCGATGTTGTAGCCGGTGAGGAACTTGATGTCGTCGATGGCGTAGATGTTCGACGGGTCGCTCATCGCCAGGATCAGCGAGGCGCCGGCGCGGTTGACCGGGATGCACTGGTGCTTCTCGGCCACTTCCTTCGGGACGAGCTTCACCACCTCGCCGTCGATGTCGAATTCCTTCAGGTTGATCGAAGGAACGCCGTACTGCTTGGAGAGGAAGTTGGTGAGCTCGGACTCCTCGATGAAGCCGAGCTTGGTGAGGTGGTAGCCGATGCGGCCGCCCGCCTTCTTCTGCTCGTCCTGCGCTTTCTGAAGCTGCTGCAGCGAAATCAGATTTTCGCGGACGAGAAGCTCACCAAGACGTCCAGCCATTTTCCGTCACCCCGGTTCGTTATGGGCCGCGAGTATAGGCGCAAGCATGGGGCCCAAGCGACAAACCGACCGATGTGCTTGGGAAATTCCCGTGCTCCGGGGTGGCGGATCAGGCGCCGAGCAGGCGCCTTGCTACGGCAATGTCGGCGGATATCTGGGCTTTCAATGCATCGATTCCGGGAAAGCGCCGTTCCTCGCGCAGCCGGGAGACGAATTCCACCCGCAGCCGCTTGCCGTAGAGCTCCTTGTCGAAGTCGAAGAGGTGGACTTCGAGCGACAACGGCGGCCGTCCTGAACCGCCGGCGAGGGCGGCATTCTCGCGAAAGGTGGGATTGAGACCCAGGTTGGCGGCGCCCGGCAGCACCTGCGGTTCGCCCAAGAGCCGCGCCCGCACCGCGTACACGCCGATGGCGGGGAGCAGCTCGTTCTCGGTGCGGATGTTGGCGGTGGGGACGCCGAGCTTTCTGCCGCGGCCTTCTCCGCGCACCACCTCGCCGTCGACGTCGAAGGGCCTGCCGAGGAGCATGTTGGCCGCCTCCATCCGCCCCTCGAGGACGAACTCGCGGATCTTGGTGGAGGAGCAGACGAGCCCGTTCACCTCGACCTTGGGCACGACCAAAAGGCGCACGCCGCGTACTTCCAGGCCGGATCGCAGCGATTCGATTCCGCCCGTGCGGCCCTTGCCGTAGGTGAAGTCGTGACCGACCACCACTTCGCGCACGCCGGTCGCGACCAGCATCTCGACGAAGCGCGCAGGCTCGGTCGCCGCGAAGGCCCGGTCGAAGGGCTGCTCCACCACGTCGGTCACGCCCAGCCCTTCGAGCAGCTCCAGCTTCCGGGCGCGCTCGCAGATGAGCGGCGGAGCGTACCGGGGGGCGAGGACGCGCGCCGGGTGCGGATCGAAGGTCAGCGCCGCCAGGGGTCCTTCGCGTCCGCTGCTGCGCGCGGCTCGAAACAGCGCGGCGTGGCCGAGGTGGACGCCGTCAAAGTTGCCGATGGCGAGCGCGCCAGTGGTCAACCCGTTGACCGTATCCGACAACCCGCGGTGGATGCGCATCCGGGCGCTTGATAGAGGAGTGGTCGATGGTTCGTCAAACCTTGGTCGCTGCGCTCCTGTGCGTCGCCCTTCCCGCTGCAGCCGCCGACGTCCGGTTTGACGGATCGTACCGGCTGCGCCTGAACGACGACACCAATCAGACCCTCGACGAGACCGGCTTCGCCACCGGCCAGCGCAACTACCTCTCGCACCGGCTGCGGCTGACGCCGAAGATCATCGAGATGGACGAGAAGGGCTCCGGCATCGAAGTGCAGGCGTCCTTCGATCTGGTGGGCGGCATCTTCGCCGGCGACGTGGCGCAGGACTTCCGCGGCTTCGGCGACGTCAATCTCTCGCAGCGCAACGGCTTCTCCGGCAACGGCTTCCAGTTCCGCCACCTCTTCACCCAGATCCGCTTCCCCACCGGGGTCGTGCAGCTCGGGCAGATGCCGGCCGACTGGGGCATGGGGATGCTGATCAACAGCGGCGAGGGCGAGAACGTCACCGACTTCGGCGACCCCGGATTCGGCGACATCGTCGAGCGGCTCTTGTTCGCGACCCGTCCCTTCGGGCGCTTCTTCGGGCCCGGCTCGAGCCTCGGCCGCAGCCTCGCGGTGGCGGTCGGCGCCGACGTCATCTACAGCGACCGCTACGCTCAGCTCATCATCCCGAACGGCGGCGGCCTCCAGTGGGGCGACGCCGCGCTCGAGGCCCTGGCGGCGCTCATCTACGATCCCGGCGACAAGACCCGCGCCGAATTCTACGTCTCGCGGCGGGTGCAGAACTACGCCGAGGGCCAGGGCGACCTGCACTTCTGGACCTTCGACGCGCACTTCCGCTACGCCGACGCGGTTTCAGCCCTGGACGGCACCGTGCTCTCGGTCGAGGGCGAGGCGGCGGAGCTCTACGGCGGCACCAGCCACGCGGCGAACCTGGGCGCGCCGGGCGCCGCCCGCATCTCGCAGCAGGGCGCGGTGCTTCGGGTGCTCGCAGCCAGGAGCGCGGTCGAGGCGGAAGTCGAAGGCGGCTACGCCAGCGGCGACGCCAACCCGTTCGACGACCAGTCGAACCAGTTCCAGATGAGCCGCGACTACAAGGTCGGCCTCGTGCTCTTCGATCGGGTGCTGCTCTTCCAGTCGCAGAACGCGGCCCGCAGGCTGTCCGATCCGGCGCTCTTCGGCAGGCCGCCGCCGGGCCTCGATTTCTTGCCGACCGAAGGCGCGGTGGCGAACGCGCTCTACTTGAAGCCGACCTTGCGCTGGAAGCCGCGGCTGGGCGCAAATTCCTTCCGCTTCGTCGCCAGCGTGCTCTTCGCCCACGCGCCGGAGCCGCTCGTCGACCCCTACCACTTCTTCATCAGCTCCTCGGCGCAGAACAGCTTCGGCCGTGCCGCGGGACAGAACTACGGCATCGAGCTCGACGGAGCCGCGGGGTACAGCGCGCGCCTCTTCGACCAGTTCGGCCTCGAGACGGGAATCCAGTTCGGCTACCTGTTGCCGGGCAATGCGTTCACCACCCAGACCGGGGCGCGCATGCCGGCGCAGCGCGCGCTGCGGCTGCGGGCGACGATCACGTTCTAGCGGAGGCTTCTTGAAGACAGCAGTCCTCATCCTGACCGTCGCCGTCTGCGGCTGCAGTTCCGGCCGCGGCGTCGACGGGCTCGCGGCCTCGGTCGATCGGGGCGGCCCGCGGGTGGTGTTCGACCTGACCGCCCAGCCGCTCGCGCAGATCCCCTTTCCCAACGACGTCGCGACCAGCGCGGATTCCACCAGCCCGACCGGCCTGCGCTTGAACGTCACCGCGGTTGCGCCCACGCAGCTCGAGTCGACGTTCCGCGCGCAGCTCGATCGGCTGGACGGGTTCGGCACCTTCGCGCCCATCACCGTCTCCTTCGACCGCGACATCGACGTGGCCGATCTCTTCGCCCGGCAGAACAACGCCGACCCCACGGACGACGCGGTGTATCTCGTGGACCTGGAGAACGGCGCCACCGTCCCGGTGGATTTCGGGTCCGGGCGCTTTCCGCTGACCATCGCCGACCCGACGCGCTACTTCCCCGCCGACCCGCAGGCGAATGCGTTCAACCTGCTCTTCCCCGTGCAGGGCGCGTTCGCGAACTTCTTCAACCCGGCGCTTCCGCACACGACGGTCCGGCAGCAGGCGGACGATCTCGTCACCTTCTATGAATTCGCGACGCACACCCTGATCATCCGGCCGGTCTTGCCGCTCGCCGAGGACAGCCGCTACGCGGTGGTGCTGACGAGCCGCCTGCACGACGCGCAGGGCCGCCCCATCTCCTCGCCCCACGCGGGCATCAACCACGCATCGCAGACGCGGGAGCTGACGCCGCTTTTGGGACACCTGCCGGCCGGGACGCAGCTCTCCGACATCGCCTACACCTGGGCCTTCACCACCCAGTCGATCTCGCGGACGTTCCGCATCTTGCGCCAAGGCCTGGTGGAGACGGCGGGGCCGTTCTTGCAGCTCGGGCCCATCTACTCGACCACCAGCGGCAACATTGCGAGCGCCTCCACCTCGCGAGTCGGCGTTTCGCAAGAGAAGGGACCGTTCGTCGGCAACACCAACACCTCGATCGACCCGGCCGACTACATCCTGCCGGTGAACGAGTGCGCCGCGCCGCCTGCGCCGGCCGAATGCTTCAAGGCGCTGCTCGACGATCCCGACGTGGGCGCGGTGTTCTCCGGAACCGATGCCGCGTCCATCCCCGCGCTCGAGGCGTCGCTTCAGTACGTGAACTATCTCGTCCAGGGGTTGTTCTTCTCGCCGGATCTTCTGGCGACCACCGCCGGGGCGCCGCGCGATCAGACCTTCCAGCTCGACGAGCCGGCCACGACGGTGCGGAACAAGGTGGCGGTGGTTCCGTTCCTCCTGGCGGTGCCGAAGCAAGTGCCGGCAGCGGGACACCTCGAGCCGTTCCCCACCGTGGTCGCCGGCCATGGCTTCACCTCTTCGCGCTCGGCGGCGGTGGTCGGCTTCGCGGGCAGCTTCGCGAAGTTCGGGCTCGCGACCGTGGGCATCGACGCCTACGGATACGGCGTCGCCGTCGATCCCGCGTTGGAAGTGCTCGCCCGGGCCCGCGCCGATGCGGCAGGGCTCAGCGGGTTTGCCAGCGCCTTCTTCAACGGCCGGGCGCGCGACCTCGACTTCGACGGCGTGCCCGACCCGGGCGGCGACTTCTTCACCGCCGACTTCTTCCACACCCGCGACACCATCCGCCAGTCGGTGTTGGATTGGATGCAGGTGATGCAGGTGCTGCGCAGCTTCAACGGCGAAGTGCGGATGCTGGTCGGCAACAAGGGCAACGTGGTCGCGGGCGACTTCGATGGCGACGGCGTCCCCGACGTCGGCGGCGCGCGCGCCTTCCCGGCCACCGTCTTCGCCCCGAACGGCACCACCCACCTCTTCGAAAAGGGCGCGGTCAATCCGGGCGCGGACATCTTCACCTTCGGCGTCTCGCTGGGCGGCATCTTGAGCGCCATCGTTCCCGCGGTGGAGCCGGAAGTGCGCGCCACCGCCCCGGTCAGCGCGGCCGGCGGTTTGTCGGACCTCGCGCTCCGCTCCTCGCTCGATCCGATCATCGGCGGTGTCTATCTGGAGGCGCTCGGACCGTTCGTCGCCACCTGCGCGTTCAGCCCGTCGTCTGGGCCGGTCGACGCGCGGACGACCTTGCATCAAGGCGCCTGCAATCCTGCGGCGGCCGATGCCGTCCCGTCGCTGGTCCTGGTCGTCCAGGACGTCAATCGAGAGCGGGACGTGCGCATTACCCCGCTCACCGCGCCGCTTGCGCCCGGCGATCGGGTGATGGTCCAGAACGTCACCGAGCTCGCGTCCGATTGCAGCGCGCAGGCCGCTCCGGGTTGCAGCCTCGCGGCTGCCGACGCGTCGGGAACGGTGCGGGTGCCGATTGCCGCGGACGGGCCGCAGCTCTTGGGCACCGAGACGCCGCAGCCTCCCGGGACGCCTGCGACGGTCAGCGTCAGCGTGGTGACTCCGGGCGATACTCTGCGGGTCACCATCCTGCGCGCGAACGGCACCTCGGCCGCGTTCGGAACCTTCGCCGAAGCGTTCACCTTCGAAGGCATCCCCTACGCCGCAGGCAGCCCTCTTCTGGCGCTCTCGCGCGGGTTCGGCCGGAGTCGCAATACGCCCGAGCTGCGCCGGCTCCTCCAACTCGCCCAGACCATTCTCGAGCCCGCGGATCCCATCAACTACGTCACCCACTACACGACCGACCTGTTGGCTCCGCGCGTCTCGGCCACCGCCGCGAACGGCTTCCGCGCGGGCGCTCTCAATGCGCTCTTCGTCACGCCGGCCGGCGACACGCAGGTGCCGGCCAGCACCGGAATTGCGCTCGCCCGCGCGGCCGGGCTCGTCGACTTCAGCCAGCCGGATCCGGCGTACGCCTCGCCGGGCAATCCCGGGTTCTCCGATGATCAGGTCCTGATCCGGGGCGGGGTCGTCGAGGGTATCGCCGCGACGGATCGGTTCGACGACCCTGCCGGCGGAGTGTTCGCGGCTCTTCCCGGCCATGTGCAGTGCGATACGTCCGGAGGGTCTTGCACCGGCGACCTGCTGCTCGACCCGACCGGCTACGCCTGCGACGGCGCCGCGACCTGCACCGACGGTCTCGCTGCTCCGCGCCTCGTGCCGCCGCTCCGGCAGCAGCTCGTCCGGCAGATCATCCCGGCGAGCAGCTGCCCGGTGTCCGCGCGGGCCGGCGCGACCGGATGCTGGTCCATCGGCGCCTCCACCTGCGCGGCAAATGCTCCGGGGGTTTCGGCGCTCCTGATTCCGTACTTCAGCCGCACCGGCAGAGAGCTTCTCACGCCGCAGGCGGGCAGCGCGTTCGACGCCGATCAGTTCATCGCGAACGCGATCGGCCGGTACTTCGAGTGCCGCGGCGGCGAGTTGCACTTCGACGCTTGCCAGGCGGACCTCGCGAGCTGCCCGTGGATTCCGCAGCCTCCGCCGTGACGGCTCCGGCTTCGGCGAGATCGCGCGCGCGGAACGATGCAGGCAGAAGCGCGCCCAGGGTGGTGGTCTTTCGCGCTCCGCTCGGCGACGCGTAGACCACCGGCGTTTCTTCGCCGGCAAGCTCGGAGAGAACCTGGCGGCAGCCGCCGCAGGGCGCGGACGGGCGCGCAGCGCCTCCCACGATGGCCACCGCATCTACGCGACGGTGTCCGGCAGCGACCGCCGCGGCCACCGCGTTGCGCTCCGCGCACACCGAGAGCGGATACGAGCTGTTCTCCACGTTGCAGCCGGCGAAGATCTGGCCGCCCGCCAGGACGGCAGCGCCGACTTTGAAGTTGGAATACGGCGCCCACGCGTTCTTGCGCACGCGCGCGGCGGCGCGGAGAAGCCGCTCCAGGTCGGGCATGCGCCGCAGTATGCCAGCTCGCGCGAGCGCACGGGCTCGCCGTCGGATCGCGGTGGGACTTCAGGCGAGCGCGCCGCGCGCCGGGACTGCCGCGTAGGCCCGGGGAATGAGCTGGCGGAGGAGCAAGAGGAAGCGATCCTGCGCCGCGCGGGCGACCTCGATGACCTCCTCGTGCGAAAGCGGATGCGGCGAGATCCCGGCGGCGTGATTGGTGATGCAAGAGATGCCGCACACGGGCACTCCCTGGTGAGCGGCCGCGATCACCTCCGGCACCGTGCTCATCCCCACCGCGTCCGCGCCGAAGAGCCGCGCCATCCGGATCTCGGCCGGCGTCTCGTAGCTCGGACCAGGCATCTGCACATAGACGCCGTGCCGCAGGCTCTGCCCCGCCGCCCGGGCTGCTTCTTCCAACGCCGCCGCGAGCCGCGGATCGTAGGCGCGCGACAGATCGGGAAAGCGCGGCCCCAGCGCGTCTTCGTTTTCGCCGGTAAGGGGGCTCTTGCCGGTCAGATTGATGTGGTCGGTGATGCGCATCAGATCGCCGGGCGAAAGCTCAGGGCCGATGCCGCCTGCGGCATTGGCGACGACCAGCGCCCGCGTCCCCAAGACGCCGAGAACGCGCGCTGGGAAAGCCACCGCCGCCGGGTCGAGCCCCTCGTACCCGTGCAAGCGGCCCTGCAGAGCGAGCACCGGGCAGCCGCCCAGCGTGCCGTAGGCAAGACGGCCCTTGTGGCCCTGAACGGTCGTCTGCGGAAACCCCGGCAACTCGGCGAAGGGCAGCGAGCGGACGTCCGTCAGCTCGTCGGCAAAGGCTCCGAGCCCCGACCCCAAAATGATGCCCACCGGAGACTGACCAGGCTCGATTTGAAGCTGCTCGCGAGCGACTTTCGCGGCTGCCAACGCAAGCTCGGTCCAGGCAGCCATTCGTAGCGCCTTACACCGCGGCATCGCTTTCCCACAAGGCCGCGGTTTTGCGAGGGCAGAGGCCTCGCCGTCCGCCGACGGTCGGACGCAGCCCGGGGCGGTCCTACGTGTTACACACCAACTCCATGTCTGAGCTTTTCGAGCTGTTGAAGAGCGGCGGCGGCGTGATGGTCGCGACCAAGCTGATCATCCTGCTCGGCTCGGTGGCGGCGGTCATCATCGGCATCGAGCGCGCGCTCTTCTTGCGCGGGTTTTCGGCGAAAGCGCGCGAGCTGCACGAGCAGGTGCTGCGCGCGCTCTTGCGCGGGGACGCGGCCATTGCGCTGCACGAGTGCGACCGCTCGCACGTCGCCACCGCGGCGTTGTATCGGGCGGCGTTCGATCGGGCGCAGCGTCCGGACCGCGTCGCCGATGCGGTGGATCGGTCGCGCCGTGAAGTCATCCAGGCCTTGCGGGCGCCCTTGTGGATCCTGGGAACGCTCGGCGCGGTGATGCCGTTCGTCGGCCTCTTCGGCACCGTCGTCGGCATCCTCGCCTCGTTCCGGCAGATCGGCGCCTCGGGACAGAGCGGCTTTGCCACCGTCGCCCCGGCGATTTCGGAGGCGCTGATCACCACCGCGGGCGGCATCGCGGTCGCGGTCGAGGCGGTCATCCTCTACAACATCTTCCAAGCGCGCATCGCCAAGGAGGCGTTCGACCTGACCTTGCGCGCCGACGAGCTGGCGGAAGTGGTGATCGACCACGCGCCGGAAGTGGCGGCTGCGCTGCAGTCGCCGCGGGCGGTGCCGTCATCGTCGGGTTCGCCGGTGCAACCGGCAACGGGAACGGCGACCGGTACGCAGGGGCACGCCTAAAATGGCCATCTCCGGCCCCAGCCGTTCCCACCACCAGGACGACGACGACTTCGCGCCGTCCGGCTTCACCGACATCAACATCACGCCTCTCACCGACATCTTCCTCGTGCTCCTGATCATCTTCATGGTCGGCTCGTCGATGGTGGTGGAGCAGGCGCAGGGCGGCGGCACCGGCGTTCGCGTCGACCTGCCCAAGGGCGCTGCCAAGGAGCTGAACGCTGCCCCGCGGGACTTCCCGGTGGCGGTCTTGAAGGACGGCACCATCGTCACCGAGGGAAAGTCGATCGATCTGCAGGCGCTCAAGGCGCGGTTCGCCTCGATGGCCAAGGCCAACCCGGACGCGCAGGTGATCATCCAGGCGGACGCGGAGAGCCAGCACGGCCGGGTGGTCGAGGTGATGGAAGCCGCGAAGTCGGTGGGCATCTCCCGGCTCGCCATCGCCACCGACGCCGAGTAAGCGCGTCGCTGCAGCGCCGTGGTGCGAGGTCAGTCGGCGTCGCCCGCGGGATCTCCCCGCCCCGCGGCTTCGATGCGCTCCTCGAGCTTCGCGAGCAGGGCGCGGTTGCCGTCCTGCGCATAGCCCGCCAGCGCTTCGCGATACCGCGGCAGGTTCTGCAAGAACTCCTGCAACACAGCCGGCCCGAGCGGCTCCGCGCAGAGCCCGTAGCCGCACTCCTGCAGGTACCGCCCATTCAAGATCTGCTCGAACTGTTTGGCCACCGGCTCCGCCAGCATCGGCTTGTGCAGGTACACGGCCTCGCCCATCAGCGTGAATCCCGCGCTCGCGACCACCCCGCGGCAGGTGCGCAGGTCTTCCACGAACCCTTGCTCGCTGAACGGCCGGTAGAGGAGCTTTCCGTCGCGCTCGTCACCCGGCAGGTGGCGTTTGAAACCATAGATGCGGCATTCGAGGCCGGTCGCTTTCAAAAGCGCGGGCAGCTCGTGGTTGGTGGTGTTGGTCTGGTAGACGAGCAGATGATCGCCGTCCTCGCTCTTCGCAGCCAGGATGTCCGGCCGCAGGATCGGCGGATGCAAGGACGTGCGCGGCTTGCGCACGCGCGGCCGGAAGAAGGTCGTAATCAAATAATGATATGCGGCTGGAATCTTGGCCTTGACGATTCCCTTGGCGATTTGAAAGGCGCCTTCGTGGCCTTTGGTGATCCGGTGATCGTGAAGGCAGCGGTTGATGATCTGCATGTTGTCGACGGAGATGACGGGCAGGCCGCGATTCACCGCGTAGAGCGCGCTCCAGCTCTCGAAGTCGCTCACCACCACTTGCGGGGCGAAACTCGTCGCCACCTCGAAGTACGCCTTCACGTTCCGCGGCCAGCCGCCCAGCGCCGCGCCTTTCAGGTTCTGCAGCACCGTGCGGAAGTTTCGGACCTCGTTGTCCTCGGTGACGATGGTGAGGCCCCAGATGCGCTTCACCTTCAAGTGCTCGCCGGCGTGGGTGGCGAGGTAGTCGTGCGCGCGGCCCGACACCACCACTTGCACCTCGTGCCGTTTGACCAGCTCGTCCAGCACCACCCGCGAGCGGATGGCGTGCCCCATTCCTTCGCCGACGACGCCGTAGAGGATGCGCATGGCCGGGAGAGTCTACGTCAGCCGCTCGAGCAGAAGCGGGCCAGTCGGCGGCGCGACGTTCCCGACCACCATCGCGGAGCGCAGCCGCGCTTCCCCGCGGTCGAGCCGTTCTTCGCTCGCGGCGTGCAGCTCGGCGATCACTTCCGAGGCCCGCACCGGGTCGCCGACCCGCTTGCGGAGCAGGATCCCCGCGGCGGGATCGACCGGGTCCTCCTTGCGCTCGCGGCCTGCGCCGAGATCGACGGCGGCGAGGCCGACCAGCTCGGCATCCAGCGCCGCCAGCACGCCGCTTTCGCTCGCGCGCACCTCGCGAACGCGCTTCGGCTGCGGCAGCCGGGCTGGATCGTCGACGACCCGCGGATCTCCTCCTTGCGCTTCAATCAGCCGCGCGAACAGCCGTAGGGCGGCGCCGTTTGCGAGCGCCGCCTGCAAGAGTTGGCGCGCCTGCGCGGCATCCGGCGCAACTCCCGCAGCGCGCAGCATCTCGACCCCGAGGAGCAGCGTCAATTCGCGCACGTCGTCCGGACCCTGGCCGCGCAACACCTCGATCGACTCCCGCACCTCGACTGCGTTGCCGACCGCGAAGCCGAGCGGAGCGTCCATGGCGGTGAGGAGCGCTACGCAGCCGCGGCCGACCGCGCGGCAGAGGTCGACCATGGTCCGCCCGAGGAGCCGCGCATCGTCGAGCGTCTTCATGAAGGCGCCCTTCCCCACTTTCACGTCGAGGACCAAGGCGTCGATGCCTTCGGCGAGCTTCTTGCTCAGGATGCTGGAAGCGATCAGCGGCACCGACTCGACCGTCGCGGTCGCATCCCGAAGCGCATAGAGCTTGCGATCGGCGGGAGCGATCTCCGCGGTCTGGCCGATCAGGCAGACGCCCAACTCTCGCAGCACTTCGACGAAGCGATGGACCGGCAGATCGACGCGAAAGCCGGGGATGCTCTCGAGCTTGTCGAGGGTGCCGCCGGTGTGGCCGAGGCCGCGGCCGGACACCATCGGCACTTTCACGCCGCAAGCCGCCACCAGGGGCGCGAGTGGAAGCGAAATCTTGTCGCCCACCCCGCCCGTCGAATGCTTGTCGACCTTGCGCCCTTCGATGGCGGAAAGGTCGAGCACCTCGCCGGAGTGCAGCATGGCCTCCAGCCACCCGGCGAGCTCGGCCTCGGCCATTCCACGGAAGAAGACCGCCATCAGGAACGCGGACAGTTGCTCGTCGGCGATGGTGCCCTGGGCGGCTCCGTCGACGATGAAGCGCAGCTCGTCGACGGTCAGCTCGTGGCCGTCCCGTTTCTTCCGGATGAGGTCGTAGGCGCGCATCGCGGGCGCGCACGCTGCCTGCGGCGGTGGCGGGCGTCAAATGTGTGGTGCTGGTGCTCGTGCTGGTGCTGGTGCGGCGCTGGTGCTGGCGCTCGTCCGGCCGCCCGCTCGGCGGCGCCGGCCGCTCCGTGCAACGGAGAACGGTCAGGCTCAGATTCGAGCCAGGGGGGTTAGCCATGCGTGTGTTCTGGGGGGCGGTCCTTTCGCTGGCGGTAGCTTGCGGAACTTCGACGGGTAACAGCAGCATCGGCTCGTCCACCGATGGGGGTTCGCCTGACACCGGGACCGGCGGTGACGCTGGCACCACCACGGCGCAGACGTTCGCGGTGGCGCTCGGGGTGACCGGCAACGGCGAAATCGACGGGTTGGGCGAGCCCTGCGCCAGCACCTGCCTGCGGCAGGTCCAACAAGGCTCCGTCGCGCTGCAAGCCGTCGCCGCATCCGGATTTACCTTCGATCATTGGAGCGTCGCCTGCGGCGGTCCGATCTGCAGCGTCAGCGTCACCTCCGACATGAGCGTGACCGCCACCTTCGTGCCGCAGCCCGCGCAGCTCCCTCCGCAGCCCGTTTCGCGCACGCTCTCGGTGACGCTGCGAGGTCAAGGCCGGGTCGTCTCGACCCCCGCCGGCATCGACTGCCCCGGCGCGTGCAGCATGGCGTTCGCCGACGGCACCCAGGTGACGCTGACCGAAACCCCGGGCTCCGGCATGCTCTTCACCGGCTTTTCCGGCGCCTGCGCGGGCACCACCTGCCTCGTCACCCTCGCAGCCGATGCCGCCGTCGCCGCGGCGTTCGCGGTCGACGACTGCCTGGGGCTGATGCCGGCGAAGCTTCCGCCGCCGCTCGTCCCCAACCTCGCCTGCAATGGCGGGTGCAACGCCGGCACCAGCGACGACGGCGCCGGCAACTTCCTGCTCCGCTTCACCTGGGACAGCTTCGGCTCGCCCGGCCTCGCCTTCGTCTCGCTGCGGAACGGCTCCCTGCAGCCGAACACCTCCTGGATCTTCAGCTCGACCATGAAGGTGCCGTCGTTCAGCGAACCGTCCGGCTTCACCATGATCGAGGACTTCTCCCCCACCTTCTCCAACGAAGTGACGGTGGACCGCTTCGGAACCTTCACCAACCAGCAGGCGCTGTCGGGCAACGGCGAAACCGCGGTGCTGGCCGCGCCGGATCCTTCGGGCGGCTTCGTCGTCGTGCGCAGCCTTCCGGAAGGCGCCGGTTTCACCGAGACGATCTGGAGCCGGTTCAATGCCGCCGGTCTCGCGACCTCCTCTCCGGGGGTGCCGATCGCGTCCGAGCGCGCGACCACCAAGGTCGCCGCAGCCGCAGTCACCATCGCGGGCAGCACGCTGGTCGAGACCCACGTCACCTCGCCGAGCGGAGCCGTTTCGGTCGAACGGCAATGGGTCGGACCCGACGGGACGACTTTGACCGGCAGCTTCGCCTTCACCGACACCGCGCTCGATCACTCGTACCAATTCCTCCTCGACGGCGGGCTCTTGGAGCGAACCGGCAATGCCTTCACCCGGGTGTGGAAGGACGCAGAGATGGTGCCGTCCGCGCTGCCTTCTTGGCTTGCGTCGCGCTCCTTCGGGCTCTGGCTCGCTTCCATCCACGAGGGTTCGGGATATGCGATGGCGGGCACCTGCAGCGGTCTCGAAGTCCTCGCGAAGAGCGGCAGGAGCTGCGGCTGCATGGCGGTGCCGGGGCTGAGCGCGCAGGCGTCCATCGGCCGCGACGGATCGCTGATCGTCCCGCGCACCGATCACTTCGAGATTTACCCGTTGCTCTTCCATCCCTGAGGCTTTTCCATGACCACCGATCTGCAGTGCAGGTGTGGAACCACGTTCGCCATCGCGCCGGCGCAGGGGCGGGCCCAGGTCTTGTGGCTCGTCTCCGCTCCGGACACAGCGGACGGCTTCCAGCGCGACCAGGTGAGCGAGGCGCACCGGCTGCACGAATGCCCGAAGTGCAAGCGGCTGCTCTACGTCTCCGCGCCGGGTGAAGTGACCACACTGGTGCGGAACGGCTGACGTGCAAGCGGCGCGGAGTTAGAACGCGCTCCGTGCAGATCGAGCCGGGTCCAGGGGCGCAGCCGTTTTCCGCGGAGCTTTCGGCAGCGCTCTTGCGCGCGGTCTCCTCGCGCTCGCAGTTCCGCACGAGGCACCTGAGACCCGAAGGCGGCCCCCGCTACACGAACCGCCTTGCGCTGGAGACCAGCCCCTATCTGCTCCAGCATGCGCACAACCCGGTCGATTGGCGGCCGTGGGGCGAGGACGCGTTTGCCTTCGCCAAAGCGCAGGACAAGCCGCTCTTCCTCTCGGTCGGATACGCCACCTGCCACTGGTGCCACGTGATGGAGGAGGAGTCGTTCGAGTCGGAAGAGATCGCCCGCATCCTGAACGAGCGCTACGTGCCGGTGAAAGTGGACCGCGAGGAGCGGCCGGACATCGACGCCATCTACATGCAGGCCGTGCAGATGCTCACCCAGCACGGCGGCTGGCCGATGACGGTGGTGATGACGCCGGAGGCGAAGCCGTTCTTCGGCGGCACCTACTTTCCCGCGCAGGACGGGCAGCGCGGCGCGCGCTACGGATTGCGGACCATCCTCTTCGAGCTCGACCGGGTCTGGCGAGAAGAGCGGCAGCGGGCAATCGGCGGTGCGACCCAGCTCACCCAGGCGCTGCAAGAGCATCTCGCCTCCGAAATCCGGCCCGGCGTCGCCAGCGACCAGGTGCTGCACGATGGCCTCGACTACTACCGCCAGGTCTTCGATCCGCTCGAAGGCGGCGTCCGCCGCGCGCCGAAGTTCCCTTCCAGCCTGAACGTCCGCTTCCTCTTGCGCGCGTGGAAGCGGTTCGGCGATGCGGACGCCCTGAAGATGGCCGGCTTGACCCTCACCAAGATGGCGCTCGGCGGCATCTACGATCAGGTGGGCGGCGGATTCCATCGCTACTCGACCGACGCGCGGTGGCTCGTGCCGCATTTCGAGAAGATGCTCTACGACAATGCCCTTCTCACTTCGGCGTACGTCGAAGGATGGCAGGCGACCGGCAACGCGTTCTACCGGCGGATCGCTTGCGACACGCTCGACTATCTCCTGCGGGAGATGCGCAACGAAGACGGCGCATTTTTTTCCGCCACCGACGCCGACAGCGAAGGCGAGGAAGGCACCTTCTTCGTCTGGACAGCGGCGCAGCTTCGCGAAGCGTTGGGCGACGCCGACGGGGCGCGTGCAGCGGAGCTCTTCGGCGCGAGCGAGGAGGGCAACTTCGAAGGCAAGAACGTCCTTTCGCTGCGCGAAGTCCCGGACGATTTCGCCTTCGTCGAGAAGGTGCGCAAGGCGCTCTACGAAGTGCGCTCGAAGCGGCCGCCGCCGCTCACCGACACGAAAGTCCTCACCTCTTGGAACGGCCTCGCCATCTCCGCCTTTGCTCGCGCGGGCCTCGCGTTTTCGCGGCAAGACTACGTGCAGACTGCGGCGCGGGCGGCGGAGGCGCTCCTCCGTCAGCACGTGCGCGATGGCCGCCTTTTGCGCACCGGCAGGCATCCCGCGCTCCTCGAAGACCATGCCTTTTTCGCCGCCGGACTCGTGGATCTGTACGAGGCCTCCGGAGACGGGCGCTGGCTTCGAGAGGCGCTGCGCCTGCACCAAGACCTCGCGCAGCGGTTTGCCGATCCCAACGGCGGCTTCTTTCGCACGGCTGAAGGAGGCGAGGCGCTCCTCGCCCGCGAGAAGCCCGCCTACGACGGCGCCGAGCCGACCGGGAATTCGGTTGCCGCGCTGACCCTCTTCCGCCTCGCCGCCATCACCGGCTCGGACGCCTTGCGCGAACAGGCGGAGGCGCTCTTGCGCTCGTTCGGAGCATTGCTCGCGACAGCCCCGGCTGCGCTCGGCGAGATGCTGCTCGCCGTCGACTTCTTCTTGAGCGAGCCGCGCGAGGTGGTCTTGGTGCGGCCGCGAACCGCCGACGACTCGGCTCTCGTTGTCACACGCGACGACTCGGCGCTCGTCGACACCCTGCGCGCGCGCTTCGCTCCTGCGCAGGTGCTCGTCCGCCACCAGGAAGGCGAGGAGGCGCAGACAGAGCTCGCCCGCGAGCGGCCCGCCATCGGTGGAAAGCCGACCGCGTACGTCTGCACCCGCGGCGCCTGCCAGCTTCCGGTCAACGACGCCGCCGCGCTCCTGCGCATGCTGGACTCTGCGTAGGGCGCATCCACGGCCGCCGTTCTGCATCGTAGGCCGCATGCTCTTCGACCCCTTGAAGCTCCGCGACGTGCAGCTCAAGAACCGCATCGCGGTTTCCCCGATGTGCCAGTACTCGAGCGAGGACGGCTTCGCCAACGACTGGCACTTCGTCCACCTGGGCAGCTTCGCGGTGGGCGGCGCGGGAACCGTCTTCACCGAGGCCACCGCGGTCACCCCGGAAGGCCGCATCTCGCCGGAAGACCTGGGCCTCTGGAAGGACGAGCAGATCCCCTTCTTGCAGCGCATCACCCGCTTCATCCGCGAGCACGGCGCGGTGCCCGGCATGCAACTCGCGCACGCCGGGCGCAAAGGGTCGACGGCGGTCCCGTGGGCGGGCGGAAAGCCGCTGACGGTGGCGCAGGGCGGCTTTTCTCCCATCTATGCTCCGAGCGCGGTCGGGTTCTACCCGGGTCACCTTCCCGAGGCGCTCGACGAGGGCGGCATCGCGCGCATCGTCCAGGCCTTTGCGGCTTCCGCCGAGCGCGCGCTGGCAGCGGGCTTCGAAGTGATCGAGCTCCACGCCGCGCACGGGTATCTGTTGCACGAGTTCCTCTCGCCTATCTCCAACCAGCGCACCGATGCGTACGGCCAGGACCGGCACAAGCTGGTCGTCGAGGTGGCCCGGGCAACGCGCAAGAAGTGGCCCGAGCGGTTGCCGCTCTTCTTGCGCCTCTCGGTCAGCGACTGGACCGAAGGCGGCTGGGACGTCGAGCAGTCGGTGACGCTGGCAAGGCGGCTCAAGGCAGAAGGCGTGGACCTCGTCGACTGCTCGTCGGGCGGCAACGTGCCTGGCGCAAAGATTCCGGTCGGTCCCGGCTACCAGACGCAGTTCGCGGAGGCGGTGAAGCGCGGCGCCGGCATCCCCACTGGCGCGGTCGGCATGATCACTTCCCCGCAGCAGGCCGATCACATCCTTCGCACCGGGCAGGCGGACGTGGTGTTCCTGGCGCGCGAATTCTTGCGCAATCCGCGCTGGCCGCTCGCCGCTGCCAAGGCGCTGGGCGTGCAAGTGGACTGGCCCAAGCAGTACGAGCGAGCGCGCGATTGACCTCCCGTAGAGCGAGTGTGCAAAGCTAGACACTGCGTAATCCGGTGCGCACCTTGTCGTCAGGAGGAATTGACGACATGCGAATTGGCAAAGTGGCAGCGACGATTCTGGCTTCGGTTTCCCTCGCAGCAGGCGGCGCGTTTGCGCAGTCGGGCGGCGGCGCTGCAGGCGGTGGCGCGGCGAGCGGCGGTGCCGCGGGCGGCGCGGCTGGTGGCAGCGCGACGGGCGCGGGCGCGACCGGGTCCGGCATGGGCACCACCGGCTCGAGCTCGATGGGCACCAACGGGACGAGCGGAACTTCCGGCGGCGTGACCGGCTCGACCAGCACCCAGGGCACCAGCGGCGCGACCGGCACGACCGGCAGCGGCTCGCCCGGCACCGACAACGCGACGGGCAGCTCCTCGTCGGCGATCAACCCGGGCAGCTCGACGACTTCCGGCACCACCGGCAGCTCCTCGACCAACGTGGGCAGCCCGACCGACAACAGCGCGACGAACCCCTCGTCCACCTCGACGACGACGTCGCCGAGCGACTCGACGAACCCGAACAGCACGACCAACAGCAACAACCCGAACAGCAACAGCTCGAACAGCAACACCGGCTCGACCAGCACCAACCCGCACTAGTCGCTGGCCGCCGGAGGCGGCGCAGCGACTACGCTGCGCTGCAGCCTTCGGCTCACCCGACTACGCTGCAGCCTGCTCGACGATCGGCCTCCGGCCCGTGCTAGAAGCGCGGGTTCGGAGGCCTTCATGTTTTTGCTCGCCGCACTTCTCTTTTCCGCTCCCATCGCCCTGCACTCTGCCCGCATGTTCGACGCGCAAAAGGGCACCAACGTGCAGCCCGGCCTCGTCGTCGTGGACGGCGAGCGCATCGTGCAGGTCGGGGGCGCCGTTCCCGCCGGTGCGCAGGTCATCGAGCTCGGCGATGCGACGCTGCTCCCGGGTCTGATCGACGCGCACACGCATCTGACCTTCGAGGCGGGGAAGAGCTGGTACCGCGACACCATGGACGCCCTGCTCCGCTTTCCCGCCGAGCAGGCGCAGTACGCGGCGGAGTACGCGAAGCGCACGCTCGATGCCGGCTTCACCACCGTGCGCGACCTCGGCTCGGGCGAATACATCGACGTCGGCTTGCGCAACGCCATCGACGAAGGCGCCGTTCCCGGGCCGCGCATGCTGGTCGCGGTGCACGCCATCGGCAGCCGCGGCGGGCACGCGGACGGCGATGCCTTTCCCTGGGAGCGCGTGCCGCCCGCGGGGGTGAAGGAGGGCGTGTGCAACGGCGCGGACGAGTGCCGGGCGGCGGCGCGCTGGCAGATGAAGTACGGCGCCAACGTCATCAAGTTCATGCCGTCGGGCGGCGTCCTCTCGCTCGGCGATCCCGTCGATGCGCCGGAGCTGACCCAGGACGAGATGCAGGCCATCGTCGAGGAGGCGCACCACTGGGGGCGCAAGGCTGCGGCCCATTGCCACGGCGACACCGCGGCGAAGATGGCGGTGAAGGCCGGCGTGGACTCCATCGAGCACGGCACCTTCCTCAAGGACGACACGCTCGCGGAGATGAAGCGGCGCGGGACGTACCTGATGCCCGGGCCGATCGTGCAGCCGGGCGGGCCGCCCGAGGCGGAAGTGACGAAGTATCCGCCGGCCATCCAAGCCAAGGAGCGCGCGGCCGACGAGGCGTGGCCGAAGATGTTCAAGAGCGCCCAGCGCATCGGCGTGCGGATCGCTTTCGGATCGGACGCTGGCGTCGGCCCGCACGGCAAGACGAACCCGCAGCAGCTCACCTGGATGGTCGAATACGGCATGAGCCCCGCGCACGTCCTGCAGAGCGCCACCATCACCGACGCGCAGCTCCTCGGCGTCAGCGACCGCGGCGAGCTTGCCAAAGGCCTCTTCGTCGACGTGATCGCGGTCCCCGGCGACCCGCTCAAGGACATCCACGCGGTCGAGCACGTCTCCTTCGTGATGAAGGGCGGCCGCATCTACAAGAACGGCCCGGTGGCTGCGCAGCCGAAGCGGATCGTCTTGCGGGCGGCGCGGATGTTCGACTCGCAGAAGGGCGTCTTGGTGCCGAACGCGGCGGTCGTGATCGAGGGCGACAAGATCGTCGCCGCCGGCCAGAACGTGCAGGCCCCGCAGGACGCGCAGGTCATCGATCTCGGCGACGCCACGCTCTTGCCCGGCCTCATCGACGCGCACGTCCACCTCACCTCCGAATCGCAGGACGACTTCGCCAAGGCCTTCGTCGAGGACCTGATGAAGTTCCCCGCGCAGCAGGCGCTGGAGGCGCGGGTGTTCGCGCGCCGCACGGTCGAAGGCGGCATCACCACCATCCGCAACCTGGGCGCCGCCGACCGCACCGACCTCGGCTTGAAGCGCGGCATCGACCTGGGCTTCAGCGAAGGCCCGAGCATGCTCATCTCCGAGTACCCGATCGGCTCTCGCGGCGGACACACCGACGGCGTGCCGGCGCCCGCCGATCACCTGACGCCGCGCGGTCCCATGGAGGGCGTCTGCGCCGGGGCCGATCAGTGCCGCGATGCCGTGCGCTGGCAGCTCAAGTACGGCGCCGACGTGATCAAGTTCATGGTTTCGGGCGGGGTGCTCTCGCTCACCGATCCGGTCGACGTCCCGCAGCTCACGCTGGAAGAGGCGAAGGCGATCATCGACGAGGCGCATGCCTGGCACAAGAAGGCCGCCGCCCACTGCCACGGCGATGCAGCCGCCAAGATCGCCATCGCAGCGGGAGTCGATTCCATCGAGCACGGTTCGTTCTTGAAGCCGGACACGCTCGCGGAGATGAAGCGCAAGGGCGTGTTCTACGTGCCGACCTTGATGGCGGTGGAAAACGTGGAATTGCGCGCGAAAGAAGGAAAGCTGCCGCCGGTCGTGGCCGCCAAGGCGATGGCCGCCGCCGGCTCCTTGTACAAGACCTTCCGCACCGCCGCGGAGATGGGGCTGAACATCGGCCTCGGCACCGACTCCGGCGTGTCGCACCACGGCTTCAACGCGCACGAGGTGACGCTGATGGTGAAGAACGGCCTCACCCCGGCGCAGGCGCTGCAGGCCGGCACCGTCAACGACGCGAGGCTTCTCGGCCTCGACGATCGCGGCGTTCTCGCGCCCGGGATGCGCGCGGACGTCATCGCCGTGCACGGCGATGTGCTGCAGAATCCGAGCGCGGTCGAGCACGTCTCGCTGGTGGTCAAGGGCGGGCGCATCGTCAAGGCGCCCGAGCTGATGGTCCGGTCTCCCTGAACGAGGCTCAGCCGGGCCCGGGTTTTGCCGCGAGGAAGCGCCGCGCGTCGGCGTTGCCTTTGAGCTGCGCGTCGAAATGGGCAACCGTCAACCCGCGGATCAGGCGGTGCGCCTCGTTGCCGGGGAGCAGCTCGCCGATCGGCCGCATCTCGCGCGAAATCCAGGCAAGTGCGCCGGTGAACGTCATCGCCCGCACGGCCTCGTGCTCCTCCTCGACGCCATCGACGAAGTGCAGATGGTCCGCGCGCGGAATCACCAAGAGCTGCTTGGGCGGCTGGGCCCGGCTGAAGAGCTCGCGCATTCCTTCGAGGGGCAGCGAGACATCCTTCTCCGCGGCGATGAACAACGTCGGCACGGAACGCCCGAAGCGCAGCTCGAGCGGGAGGATGCCCGGCTTCGGATTCTTCGCGCCGCCCGGAGCCAGCGCCACCACCGCCGCGATGCGCGGGTCTTCGTCGGCCGCCTGCAACACCGTCCAGCCGCCCAGGCTGTGCCCGACCGCGCCCACCCGGGTCGCCCGCAATTCGTCGAGGAGGAACCGCAGATCGGGAACCCGCGCCGCGATCAGCCGGGCAATCCGCGTTTCACGCGCAGGCTCGCTCTCGGTCGCCGGCCTCTGCAGATCGCCGCGGACGGTCTCGGCGTGGTCGAGCGCCGCCACCCGGTAGCCGTGACTTGCGAGGTGCGTGCACAGATAGGTGGCGGCGCGGCGATGGCCGCCGCTGTGGTGCGAGTACACGACCAGCGGAAAGTCGCCTGCGACAGCCGCAGCGTCCCGCGTCGCCGCCTGCGTTCTTTCCCCGCGCGCGGTCGCGAAAACATCGTCCGCGCCTTTCTCCTGCGCCGGGTACCAGAGCTCGATCGGCCAGCGCGACGACTCCGCGAGATGCGTGCGCACACCGGCCGGATGAGGTCCGCGCTCGAACGGGTCGTAGCTCACTTCTGGGCAACCTCGCTCGCGACCGCGCGCAACTGCGGGGTCGCCGCGTCTTCGTGGAACTCGACCGTCCGCTCGCTGCCGTCATCACCGATTACGGTGAGCGCGTGGTGGAAGTCCCACGACTGCGGCGACTCCTTGGTCAGCTTCGCCGGCAAGGCGTCGAGCTGCGCATCTTTGACGAGCTTGCGCAGCCGTTCCGCCTCCGCCGGGGGGAGCGAGTCGAGATCGCACTCGTGCACCTCGGCGCCCGCCTTGCCGGTGAAGCCTCCCCACTTGCGCAAGATCAGCTTCACACCTGGCCCAGCTTGCCTGGCGCGACGCCGACCTTCTTCCAAGCCGCTTCCACCGCGTCCACCTCGGTCGAGGAGAAGAGCATCTTCGCTGCCTGGGTGGTGGCGGTCGCCGCGTCGGTGAAGGTCGCGTTCGGCGTCAGGAGCGAGAGCGACTTGTACCAGATGGGTCCGGCCTTCTCCCACGAGGAACCCTTCAGCGACGTGGCCGCGAAGTAGAACGCGTGATTCGGGATGCCGCTGTTCGTGTGCACGTCGCCGTCCGGGACGTACCCCTTCATGTCGCCCGGCTGATCGTCGCCTTCCCAGGTGACGGCCTTGTTGCCGGGGTCCCTCATCGAGCGGAGCGCGTTGCCCATGCCCTTGCCCATGATGCCGGCGCCGATCAGCCAGTCGGCATCGTCGGCCGTCTGCTTGTTCTTCCACTGCTTCACGACGCTGCCCATGCAGTCCGAGATGGACTCGTTGAGCGCGCCGCTCTGCCCGTCGTAGGTGAGGCCGCCGCCGGGCACCGAGTACTGCGTCACTCCGTGGGTGAGCTCGTGCGCCACCACGTCGATGGCGCTGGCGAAGCCCACGAAGAGCTTCCCGTCGCCGTCGCCGTAGACCATCTGCCGGCCGTTCCAGAACGCGTTGTTGTAGGCCTTGCCGAAGTGCACCGACGAGTCGATGCGCAGTCCCTGGCCGTCGATGGAGTTGCGGTGCAGCACCTGGAAGTAGAAGTCGTAGGTCGTCCCCGCGCTGTCGTAGGCCTCGTTGACGGTCGCGTCCTTCGCCACAGGCGCGCCTTCGCCGCGCACCAGCTTGCCGGGGAGCTTCTGGGCGTGCTGGGCGTCGTAGACGGTGCGCCTCTTTTCTCCCGCTTGCGACGGCGCGTGGGTGGCGACGCAGGCAACCGAACGTTGCCCGCGCAGGTGCGCGGACAATTCCAGCGCGTCGAGCAGCGCCTCCCTTTCCGCGTCGGTCTTGGCGCGTTGGGCGTAGTGACGAAGCACCTTCGGCGGAACGATGAAGCAACGATTCATGATTTGGCCCTCCCCCTGCGGCGCGTTCTCCACCCCGCGCGCAGGTTCGTCAAGGGCGGCTCCCGCCGCGGCGCCTGCCCGCTCGGCTCCTCGCGATGGGGCAGCCGCCGGCCGCGCCTACAGATCGCGCAAGAAACTCTGCCCGCGCGGAGCGCGGACGCCGAAGTAATCGGCGACCGTCGCACCCAGATCGGAGAAGCTCGCGCGCACTCCCAGATCCCGCCCCGCGGCACGCCGTCCGTACGCAATCAATGGAACATATTCGCGGGTATGATCGGTGCCGCGGTAGGTCGGGTCGTTGCCGTGGTCGGCGGTCACCACCAAGAGGTCGTCTTCGCGCAGCCTGCCGGCGATGGCGGGCAGCGCCGAATCGATCTCCTGCAACGCGCGCGCATACCCCGCCGGGTCGCGCCGGTGGCCGTACAGCATGTCGGTGTCCACCAGGTTGACGAAGAGAAAGCCGTCCTGCTCTTTCGCGAGCAGCTCTTCGGTCTTTTGCAGCCCGTCCGCATTGCCCTCGGTGTGGATCGACTCGGCGATGCCGTGCCCGTCGTAGATGTCGGGAATCTTGCCGACGCCCACTGTCCGCACACCGCTCGACGCGAGCAGGTCGAGCACCATCCCCGCCGGCGGCGGCTGCGAAAAATCGCGCCGGTTGTAGGTGCGCCTGAAGGCGCCTTCGTGCTCGCCGACGAAGGGCCGGGCGATTACCCGCGCAATCCCGCGCGGCTTTCCCACTTCACGCGCGGCCTTGCACCAGGCGTACAGCGTCTCGAGCGGCACCACCTGCTCGTGCGCCGCGATCTGGAAGACGCTGTCGGCGCTGGTGTAGACGATCGGCTTCTTCGTCTTCAGATGTTCTTCGCCAAGCTCGTCCAGGATCGCCGTCCCCGAGGCGGTCTTGTTGCCGAGAAAGCCCGGCGCCCCCGAGCGCGAGAGCCACTCGTCCATCAATTCCGTTGGAAAGCCGTCCGGGAAGGTGGTGAAGCCGTGCTGAAGCACGATGCCCATCATCTCCCAATGGCCGGTGGTGGTGTCCTTGCCTTCGGACGCTTCCGCCATGCGTCCGAAGGAAGCGCGCGGCGAGCTCTCGCGCGCGCATCCCTCGATGCCGGTCAGGTTTCCCAAGCCCCACGACTGCAGCGTCGGCAGGTGCAATCCGCCAACGCTGCGCGCGCAGTTGCCGAGCGTGTTCGCGCCGCTGTCTCCGTACTGCGCCGCGTCCGGCAATTCGCCCGCGCCGCACGAGTCGACCACGATGACGAGGAAGCGCCCCATCAGCCCGCCTCTCCTTGGACGATGGCGACGCTCGCGCTGGTCCCGAGCCGGCTCGCGCCTGCTTCGATCATCCGGAGCGCATCGCTCGCGGTGCGGATACCGCCGCTGGCCTTGACGCCCATCCGGCTTCCGACGGTCTCGCGCAAGAGCGCCACGTCTTCGACGGTCGCGCCGCCAGGGCCGAAGCCGGTGGAAGTCTTGACGAACGCCGCGCCTGCTTCCTGCGCAATCCGGCAGGCGGCGATCTTCTCCGCCCGGGTCAAGAGACAGGTCTCGAGGATGACCTTCACCGGAGCGTTCGCCTCGACCACCCCGCGGATGTCGCGCTCGACCGCCGCCAGAACCCCGGCCTTCAAGAGCCCGACCGGCAGCACCATGTCGATCTCGCTCGCCCCCGCCGCGACCAGCTCGCGCGCTTCCCATGCCTTCGCTCGCGAGGTCATGGCGCCGAGCGGAAAGCCCACCACCGCGAAGACCTTGCCGGGAAGAAGGCGCACGGCGCGCTCCACGTGGACGCCGTTCACGCACACGCCTGCGAAGCCATGCACGCGCGCTTCGTCACACAGTCGTTCGACCTGCTCCGGTGTCGCGTCCGGCTTCAAGAGCGTGTGGTCGAGGTACGGGGCGAGTTGCATGGCGGATCACCAAGCGATGAGTGTTCGCGTCACCACGCGACGAGTGTTCGCGTCACCACGCGACAAGAGGAGGAAGGCTCATGAAGATGGCCTCGACGTTGCCACCGCTCTTGAGCCCGAAGAGCGTGCCGCGGTCATAGATCAAATTGAACTCGACGTACCGGCCGCGCCAGCGAAGCTGCTTCTCCCGCTCCGCTTCACCGTACGGCGTCTCCCGGCGCTTCTCGACCAGCGGGACGTACGCCGGCAAGAAGGCATCGCCGACGGCTTTGGTGAACGCGAACGATTCCTGGCTGGCGCGCAGGTAATCAAAGAAGACGCCGCCCACCCCGCGCTCGCTGTGCCGGTGGGCGATGAAGAAGTACTCGCGAGCCCAGCGCGAGAAGCGCTCGTAGCGCGCCTCGCCGCAGGTCTTGCGCAAGGTCTCGTGGAAGTGCCGGGTGTCTTCGTCGAAGGGCGCGTACGGCGTCAGGTCGGTGCCGCCGCCGAACCACGCCGCATCGCCCGCCTCGATGTAGCGGACGTTCAGGTGCACGACCGGCACCAACGGATTGCGGGGGTGCATCACGAGCGACACGCCGGTGGCGAAGAACGGCTTGCCCGCGACTTCGGCCGGCGTCGGCGCGCGAATGCCGAGCGCCTCGTCGGCAGGGTTGGCCTGGCCTTCCGGGACGGTCGGATAGCGCTCGCCGTGCACCGCCGAGAAGTTGCAGCCGCCCTTCTCGAAGAGCTGCCCGCGGATCTCGCTCATCTCGCCGCCGCCGCCGCCCGGCCGCTGCCAGGTCTTGCGGCTGAACTCGCCGCCGTCGAGGGCCGCGAGCTGCGCGACAATCCGATCGCGCAACCCGCGAAACGCCTCTTCGACTTCCTCGCGGCGCGGCTTCATGCGAGCCGCTACTTCTGGCCGCCCACCGCCGCGCTCACTTCCGCCGCGAAGTCCTTCTTCTGCTTCTCCAGGCCTTCGCCGAGGACGAAGCACGCATACCTGCGCACCTGCATGTTCTCGCCGATGACCGCGATGGCGGCGTTGACCTCGTCCTGCACGGTGCGCTTGCCGTCCGGGTCGCGGAAGAAGGCCTGCTCGAGCAGGCAGTTCTCCTTGTAGAACTTGTCGATCTTGCCGGGGAGGATCTTCTCCAGCATCGCTTCCGGCTTGCCCTGCTCGAGGAGCTGCGCGCGGGTCACCGCCTTCTCGTGCTCGAGAACGTCGGCCGGCACGTCCTCACGGCGCAGGTAGGGCGCCTTGGTCCAGGCGATCTGCATGGCGATGTCCTTCACCAACGCCTGGAACTTCTCGTTCCGGGCGGTGAAGTCGGTCTCGCAGTTGATCTCGACCAGCACGCCGATCTTGCCGCCGAGATGGATGTAGCTGCCCACCGCGCCTTCGGTGGCGCTGCGCCCGGCCTTCTTGCCGGCGGTGGCGAGGCCCTTCTGGCGGAGCCAGTCGACGGCCTTGTCGATGTCGCCGCTCGTCTCGGTGAGGGCCTTCTTGCAGTCCATCATCCCCGCGCCCGTCTTCTCGCGCAGCTCTTTGACCAATGCCGACGTGATCTCAGCCATGTCCTTCTCCGTGAATTCCAACTTCGTTGTGCAAAAAGCGAGGAAGCGCGCCTTTTCGAAAGCGCGCTTCCGCGAAACTGCGAAGCTCGCAAAAGAGCGCTACTCGGTCTTCTCTTCCGACGGCGCAGCCGCCTCGGTGTCGCCGCCCAGCGCCGGCTTGTGCTCGACGATGGGGCCCGAAGAGGCTTCCGCCTCGGGACGCGGGGCAGCCTCGCGGCGGGGACCGCCGCCCGAGCGTCCGCCGCGGCTGCGATCTCCGCCGCGTCCGCCGCGCCCGTCGCGCCGGCCCGGACGCCGCTCGGAGGCCGCGTCGCGATCGTCACCCTGCTCTTCACCCTGCGGCGCCTCGGTGCCGTGGTGGGCCACGTAGCGCGCCTTGCCTTCGATGGCGGCGTCCGCCACCTTGCCGCAGAAGAGCCGGATGGAGCGGATGGCGTCGTCGTTGCCCGGAATGACGTAGTCGATGCCTTCCGGATCGCAGTTGGTGTCGACCAGGCCGACGATGGGGATGCCGAGCCGCGTCGCCTCGTGGATGGCGATGTGCTCCTTCTTCGGATCGATGACGAACAGGCAGCCCGGCAGCCGCGACATGTCCTGGATGCCGCCCAGGTTCTTCTTCAGCTTGTCCATCTCGTTCTGCAGGATGGCGACTTCCTTCTTGGGCAGCTTCTCGAAGGTGCCGTCGGTCGACATCTTCTCGAGCGACTTGAGCCGGTCGATGCCGGTCTTGATGGTCTTGAAGTTCGTCAGCGTGCCGCCCAGCCAGCGGTTCGTGACATGGAACTGGCCGCTGCGGGTCGCCTCTTCGATGACCGCGTCCTGCGCCTGCTTCTTGGTGCCGACGAAGAGCACCGAGCCGCCGTGGGAGCAGACGTCGCTGACGAACTTGAACGCCTCGCGCGCGAGCCGGACGGTCTTCTGCAGATCGACGATGTAGATGCCGTTGCGGGCGCCGAAGATGTACGGCTTCATCTTCGGGTTCCAGCGCTTGGTCTGGTGGCCGAAGTGGACGCCGGCCTCCAGCAACTGGCGCATGCTGATGCCCTGAGCGGGCGCCATCGCCTGGACCATTTCGGGGGGCGGCAAAGGCGGCGGCGCTGCGGTTTCGACGTTTTCCGACATGTTGTTTTCTCCTCCACCTCCGTCGCGCCGGAACGGGCCCTTGGAAGGAAGGGAACCCCGCCCCGATCGGGAGGTGTGCGTATTTGTGAAACCCTTTTACGAAGCTCGCGAAAGGGAGCGGCCTTTTAGCAGGACGGGAGCCAAATCGCAAGGCTGCCGCGCAGGGCCGGCCGGCGGGCATTTCAAGAGCGGAAGCGGCTACCGGTTCCAGCAGGACGGGCTCGTCCAGCCCACGTCCTCCCCCAGCGTCCGCACGCGCAGCCAGCCATCGTCCTTGCGGGTCTCGACCGTGAGGAGCGTGCCGCGGCGCAGGTGGGAGAGCCGCGCGCTGCTCGCATCCGGGCCGGCCAGAAGAGCGCAGTCGGTCGGAAGCGGGTTTGAAGCGGCGAGCGGCGGCACCGCCGGAAGCTCTCGGAGCGCACCCACCCTCGCCGGGCGGGCGAGCGCCGTCTCCTGGCGAGCGGCGATTGGCGGACGCACAGGCGCCGGGATGGCGAAGACGATGCCGCTCAGCGCGCAAGCACCAGCGAGGCCTCCCCAAGCGAAGCCGCGCTCGTAAAACCGCTGGCGGCTGAAGAGACGCTCGCGCTCGTCGGACAGAGGCACGATGGCGCGCGCACTCTCGACCGCGCGCGCCTCCGCGGCCACCCGCTCGCGCGACACCGATGCCTCCTGGCCGATCTCGGCCGCGCTCTTGCGAAGCTTGTCGCAGGCGTCCTCCATCCGCGCGCGGATGCCCGCCTGCTCCTTGCGGTACTTCGTCACCAAGGCGCGGACGTCGCTGGGAGGGATGGCGCCCTCGGGATCGAAATGGAATTGCCGCGCGACCGCTCCTGCCCATTCGACGAGGCGTGCGCGCCGCGCCTCGCCCAGGCCTTTGATCTCCTGCGGCATGCCGTAGAGGACGTCGTGGGCGGTCTCGATGCCGAAGCTGCGCAGCACCTGCTTGTGACCCGGGCCCAACCCCTGGATGGGAGCCGCGGCCAACAAGGCGCTGCGCAGGTGCTCGCTCCTTTGCAGCTCCTCGCACCGCTCGGAAAGCGCCTGCCGTTCAGCGCCGAAACGGGGCTCGAGCGAGTCGTAGGCGGCGCGCAGCGTGTCGATGCCGGCGAGCTGCGCCTTGAGCTTCGCCGCCGCCGTCCGCGCGGAGTTCAGGTAAGCGTGCTGCGCGTGCACGAGCGCGCGGCTGGCCTTCGCGAGCGCGTCTTTGCGGGCGCGCAAGAGCCGCAGCGCCTCCGACTTGCGCGACTTCGCGCGGAGCACACCCGCAATCGCGAACAGCGCGCACAAGGACGCCGCAAGCGCCACAAGCCCCGGCTTCTGCGCGCCGAAGAGGAACACATTCCAGCTCAAGAGAACGCAGAGCGCGGCGGCAAAGCGCGCCTGCCGGAGAAGACGCAGCGCCGACAGCTCGGCGGCGATCGGCTGGGGCAGCTCCGCTTCGGCCGGCGCAGCGGGCGCGGGCGGCGCCGGCAAGAGCAGCCGTGCTTGCGTGTCCTTCGCAAACGAGGTGAAGGCGGCGATGTCCGACGGGTTGCATTTGAAGTCGAACGAGTCCACCGAGACGAAGAAGAGCGCGCCGGCCTTGGCGGTGAGCTGGCAGAACGGGCAGCCCGCAAGCTCGGCGGAAAAGACGTGCAGCCGGTCCGCGCCGCACTGGCGCAGATTCTGCGCGGCTGAGCCCAGCGCCCGAGACCACTCCGACGCCGAAGGCCTTCCCCCACCGCGCAGCGACGAGAGAGAGAACGCACGCTCGAACAGCGCGGTCAGCCGCTCGGGCGCGGCGCGGAACGGGAGGTGGATGGGCGGCGGCTTCATCCGTCGCGCCGCAGCGTCCTTGCCGTAAGCGAAGCGAAGCTCGGCGATCGCGCGCTCGGAGGTCATCTCCCCCTTGCCCTGGTACACGCCGTCGAACGGATGCCGCCCGAGATAGACGAGGTGGAAGAGCAGGACGGCAAGGCTGAACGCATCGTGTTCGAGCGTGCGTTCGAGGCGTAAATGCCGGTTCTGCAGCTCGGGCGGCGTGAAGCGGGCCACCCCCACTTCGCAGGGGTAGACCACCTCGCCGGCGTGGATCTGGAACGAATCGCAGTCGATCAACCGGGCCTCGCCGGTCGCGGGCGAAACCAGGACGTTGCGCTCGTTGACGTCGCCGACCAGGTGCCCTTCGGCATGGACCGTCTCGAAGAGCGAGGCGACGTTTCTCGCCACCTTCAAGAGAAAGCCCCAGTCTGCAGCAGGGAATTCGGCGGCGCGGCTGGCCGGCGAATAGAGCAGGTGCACGGGCTTTACGTCCGCGATCCGCTGCATCAAGAAGCCGACCGGCGGCAGGCCCTGCGCGCGGTGCAACGTCGTGCGCGGCCAGGCGGTCTCTTCCAAGAGCGCGCTCGTCCCGTGCGCCGCCATCCACGACAGCTTGCGGCGCTTCTCCTCGTCCAACGGGCGCAGGTAGAGCTTTCCCAGAACGCGCTCGTCGCCGTTCACCTCGAAGACCGCGCCCTCGCCGCCGCGCGCGATCTCGCGGCCGAGCCGCACCCGCTGCCCTTTGTTGTCGAAGAAGATCACCTTCGCACCGCCAGCAGCAGCGTCTTGTCGTCGTCGGTGCGGGCGTTCACGGCGGCGGATTCGAGGAACTCTTGCAACGGCGCGAGCAGCGCGGTCTCGTCTTGGATCTCGCGCAGCCGGGCGAAGATGGGCGCGAAGAAGCCGTGGTGGATGCTGCGCGCGGCGAGGTTCGCCATCAGGAGCTGCAGCCCGTCGGTGGTCAGCGCCAGCTCCCCCGGGGCCTTTCGCTGCGCGAGCTGCAACCGCGCCTCGTAGCGTTCGTCGGTGAGGAAGTCGCTCTCGTTCAGATAGTCGCCGGCGTGCGGCCAGAACACCGGGCTGTACCCGGTGCCGTTCTCGCCGACGACGATGAGGCCGTCGCCGATCTGCCCGAACCACGCTTGTTCGGGGCCGACGATGGCGCCGAGCAAGGTGCAGGCGAGCTCGCGGCGGGGAACTTCGATCCGCACCGCGCGCGCCTCCACCGCCCTGCGCGCCGCGCGGAAGCACTCCAGGACCGCCGCCTCTCCCAGCTCGCGCTTCTCGCGAACCAAGGAGCACGCCGCGCTGACGAACTCCGCCGCGGCGGCGGTTGCCCCTTCATCGCTGCGCTGCGCACTCCCCGCCCCGTCCGCGCAGGCCACCACCAGGACGCCATCGCTCGTGGCCATGGCGGAGTGCGCATCCTGACAAGGGGTCTTCGCCTTGACGTGGGCCGAGCCCGGCACCGAGGCGCGCAAGATCTTCCACACGATGACGGTCCGCTAGACTTCGGCCCAACCCTTGGGCGCGGCCGGATTTTCGAGCGGCACTTCCTC
>DASXHM010000012.1:0-4818 GCA_036488495.1 Myxococcales bacterium | reverse complement strand
GAACCTCGACGATCTCTCGCCGCAGCTCGCTGCGGTGGCGTTGGAGAAAGTCCTGGCGGCGGGCGCGCTCGACGCGTGGATCGCGCCGGTGACGATGAAGAAGGGCCGGCCCGGGCATCTCTTCGGCGTCCTCTGCACCGAGGCGGCGCGAGCCGACGTCGAGACGGTGATCTTTCGCGAGACCTCGACCTTGGGTATCCGCGCGACCCACGTTTCGCGCACCGTCCTCACCCGCGAGCTGTTGAGCGTACAGACGGAGTACGGCCCCATCCGAGTGAAGCTCGGTCGCGCGCAGGGCCAGCTCGTCAACGCCCAACCGGAATTCGACGATTGCAGGCAGGCCGCGGAGCGCTCCGGCGTTCCCGTCAAAGAGGTGCAAGCAGCCGCACTTTCGGCCTTCCGTCGAGCCTAGGGGCCTACGGTAGAGTGCTCTTCACGCGGGGGGGCGTGAGGAGAAGAAGCCTTTGGCGCCGTTCGTTCGCAAGATCCGCCTCGCCCTGATTGGCCCCCGCGCTGAAGCATGCGGCGCTGCGCTTTCCCAGAAGGGGATCGAGCTGTCGAGCGAGGCTGGCGCCGCGGCGCTCGTCGACCTCGACCTCGACGACGGGACCATCACCCGCGCCCGGGCCGGGTTCTCGCCGCTCCTCGGTCTCGCTCACGACGGCACGATGCCGCCGGACGCGCGGGTCGACGCGATGGTTCGCACTCCCGACGACGTGCCGCAGCTCCTCGCGCTGCTCGCACAGGCGACGGCCGACGCGCGCCGCAAGGACGAGGATCTGGAGGCGTTGGTCGACGTGACGGCCGCGCTGGCGCGCGGTGGCGATCTCGAAGATCTGCTCGGGCACGTGGTGCGGCGCATCGCCGGACGGCTCACCGTCGAGCGCTGCTCGATCGTGCTGGTCAACCCGGACGGCTCGGGCTCGGTGCTGGTGACGAGCGACGACACCTCGGCGCGGGGGAAGGTGATCAGCCTCGCGCTCTATCCCGAGATCCGCCACGTGCTCCTCACCGGCGCCCCGCTCGCGGTCAGCGACGCCCAGAGCCACGCGCTGCTCGATCCGGTTCGCGAGCACATCTCTTCGCAGAACATCACCGCGCTCGCTGTGGTGCCGATGGTCTGCGAAGGCCAGACCGTCGGCGTGCTCTTCGTCCGCTCGCGCACCCGCAAAGGCTTCGAACCGCGCGAAGTGGCGCTCTTGACCTCGGTGGCGAGCGCCGCGGCGGTGGCGCTGCGCAACGCGGGCCTCGTCCAGACCGAGCGCTCGCAGCGCGTCGCGGTGGAGCGCGAGCTCTCGCAGCTTCGCCGCTACGAAGAGCTGTTCGCGCACGTCAACGACGGCATGGCCATCCTCGACGAGCAGGGCCGGGTGCTGTCGCTGAACCCGTCGGGCTGCGCCATCCTCGGCGTCTGCCCCGAGTCGGCGCGCGGGCTTCCCTTGCAGGAGCTGGTGGCGAAGGAGAGCGCGATGGAGGCGGGCCTGGTCCGGCGCGAGCTGCTCCGCGGCGGCCGGGTCATTTCCGCCGACCTGCGGGTGCTCTCCAAAGACGGAAGGCAGATGACGCTCTGTGTCTCCGCCGGGCCGATGCACTCCGCCAACGGCCGCGCCGTCCTCACCTTCCGCGACGTCTCCGAGAGCCGCGAGCTGGAGCTGGAGCTGCGCAAGACCAAGGAGTTCTTGGAGCGCTTGATCGACGCGACCGAGGGCGGCATCGTCGCAACCGACCTGCGCGGCTCGATCCTCCTCTTCAACAAGGGCGCGGAGAAGATCACCGGCAGGCGCGCCGCCGAGGTGGTGGGCAAAGCCCACGCGACCAGTCTTTACCCCGAAGGGCAGGCGCAGGAGGTGATGCGCAAGCTCCGCCAAGGCGTCTCCACCATGCGCGCCGAAGTGCTGTCGGCGAGCGGCGAGGCGATCCCCGTCGATCTGTCGGTGGCGCTCGTCGCCGAAGGCGGCGAGGAGACCGCCGTGGTCGGCGTCTTCCGCGACCTGCGCCAGGAGCTGCTCGCGGCGCACGAGCTGCAGGAGACGCGAGAGCGGCTCGCGGTCGCCGAGAAGGCCGCCCTGGTTTCGGAACTGGCCGGCGCCGCCGCCCACGAGCTGAACCAGCCACTCACCAGCGTGCTTGGCTTCTCCGAGCTGCTCTTCCGGCGCACGGTGGAGAAGGACAAGGGGCGCGAGGAGCTGCACGCGATCCTGCGCGAGGCCGAGCGGATGGCTTTGATCGTGCGGAAGATCGGCAAGATCACCCGCTACGAGACCACGCCGTACGTCGGGCGCACCCGCATCGTCGACCTCGATCGGTCGAGCGATCCGCCGCCACCGCCGGTGGTGATTCGCGACAAGCCGTAGCTCACGCGAGCACGAGCACCGGCACCAGCACCGCGACCAGCGCGAAAACCCGGACCAGCACCAGCACGCCGCGACTAGCGCGGTACCGTCAGGAGCGCGTAGGTGTCGATGCTCGGGAGGATGGTCGACACCGAGAAGCCGGACGGGTTCAGGGTGATGCGCTCGCCGTCCGGCCCGCCCTGCCGGTCTTCGGCGAACCAATAGCCGCTGCGCCCGCCGCCCGCGGCCTGGCCGGCGATGGTGAGTTGCACCCCTTGCGCGGCAGCCGGATCGAGGTTGACGAGGTGCACGTCGAGCTTGCGCTCTCCGTCGAGATAGGCGCGCGCGAGCAGCCGGCCGCGCCCCGCGAGCAGCACCTGGGGCCTGCGTCCGAGCTCGCGGAGCGCGCGCGGCAGAAGCGTTGGATCGTCCACCGCATAGACGCGCCCGTCGCCCACCCGCTCGAGCCCGGACTTCACCTCGCGAAAGACCGGCTCGCCCGAGCGGCCTTCCGGGTCCGAAACCGAGCAGCGTCCGAGCACCAGCGCATCGCCGCCGCCTTCGACGAACCGCCGCGCCATCGCGGCATCGGCAGCCGAGATGGCGGAGGCCCCGGCGAGGACCAAGAGCGGCGCAGCCACCGGTTGGGAGAGGTCGAGCCGCAGCGCCGCGTGGAGCTGCGCGCGGGCGAGATGGCCGAGGCAGGTCGCCGAGAGCTTCGCGTGCTCGCCCATCGTCCAATGATCGCACTGCGGCGAGAGCAGGATCTCCGCGTCGGCGAGCGGGTGCGAGGGGCGGAAGCGCTGCCGGACCAGCGCCATGAACTTGCGATGCGCCGCGACGGCCATCCGCGCTTCGGCGCCCGCGCCTTCTCGGAGCAGCACGTCGCAGTCGCAGGCGGTGGCGAGTGCGGTCAACAGGCGCGCCTCCGCCTCGGTCGCCGCCTCGGGCAAGAGCGCGACCGCGGGGCGTGAACCGAGCGCGGCCCGTGCCGCCGCGAGCGGCAGGAGCGCCTCGTACGGATCGGTTGAGGGCAACTCGAAGACGAGCCCGTCCAGGTGCGCGCAGAGGAGCAGGGCGAGCGCGTCCACCCGGCCGACCTTGCCCAACACCGCCATCTCCAGGCTGCGCTCGCGCCTCGCGGCATCGCGCGCCGACAGCACCGCGCGCTTCGCCGCCGCTACCGCCTCCGCGAGGCGCATCGCCTCCTTCACCCGCGCGAACGGCCGCTCCAAGGGCGGCAGCGCCTCCTCGCGCAAGAGCGGCAGCACCTCGAAGGGCTCGAAGTGGTCGCCGTAGCTCTCGCGCAGCTCTTCCAGGAGCGCGGCTTCGCAGGAGCGGCAGTAGCCTGTGGCCTTCGGCCCCTCTTGGTACCAGCGCCCGGCGCCGTCGAGCAGCACCGCCTCGCCCAGCTCCGCCGCCAGGGTGGCGGCCTCCGCCGACGCCTCGCGGCCTTCCAGCGAATTCGCGCAGCGGACCCGGGCCGGGTTTCCGTCGATGCCCAGGCACTCGTCCGCACCTGCGGGCGTCGCCACGTCCGCGACCACCACCCGTGGAAGCTCTCGCGGCTGCGGCGCCGCCGGCTGTACGCCAGTCGACAGCGCCGGGGCATCGGCGGCAGCCGGGAGATCGCCTTTGGCCGGCACTCCCGGTGCGCCGGGCTGCACCGGCTCGGGCAAGGGGATCCCCGCGTGGGGCTCACCTTCCGCGGAACGGGTGGGAAGAAGAATCGCCTCCGCACCCTCCGCTTTCGCCTGCTCCTGCCCGAAATACGACAGAGCGACGTGCCGCGTGCGGGGAAAGGACGGATCGCGCGCCATCGAACCGACTCCCTAGCACTTCCGGGAGGCGGTTGGCGCGGAGCCTGCTAACCGCAAAAGGCACGTGAGGGCCTGCTCCCGGAAGGCAACGGCAGGCGACCGATTGACGCCCAGCAGGTCGGTCCCCACCTTGCAAGCGGACTGGGAGCAACGGCTCGGCTGGACGGCGGGTAGACGCCCGCGCTGACATTTCAAGGAGAAGGACGGAAAACCATGGGTTCGATTTTCGAATTGATCGCGCATCACTGGAAGGGCGGCGGCTTCGGCATGTACCCCATCGCCCTCTGCCTCGTTTTCGCGGTGGCGGTCGTCATCGACCGCATCCAGGTGCTCTTCTTCTCCGCGAGCGTGGACAAGGACCAGTTCCTGCGCGGCCTGAAGACGCACATCTTCAACGGCGACCTCGACAAGGCCATCAGCTACACCGCAGGCCAAAAGGCGACGCCGCTCACCAACATCGTCAAGGCAGGCCTCATCAACGTCCCCAAGGGCGAGGATGAAGTGCAGGCGGCCATGGACGAGGCTTCGCTCCGCGAGATGCCCCGCATCGAGAAGCGCACCGGCTATCTGGCGATGATCGGCAACGTCGCGACGCTGGTCGGCCTCCTCGGAACCATCATCGGCCTCATCCAGTGCTTCGCCGGTGTCGCCGGCGTCGACGCCTC
>DASXHM010000340.1:0-3693 GCA_036488495.1 Myxococcales bacterium | reverse complement strand
CCTCGGTGTGTAAGACCGATGCTCTACCGCTGAGCTACCCGCCCGGCAGCGAGCGGGCGCGGTTTGTACGGCGGGCGCTCGGCGAAGTCAAGCGCGGGGTACAGTGACGGTGAAGTGCGTCCGATCGTGACCACCGCGCAGAGCGGAAATCCTGCCGAAGCGGACGATCTCGCGCGCAGGTTCGGGCTTCTGCACGAGCCGCGTCAGGGCCGGCCGCTGCATGAGATGAGCGCGCTCGGCGCTCCGTTGCTCGTGCTCGCGGAGCACCGCGCCGATCTGTACGAGGCTGGCCGCGCCTTCCGCGCCACTGCCGGTCTCGCCTTCCTGCGGCTCTTGCGCGCTCGAAAAGGTGACGCCGATCCGCTGGTGAAGGCGGCAGAGCTGCGGCCGGGCGAGAGGGTGCTCGACGCCACGCTCGGCCTGGGCGGCGATGCGCTTCTTGCTGCGCAGGCGACGTCGGCGCCCGTGGTCGGCGTCGAGGCGGACCCGCTCTTGGCTGCGTTTACGGCTGCCGCGCTTACACGTCTTCCAGGCCACGGTCGCGCTCCGGGGCGGCTCGTCGAGGTGACTCTCGGCGATCACCGCGTGGCGCTCCGCCAGATGTCGGCCGGCGCCTTCGACGTGGTGCTCCTCGACCCGATGTTCCGCATTGCCGGAGATGCGGGGCCGTCGTTCGAGCTGCTGCGCGTTCACGCCGACCACTCCCCGCTCGAGGCGGAGACGCTGCGCGAGGCGCGGCGGGTGGCGAAGCGGGGCGTCTTGGTCAAGGACAGCGCGCGCGGCGAGGAGCTGCAGCGGCTTGGCCTTGTGCCGCGGCTCTCGCGAAGGTCCGCGAACATCGCCTTCGGCTGGGCCGACGCGCTCTGACGCAAACTCGCCGCCCCTCCCGAGCGCAAAGCGCGGATGCGGCCGACCCACGGAGCGCACCGCGCGTGAAAGCGATACAAGGCGCACCATGACCACCGTCCTCGTGGCGGGCGCCACGGGCGCCGTCGGCAGCGCGCTCATTCCTGCGCTGCGGCAGCGCGGCTTCACGGCCATTCCGCACGTGCGGCCCAAGACCGCGGCAAAGCACCCACTGGGGAGCGATGCCGACGCGCTCATCTGCGACCTCGCCGACTCCGTCAAGCTCGACGAAGCGATGCGCCGCAGCCAGGCCGTCGTCTGCAGCGTCGGCACCATGCGGCGGCGTTTCGCGCAGGGCGATACCTACGAAAGCTCCGATTATCTGCCAGTCGTTCAGCTCGTCGAGTCGGCGAAACGCACCGGCGGCAACCAATACTTCGTGCTCGTGTCGGCACTGGGCGCGAAGCCCGGCAATGGCTATCTCGGCTGGAAATACAAAGCCGAAGAGGTGGTGCGACAGAGCGGCCTTCCGCACGCGATCCTGCGCCCGTCGTTTCTCGATTCCACGCACAGCGCGTCGAAGCCGAGCGACGGCAAGGACCGCGCTCCCCCCCCGCTCGCCGGCGCGTTGCTCAAGGGGCTCGGCGCGCTTCCCGGACTGCGTGGCATCTCGGAAGATCTGCGCCCGATTCCGGTGGACGACCTCTGCGCCGCCATCGTCGCGTTGCTGCGCGAGACCAGGAATCTGGACGAAATCCAGACCGGCCGTCACCTGTGGTCACTCGCGCGAGACCGCTAGCGGCGAGAGAGCGTTTTGGGCTTAGCATGCGGACGATGGCACGGCGCACATCGCAAGAACCAGCGCCGGCGGCAGAGCCGGATCGTCGAAAGGGGCCGTCGCGTGGCGAGCGGCTCACTGCGGCCTTCCGGATGGCGGCAAAACGCGCGAGTGAAACTCACGCCGAGGCGGATAATCCGGTGTTCGGTAAGATCAATGGGCGGCTGACGAAGCTGCTTCGCTCAAAGAAATAGCGTCTTCGGCCGCCGTCGAGCTTTCAATTCCGGCGCCCGCGCCGACGCGGCCGGTCAGGGTTTCCGAGCGCAGCGTTCACTGCGGCCCTGCCGAGCTGCGCCGGAGTCGCATCGAAGGCGCTCTGCAACTCGCGCCCTTTCCCCTGCATCTGCGCGAACAAATCGTCGAACTCGTTGAACGGCGGCTTTCGTTTGCTGGTGGCGACTGGCGCGCGCGACGCTCTGACGCTCTTCTTCATGTTCGCATTTTAGCCGGATCGTCACGCTGTGGTTCAGGGCCGCGGTCGGTGCCAATCGCAACCCTCGCGCCGTTCGCGTCGAGGAAATACGTCCCGGCCTCTTCGTGGAGCCAAGGCATCAGCGACGCCTGCGCCGGCCGCGACAACCGCGCGCGCTCCCCGCGCACGCGCGTGTAGAGCGCATCGTCCGCGCCGTGCGAGAGCTCCGAAATCTCCACCCACTCGCCGGTCAGAAGCTGCCCGCGCAGGCTTCCGTCCGCGACCGAAAGCTGCTGCACGAACAGCGCCGCGTCTTCGACCTCGAGATATCCCCATTCATGCCCGATGCGCGTCGCCCAACGCCCGTCGGGAGCGCGATGGATTCCGCGGTGCAGCACTGAGATGGTGCGCTCGTGCTCGACCGGCTCGCCGCGGTGCCAGAAGCGGCCTTCCTTGTCCAAGCGAAGGCCGCTCGCTTCTCGCAGTTTCTCCAGCTCGAGCTCGTCCACGAGCGGCGTCTAGCACATTGGCGTCAGTGCAGCGTCGCCGGCTCTGCCGCACCTTCGATCCGCGAGAAGGTCAGCACGTCGTCGGACGAGTCGGCGTCCACCCGCACGGTATCGCCGGGCTTGTAATCGCCCTTCAATACTTTCACCGCGAGCGGATCGAGGATGAGCCGCTGGATGGCGCGCTTCAAAGGCCGCGCTCCATACACCGGATCGTATCCCGCCTTTCCCACCGCTTCCTTCGCCGCGTCCGTCAATTCCAGCGTCAGGTGCTTGTCGGCGAGCAGCTTGCTCAAACGCGCGAGCTGGATCTCGACGATGCGCCCAAGCTCTTTGCGCTGCAGCGAGTGGAAGACGACGATCTCGTCGATGCGATTCAACAGCTCCGGCCGCAGCTCGTTGCGGATGGCCTCGCGAACGCGCCGATCTTCCGCAGCCTGGTCCTCGCCGGTGACGTGCTGCGAGCCCAGGTTGGACGTGAGGATGACCACCGTGTTGCGGAAGTCGACCGTGCGGCCCTGGCCGTCCGTCAGCCGTCCGTCGTCGAGGAGTTGGAGCAGCACGTTGAAGACGTCGCGGTGGGCCTTCTCGATCTCGTCGAACAGCACCACCGTGTACGGCCGCCTGCGCACCGCCTCCGTGAGCTGGCCGCCTTCGTCATAACCAACGTATCCCGGAGGAGCGCCGATGAGCCGCGCCACCGAGTGCTTCTCCATGTACTCGCTCATGTCGAGCCGCACCATCGACTGCTCGTCGTCGAAGAGGAACTCCGCCAGCGCGCGCGACAGCTCCGTCTTGCCCACGCCGGTCGGGCCGGCAAAGAGGAAGCTGCCGATGGGCCGATTGGGATCTTGCAAGCCCGAGCGCGCCCTGCGGACCGCATTCGCCACCGCGCGCACCGCCTCCTCCTGGCCGACCACGCGCTCCTGCAGCCGCTCTTCCATGTGGACGAGCTTCTGCATCTCCGCCTCGAGCAGCTTGGAGACCGGGATGCGCGTCCACTTCGACACCACTTCCGCGATGTCTTCGGCGTCGACTTCCTCTTTCAGCATGCGCCGCTGCTTCTGCAGTTGGGTGATGGCCTCGTTCTC
>DASXHM010000140.1:0-2104 GCA_036488495.1 Myxococcales bacterium | reverse complement strand
TGCCGGCGCCGTTCTCGCCGACGATGGCGAGCTTCTCCCCCGCGGCGAGCTTCAGGCTGACCCCGCGCAGCACCCATTTCTCGCTGCCCGGATAACGGAAGGAAACGTCGCGAAACTCGATTTCCTGCGCGGCCGCGCGGGCCGGCTGCAAAGGCGGGTTCGAGCGCGGCTCTTCGCCTCCCGTCTCGATGTCGAGATAGGTGAAGAGGTTCGACATGAAGAGCCCGTCCTCGTACAGGCTGCCGATGGAAGCGAGCGCTGATTGAATGGACGATTGCCCCTGGCGAAACACCGAGAGGTACAGCGTCAAATCGCCGAGCGTGATCAAACCCAAGGCGGCCCGCACCGCCATGAACGCATAGGCGCCGTAGAACGCCGCTAGAGAAACGAACCCGAGCGCGAGCCCGGCCGCCCCTTTGCGCAGCGCCAGCGATCGGTCCTCCGCGTAGAACTTGTCGAACAGCGCGCGGTAGCGGGAGAGCACGAGCGGCCCCAGGTTGAACAGCTTCACTTCCTTGACGTGCGAATCGCGCGTGAGAATCCATTCCAGGTAATTCTGCCGGCGCCCTTCCGGCGCGCGCCAGGTATTGAGCCGGAACGATTCCCCGGAAAACCGCGCTTCCGCCACGAACGACGGCACCGACGCGGCGGCGATGAGCAGGACCGACCACGGCGAGAGCCGCGCCAACAGCACTGCATAGGAGAGCAGGATCAAGACTTGCTGCAAGAGCGAGGCAGTCTCCAGCGCCATCGAGAGCGGGCGGTTGGAAGCCTCGCGCCGCGCGTTCTGCATCTTGTCGTAGAAGTCGGCGTCCTCGAAATGCCGCAGCTCCAGCGTCGCGGCTTTTTCCAGGATGAGCGTGTTGACGTGGTTGCCGAGCGAGGCGCGCATGAGGTCGCGGAGCAGCGCCTGGCCGCGCGACATCGCGGTGGAGAGCACCATCAGCCCGGCTTCCAGGCCGACCAGCTTCAACACGTGCCAGCGCTGCGCCGGAACGCCGCCCTTCGCCGCCGAAACCACCGCGTCGACGATGAGCTTTCCCACCCACGCCATCGACGCCGGCAGCGCCGCCTGGCCGAGCAGGAGCACGATCAGGCCCACCGCGAACGCGCGCGACGACTCCCGCACGAGCCCGAAGGTCCGCGGCAGATAGCGCAGGTATTGCAACGTCAGCCGCGCCCGCTCGCGCAAGCTGGCCGGCGGCGCGGCCTTCACGAGGTGCATTCCGCTTTGGATCTAACGGGTTTTCAGCACCTCGCCATCCTTCATCACGAAGAACACGCGCTGAAGGACAGTCACGTCCTGCAAGGGATCGGCGTCGACGGCGATCAAATCGGCGTGCTTTCCCTTCTCGATGGCGCCGACTTCGCTGCCCGGACACGCCATCTGCGGCGGGCAGATCGGGTCGAGGAGCGCTCCCGCGACGCTGGTTGCGGCCTTGATGGCCTGCATGGGGGACATGCCGCCCTTGACCATCAGCGGAAACTCCTTGGCTTCGTTCTCGGTCCAGGGAAAGCCGCCCGCGTCGGTGCCGAAGGCGATGCGCACTCCGTGCTTCATGCCGAGGCCGATGGCTTTGCGCGACATCTCCACCATCGCCGGCCAGAAGCCGCCGCGGCCGGGAGCGACCCAGACGCCGACGTAGAGAGTGGGGCACCAGTAGGCCCCTTGCTTTGCGGCGCGCGCGAGCAGGTCTTCGGTGAAGCCGTCGCCGTGCTCGATGGAATCCACCCCCGCGGTCAGCGCCGCGTCGATGCCGTCCCAGCCCATCGCGTGCGCCGCGACCTTCTTGCCCAGCCGATGCGCTTCCGAAACGATGGCTTCCATTTCCGGCTTGGTGAAGTTCACCCACGAGCGCAAAGGCCGTTTGGCATCGCCGGTCGCGTAGTATTTGCGGTCGGCGTAGAACTTGATCCAATCCGCGCCGTACTTCGCTTCCTCACGCACGGCTTTGCGGATGTTCTCCGGGCCGTCGACGATCTGCACGCCTTCCGGCACCTGCAATTCCCACGAATAGCCGAGCAGCGGATAGAGCCCGGTCGGGGCCATCGCGCGGGTGGCGACGAACATGCGCGGCCCGACGATGACGCCGCGGGCGATGGC
>DASXHM010000296.1:0-2889 GCA_036488495.1 Myxococcales bacterium | reverse complement strand
CAGAAGGTGGCTCGTCCGTAAAGCACTCGTCCGCGATTTCGATCGACGCGCCTCGCTAACGCTCGCACCGTCGGTAAATCCCGGCGTACGTGAACCGCTGGGCGAGGCAGAAGTGTTTGCCCCGATAATCGAAACGGTCTTTCGTCCAATCGCCCAGGGAGCCGCGGTCGATCAAGACGGCCCACGAAGGATCGAGACGCTGCCAGCGCTGCTCGAAGTCGTCCGTCCAGGCGGCGCGGATCCACTGCTCGTCGCGAAGCCGGGTCTCGAAGGCGATCAGAATGTCGAGGTAGTACTCGCTGCTGTCGAGCAGGACGACGTCTGAGCTCCCGACATTCGCCCGCAGATACTTCGACGCCTGCGCGATTCCGGGCGGCACCGTCGAAATGGGCGAGAGCGGCCGCGCCCACTCCGCGAGGCCGCCGTCGCGGCCGTAGCAGGCGAACCCCAAGAAGAGCGGCCAGGCGATCAGTACCGCCACGACCGGCCCTCGTAAAAACCCGCGCAGCACATCGCCCGCGAAGACCAACGACAACGCCGACGCGACCATCGCGAAGCGCGAGAGCGGCCGGAAGTCGCCCAAGACCGAAGTCCGAAAAGTGAAGTACACGACCGGCAGCCACGCCAGCGCAGCCAGCTCCCATCCCGAGAGCCTGCGCCAGATTGCGCGCCACGCGCCCCACAGCGCCGCCACGCCGAGCAACGGCGACAGCGTTCCGCACACCGCGAATGGCCAATAGACGAGGCCATACGCGCGCCAGCGCAGAGAGCCCATCTCGGCGAACATGATCTGCGCGAGGTAGCGGTGGTCCTTGTCGATGTGGTGGATGGGCGCGAGCGCATCGCCGGCGTACCGCGCGTTCACCGCCATCCAGGCGAACGCCGGAACCAGCGCCAGCACCGCGAAGCCGACCGAGCGAGGCGTGTCGCGCGCTCGCCACCACAGAAGAGCCGCAAAGAGCGGCACATACAGCCAGCCGTCGTAACGCACGAGACCCGCCGCGCCGAGCAGCACCGCCGCCGCCACGACCTCCTCGTCGAGCAACAAGAGCAGTGCGCCGAGAAACATGGCCAGGAACACGGCCTCGGACGCGCCGGTGGTGCTCGCTTGGATGTGCAGCGGCGAGAGCGCGAGCCCGAACATGGCCCACCGCGCCGACGCCGCGTCGCGATGCCGCAGCGTCAGCCGGCCGAGCAGCCAGACGCAGAGAAGCCCAGCGACAAGCGAGAGAGCGCGCGCCGCCACGACCCGGTCGTGGACGACGGCGATCAGCCAACCGATCAGCGAGAGGTGCAGCGGCCCGTACTGGAACGCCTCGGTGAACCCGCGCCACAGATGCGGGTGCTCGGCCCAACGCCGCGCCGCCTCGATGCGCACCGGCGAGTCGCCGTAGTGCTCCATGCCAAACACGAGTGGCACCGCACGCGCAAGCAGCGCGACGGCGAGCGCGACGATGGTGTCGCGCTTCGGGTTGTGCATCGCGCGTTCTCCCGATTATGCAGTGAAGACGGGGCGGACAGTTGCATGGGCCACCCTCGGTGCCAACCGCTTTGTAGCGCCCCGGTTGGTGCGACAGAAGCTGTGCTTGACGCTCGGCTCCTGTTGGTGGTCACGTCATTGGCGCTACGTTCGAGCATCCTGCACGGGCGCCCACACAGCGCCAGAGGGGCAACGGCATGCAGACCAGCGAGCACAACCTCATCGCCCGGATCGCGGCTCTCCAGGACAAGACCAGCTTCAAGGAGCTGCACTGGGAGGGCACGTTCGAGGAGTACCTGCGCCTCGTGCGCGAGAACCCGCGCATCACGCGCACGGCCTTCCAGCGCATCTACGACATGATCCTGTCGCACGGGAAGACCGAGTACATCGACAACAAGAAGCGGCTCATCCGCTACCACTTCTTCCACGACGAGCAGTTCGGCGGGCGCGACGCGGTCTACGGGCTCGACGTGCCGCTCATGAAGCTGGTCAACGTCTTCAAGAGCGCTGCCCAAGGGTACGGCACCGAGCGCCGCGTCATCCTGCTCCACGGTCCCGTCGGTTCCTCCAAGTCCACCATCGTGCGGCTCCTCAAGAAGGGCCTCGAGGAGTACTCGCGCTCGGCGGAAGGCGCGCTCTACACGTTCAGCTGGGTGCTGGACAAGAAGCGCGAGGACGGCACCACCCACACCGAGAAGTTCGCCTCGCCGATGAACGAGGACCCGCTGCTCCTCATCCCCGAAGACTGGCGCGAGAAGGTGTTCGCGGATCTGTGCCCGCCCGATTCCGGCTACAAGATCCCTTCGACCGGCGACCTGTGCCCGGCCTCGCGCCTGATCTTCCGCGACCTGATGACCGAGTACAAAGGCGACTTCGCGAAGGTGATGACGCACGTGAAGGTGCGAAGACTCCTCCTCTCCGAGAAGGACCGCATCGGCATCGGCACCTTCCAGCCCAAGGACGAGAAGAACCAGGACTCGACCGAGCTGACGGGCGATGTGAACTACCGCAAGATCGCGGAGTACGGCTCCGACTCCGACCCGCGCGCCTTCAACTTCGACGGCGAGTTCAACATCGCGAACCGCGGCATGATCGAGTTCGTCGAAGTGCTCAAGCTCGACGTCGCGTTCCTCTATGATCTGCTCGGCGCATCCCAGGAGCATCGCATCAAGCCGAAGAAGTTCCCGCAGACCGACATCGACGAAGTGATCATCGGGCACACCAACGAGCCCGAATACAAGAAGCTGCAGAACAACGAGTTCATGGAAGCGCTGCGCGATCGCACGGTGAAGATCGACATCCCGTACATCACCAAGCTCGGCGAGGAAGTGAAGATCTACGAGAAGGACTACAACTCGCACAAGATTCGCGGAAAGCACATCGCGCCGCACACCTTGGAGATGGCGGCG
>DASXHM010000289.1:0-9737 GCA_036488495.1 Myxococcales bacterium | reverse complement strand
GCTCGTAAGCGCGCCGCGCGATGACGAAGCCCAGCACCGCATCGCCGAGGAATTCGAGCCGCTCGTTGGAGCGGAGCTGCGGCTTTCCCGGCGCGAGCGATCGCTCGTGGACGAAGCTGCCGTGGCGCAGCGCCTCCAGCGCCAATTCCGGATTGATGGCATCGTCGGGCAAGCCCAGCGCGGCGGAGAGCATCGCTACCCGCTTTTGATCCGACGCGTCGATCATCCCAGTCGCGCGGCATCGTCGGCAACGGTGTAGGGATCGGTTTCGCGGCGTGCGATCCGGACGGCCAGATCGTCGAGCCTCGCGCCATGCGACTGCAACCGCTCGAGTGCCACCCGCAAGAGGCGCTCGCGCAGCACTTCCAAGAGCTCGAAGCGCGCGCGCTGCGTCTCGCGCTCCAGGAGCCCGCCGCCCTGGACGAGAAACGAATGGTGCGCGGCGATGGCCTCCCAGACCTCGGCGATGCCTTCGTTCTGCGAGGCCACGCACTTCAGGATGGCGATCTCGTGGCCGACCACGTCCTTGCCCATGATGTGATTCAATTCCAGCATCGAGCGCAGATCGCGCACGGTGCGGTCGGCGCCTTCGCGGTCGCTCTTGTTGACGGCGAACAGATCGGCCACTTCCAGGATGCCGGCCTTGATGGCCTGGATGTCGTCGCCCATCCCCGGGACGACGACCACCACGGTGGTGTGCGCGAGCCGGCAGACTTCAATCTCGTCCTGGCCGACGCCGACCGTCTCGATCAGCACCACGTCCTTGCCCATGGCGTCGAGCACGCGAACACAGTCCGAGGTGGCCCGCGAGAGGCCGCCCAACTGGCCGCGGGTGGCGAGCGAGCGGATGAAGACGCCCGGGTCGAGGGCGTGGTCCTGCATGCGGATGCGGTCGCCCAGGATGGCGCCGCCGGTGAAAGGGCTGGTGGGATCGACCGCCAGCACACCCACCGTCTTGGCCTGCTTGCGCAGGTGGGCGATCAGGCGATCGACCAGCGTGCTCTTGCCTGCGCCGGGGTTGCCGGTGATGCCGACGATCTGCGCGCGGCCGGTCTTCGGCCACAGCGCCCGCAGCGCCTCTTCCGCCGCCGGCTGCGCGTCGTCGATGAGCCGCATCAGCCGCGCCGCTGCGCGCACGTCGCCTTGAACGACGCGGTCTGCCAGCGAATCCAAGCTCATGCCTTGAGGAGCTCGCGGGCGATCACCAGGCGCTGGATCTCGCTCGTGCCTTCGCCGATGGTGCAGAGCTTCACGTCGCGGTAGATGCGCTCGACCAGAAACTCGCGGGTGAAGCCGTAGCCGCCGTGGATCTGCACTCCGTTCGCGGCAGCGCGGCAGGCCGCTTCGCTGGCGTAGAGCTTGCCCATCGCCGCTTCCGATCCGTACGGCCGGCCCTGATCGCAGAGCATCGCCGCCCGGTGGACGAGGAGCCGCGCAGCGTCGAGCTCGGTGGCCATGTCCGCCATCATCCAGCGCAGCGCCTGGAAGTCGCCGATGGGCTTTCCGAACGCCTTGCGGTCCTTCGAATAGGCGAGGCTCTCTTCGAGGGCGCCGCGGCCCAGGCCGACGCTGAGGGCGCCGATGGTGATGCGGCCCTTGTCGAGGATCTTGAGGGTGTCGATGAAGCCGCCGTTGACCGCGCCGATGCGCCGCCAGTCTTCGACGAAGACGTCCTCGAGGACGAGCTCGGCGGTGTCCGACGAGCGCATTCCGAGCTTGCCGTGGAGCGGGCGCTGCGCGAACCCCGGCATCCCCTTTTCGAGCAAGAAGGCGGTCACGCCCTTCTGGCGCTTTTCGGGTTCGCTGAGCGCCAGCACGACGAAGACGTCGCCCACCGTGCCTTGGGTGATGAACATCTTGCTGCCGTTCAGGATCCAGCCGTCGCCCTTGCGCACGGCCGTCGAGCGCATCCCCGCGGCGTCCGACCCGCTCCCGGGCTCGGTGAGTCCCCAGGCCGCGAGCTTCTTGCCGGAGGCGATGTCAGGGATGTACCGCTGCCGCAGCTCATCCGAGCCGAAGCGCAACAAGTGAGACGTGCCGAGGCCGTTGTGGGAAGCGACGGTGAGAGCGAGCGAGCCGTCGAAACGCGCGATCTCCTCCACCACCGCGGCGACCGACAGGGTGTCGAGGGCGGAGCCGCCCAGCTCCTCGGGCACCGTCATGCCGAGCAGTCCCAGCTCTCCGAGCTGTGCCACCACTTCGTGGGGGAACTTCTCGTCCCGGTCCCACTCCATGGCGTGCGGCTTCACTTCCCGGACGCAGAAATCGCGCACCATGGCGCAGAGCTTCTGCTGCGACTCGTTCAATTCGAAATCCACGCTGCTCACGCCTCCTCGGCCGAACTGTCTTTATAGCGCAAGCCGCCGCGCGCGCATCAGCGACACCAAGGCACATGCGACCAGTACCGAATAACGGACGGCGACCGTCGGCCAGAAGACGAACCGGTAGAACCAGGCCACCTGCGGGTCGCGCTGCACTTGCAGGTGCAAGAGCGAAAAGCTGACCACGAAGTCGCACAACGCGGCGGCCCCCACCGTGGCGAGCAGCCATTCGGGAAGGCCGACCAGCGCGGTCAGCGCGACCACCCACAGCCAATACTGCGGCGAGTACACCTTGTTCACCGCGAAGAACACGCAGACGAGGGCGCAGGCAGCCGGGAGCGCTTGCAATCGCCGCGTGCGCAACTCGTAGGCGGCGATGCCGGCGGCGACCGCCAGCGTGATGGCCGCCGAGATGGCGTTCGCCTTGGGCGCGAAGGCCCGCGCGTTGACGTCGAAGAAGCCGTACAGGCTGGGCTCGATTTCGCGGATGCGGTTGTACTCGAAGAACCAGCGCCAGTTGTCGAAGGCGAGAATGGCGACGGGCAGGTTCAAGGCGACCGTGATGGCGACGAAGATGCCGAACAGCCGCAGGGCATGCTTCCAGGACTGGCGCGTCGCGACGAGGAGCACGACGCCGAGGACCAGGACCGGGAAGAACTTGGTCCACACCGCGATGGAGAGGGCCACCACCGCGGCTGTTTCGCGCTCCTTCGCCCAGTACCAGAGGCCGAGCATCAAAGGCAGGATGCCGAGCAGATCCCAGTTCAGCCCGCTGTAGACGAGCAAGGCCGGCGACGCTGCGAAGGCCCAGGGTGCGCTGCGGGGAAACGCGCAGATCAGATACAAGGAGCCGAGCGCGCAAAGCGCAATCAATAGATACGTAATCGCGAAGTATCCGCTGCGGTTCGGCTGCAGCGCGCTCGGCAGCCACATGGCGAGGCCGAGCAGCACCGGGTACTCGATCTTGTCGTGCAGGTACGGAAACGCATGCGCGCCGCCGCCGCGGTCTTCGTGCAGCGCCAGGATGTCGGAATAGGCGAGCGCGCCGAACGACCAGCCGCGATAGCCCCAAGCGCCGGTGTGTTGCGTACCTTGCGCGGTGCGGCCGTAGGCGATGCCGAGGAGGAGGCAACAGACCACGAGCGGCAGCGCCATTCGCCGCAACGTCGGCCGCGGCTCCAGCAGCGATTCCACCTAGACCGGCGTGACCGAGCGGCGCTTGGGCATTTGCGGCCTCGGCCGGGATGCCGCTGCAGCGAACCGCCGCACGATCTCGTCGCGCAGCTTGTCGCCCGGCACGATGGCGTCCACCACCTGCTCGGAGGCGAGCTTGTAGATGTCGATGTCGGATTTGTACTCGTCGCGCAGCTTCTGCACGTAGGCCGCGCGCTCGCCCTCCGGCTTCTCCTGGATCTTGTTGAAGTAGACCGCGTTGACGGCCGCCGCGGCGCCCATCACGGCGATCATCGCCTGCGGCAAAGCGAGCGTCGAATCCGGCTCGAATGCCGGCCCGCCGAACGCATAGAGGCCGGCGCCATACGCCTTGCGGACGATGACGCACAGCTTGGGCACCGTCGCTTCGCTCACCGCCATGATCATCTTCGCGCCGTGGCGGATGATGCCTTCGCGCTCGACCTTGGTGCCGATCATGAAGCCCGGCACGTCCGGCAGGTAGAGGAGCGGGATGCCGAACGCGTCGCAGAGCCAGATGAAGCGCGCGGCCTTGTCGGCGCTGTCGACGAAGAGCACCCCGCCCTTGTGCTTGGGCTGCGAGGCGATGATGCCGACCGGCTTTCCCTCGATGCGCGCAAGGCAGGTGATCACCTCCGGCGCGAACAGCTTCTTGATCTCGAAGATGGAGTCCTGGTCGACGATTTCGCGCAAGAGCGCGAACATGTCGAACCATTTGTTTTCGTCCGCCGGAATCAATGCCTCGAGGGGCTTTCCCGACTTCTGCGGCGGCACCGCCTGCACGTGCGGCAAGGGCAGCGCAAAGTTGGACGGGAAATACGAGAGGTACTTGCGCGCAGCCTCGATGGCCTCCTGCTCGGTCTTGACCAGCACGTCGCCGCACCCGGAGACGCTGCAGTGCATGCGCGCGCCGCCCAACTCCTCGAGCGTGACTTTTTCGCCGATGACCATCTCGGCCATGCGCGGCGAGCCCAGGTACATGCTGGCATTGCCGTCGACCATCACCACCACGTCGCAGAACGCGGGGATGTACGCGCCGCCCGCGGCGGAGGGGCCGAAGAGCAAGCACACTTGCGGGACGAGGCCGCTCATCTGGCACTGCAGAAAGAAGATGCGGCCGGCGCCGCGGCGGCCGGGGAACATCTCGATCTGGTCGGTGATGCGCGCACCGGCGCTGTCCACGAGATAGAGCATCGGGCAGCGAATCTTGAGCGCCTGCTCCTGGATGCGGACGATCTTCTCCACCGTGCGGCGGCCCCAGGAGCCGGCCTTGACGGTCGAGTCGTTCGCCATCACCGCGACGGTGCGTCCGCCCATCTTGCCAAGGCCGGTGATGACGCCGTCCGCCGGCAACTCGGGATCGACCGCGTTGGCGAAGGCGCCGTCTTCGATGAACGTCTCTTCGTCGAGGAGGAGCCGCACCCGCTCGCGCGCGAACAGCTTGCCGGTCTCCGCGTTCTTCTGGTGGTACTTGGGCGCGCCGCCCTTTTCGATCCGCGCCTGCTCGGCCTTCAGCTTGTCGTCGAAACCCATGGGTGCGCGCGCTTCTAGCGCATCGGGACGCGCGCGGCTACGGGAGTCGCCGCTCGTCGTCCTGCAGGGCGGGCGTCCCTCTGCAACTGGCGCTTCGTGCTTATCGCCCGCGCTCACCTCAAGCGAAGGAGATCATCGGATGGAACCTGCTCTCACCACGGGCGCGTTGGCGCTTCACGACCTGGGCATCGCCGCCGGCTTTGGCGGCGCGCTGTTCGGCAAGTACTCGCTCGGCCCGGCAGTGCGCGGCATCGAGGACGAGAAAGAGCGCGGCAAGGTCCTGGAAGCGGCTTGGAATCGCTACAAGTGGGTGAACGGAATCTCGCTCGGCGCGGTCGCTCTCACCTGGCTTGCCGGAAGGTCGGCGTTCTCCGGTCGCATCCTCGGCCGGCGGACGCGCAACCTCGTCCTGACCAAGGACGTCCTGATCGGCACCACCGTCGCGGCGACCATTGCCGCGAGCGCGATCGGTTCTTACCTCGGCGCGGAAAACGGCGGCTACGTCCCGACGCGGGAAGGCGGAAAGCCGTCGCCGAATGCAACGCCTGAGCAGAAGACCGCGCAGCGCGCCGTCAGCATCGTCGGCACCGTCAACCTGCTTGCGATGGCCGGCGTCATCGGCGTCACCGGATGGCTGATGCAGCGGGCGAGCTCCTCGCACCGGTGGGCAGGCATCTCGCGCCTCTTGCCGTAGCACGGCGCCGCTGCCCCGCGTGATATGCACTCGACGCGTCCCGCACATGGCTGGCGGGACGCGGAGGGGCGATGCCGGGCGATGGATGGGACTCGCCGCCGCAGCCGCGGGATGCGCCGAAGGCGCGGCCGGCACCCAGCGGCACCAAGGTCCTCTTGTCGTGCCTCGGCGCCTGCGTGGTGCTCGCAATCCTCGCCACCGTCGTCTTGAGTCCTTGGGGCTTCTACCTGGGCGGCCATTTCCATCTGTATCCCCGCTGGCAAGGCTTCGGCCGGCTTCATTCCACGACCGCGGGCGACTTCGTGCTCTTCGTCAGCATCGTGCCCGGAAGGGGCGGCAGCGGCCGAGGTAAGCCGAGCGGGCCGCAATTGACGGGCACCGCCGTTCTCTGCACCCCGCGGGGAGAGCGCTACGATCTGTGGCTCGGCGGCGAGATGGAGCGGCATTTCGGGCTCGACTTCCAGGGCAGGACGGTCGAGCTGCACATGCGCCGGAAGTCGTTCATCGACCGCCAGCTCGGCAAGGACCTGCGGCCGAAGCTTCAACTGACGGGCAGGTGGAACAATCCCGACCTGGTGATGGACGACGGCGGCACCCTCGCGCGCGGCTTCGAACCGGACGGATCGATCAATGCTGCGCGCCTTCGCGCTCCGCCCGTCGCCGGCGAAGCCGGCGCCTCCGCCTTCACCGGCGATTTCAAGAAGCGCCCCCCAGGGCGCGAGACGGTGCAAGTGACGCTGCGGGAAGCCGCCCGCGCAGACTTCGAGGCCGCTTGCGCCGCCGCCAAGACGAGCGCTCGGCAATGAACTGTCCCAACTGCGGCACCGAGCACCAGGGCAAGTTCTGCCATGCCTGCGGCCAGAGCAACATCGAACTGCACGTGCCCTTGGGCGCGCTCGCGAATGAGGCGGTGGAAGAGGTCCTCGGCTTCGACTCGCGGCTCCGCCACACGCTGGTCCCGTTCTTCCTGCGCCCCGGCGAGGTCACGCGCGAGTACCTCGCCGGCCACCGCGTCCGTTACACCTCGCCGCTCAAGCTCTACATCGTCGCGGCGGCCATCTTCTTCTTTGCCTTCGAACGCTCGCAGCCCGACGTCGTCCGAATCGAGAACCGCGACCTGTCCACTTCCGACGTCGCGCATGAAGGACGCCTGGAGCATTTCTTTCGCGAGCGCGGCAAGAAGCTCGCGGCGATGGGACAGCAAGAGGCCGCGGCGGTGATGAAGAGGAGCATGGCGGCGACGCTGCCCAAGGCGTTTGTTCTGCTGCTGCCTGGCTTCGCACTCCTGTTGAAGCTGTTCTGGCGCAGGCGCTACTACGCGGAGCATCTCATCTTCGCGCTGTACTTCCACGCTTTCGCGCTCATCGTGCTGACGCCAGGAGGCCTCCTCCGCGGCGCCGCCGGAAACGCCCTCAACACCGCGGCGTTCTTCATCTGCGCCGTCTATTTGTACGTCGCGCTGCGGCGGGTCTATGGCGACAGCAAGCTGCGCACGCTGGCCAAGTTTGCCGGGCTTGGCATCGCGTATCTGGTGCTCGTCGCGTTCGCCATCTCCGGCGCCGCCGTGGTTTCCTTGGCGTCCGTCTAGCGCGCGAGATACGGCGCCGGCACCGGAATGGCTTCGCCGTCGTGGCGGGGGTCCGACGCACCGAACTTCACTCCGCTGCGGCGATCGAAGATCACTGCCTGGCCGTAGCCGAAGTTCGGCGTCCGCAAAGGCTTTACGTCGATCTTGTGTCCCATCGAAGTGAGCTCGTCGCGCACGTCCTGGGGGATCGAGCTCTCCATCTCCACGTCGCAGCCTTCGAAGGTGCCTTTGGTGAACCGCCCCGCCTCCAGTGCCTGCTGGATGGTCATCCCGTGGTCGACGATGTCCGAGACGAACTGCGCGTGTGCCTGCGCCTGGTTCCAGCCGCCCATGATCCCGAACCCGATCCGCACCTCGTCCTTCTGCAGGAACGCCGGGATGATGGTGTGCAAGGGCCGCTTGTGCCCCTCGATGGTGTTGGGCTGCCCGGGCTTCAATGAAAACAAGTTGCCGCGGTTCTGCAACATGAAGCCGCCACCTTTCGGCGTCAGGCCCGATCCGAAACCGGCATAGTTGCTCTGGATGAGCGAGACGATGTTCCCCTCGCCGTCGACGACCGTCAGGTAGATGGTGTCGGAGCCCATGCCGGCGAGCTTCGAAGGCGGCTCGTTGCAGTTGGCCTTGGCCGGATCGATGAGCTTCGCGCGCTCGGCCGCGAGCTTCTTCGAGAGCAGTTGCTCGACCGGAATCTTCGAGAAGTGCGGGTCGCCGATGTATTCGAGCAGGTCCGCGTAGGCGAGTTTCTTCGCCTCGATCATCGCGTGCATCGCCTTGGTCGAATGGAACCCGTCCTGAGAGAGCGGGAACTGCTCCATGATGTTGAGCATCTCGAGCGCGGCGATGCCCTGCCCATTCGGCGGAAGCTCGGTGACCGTCCAGCCGTGATACGTCGTTTGAATCGGGCTCACCCATTCGGGCTTGAACTGCGCGAGATCGTCGAGCGTCATCACCCCGCCCTTCGAGCGCACCACGTCCACGATGGCCTGCGCGGTCGGTCCTTTGTAGAAGCCGTCGCGGCCGTGTTCGGCGATGAGGCGCAAGGAGCGAGCGAGGTTCGGGTTCTTGAAGACTTCGCCCGCGCGCGGAGTGCGAGGTGGATTGTCCACCAGCCACGTCGAAGCCGATTCCGGGCTCTCGGACAGCAGCTTCAATGACCGCGACCAGAGCATGGAGGTCACTTCCATCAGCGGAAAGCCGTGCTCTGCGTACCAGATGGCGGGCGCGAGATCGGTGGAGAGCGGCAGCTTTCCGAAGCGGTCGTGCAACGCTGCCCAGCCCGAAACCGCGCCCGGCACGGTGACGGTGTAGACGCCCCGGTAGGGCAACTCACCCTCGATGCCCTTGCTCTTCAGGAACGAGAGCGTCATCCCGGCCGGCGACCAGCCGCTGGCGTTCATCCCGTAGAGCTTGTCCTCCTTGGCGATGTAGACGAGCGCGAAGAGGTCTCCGCCGATGCCGTTGGAAGTGGGCTCCATCAACCCTTGAGTCGAGTTCGCGGCGATGGCCGCGTCCACCGCGTTGCCACCCCGCTCCATCACGTGCACGGCGGCCTGCGCCGCGAGCGGTTGGCTGGATGCCGCGACACCTTGCTGGGAAGCGACGATCGAGCGCCCGGGGACAGGCAGAGCGGCAGCCAGGATCAAGGGGAGCAGGGTCATGAAAAGGTCTCTACCACCCCCGGACGGCGCTGGCTGCGCTACTGTAGGGCAAGTGCCGAAGCCGCGACGCGATCAAGGTGACACCGCAGTCGTCACCGAAAAGAAGTCGAAGACCGCGAAGCCCAAGCTGTGGAAGGTCATCCTCCACAACGACGACTTCACCACCCAGGAGTTCGTCGTCCACGTGCTGCAGGCGGTCTTCAACCGGGAACCCGCCGAGGCCTTCGAGCTGATGCTGCAGGTGCATCATCGTGGCATGTGCGTCGCGGGCGTTTACACTTACGAGATCGCCGAGACCAAGGTGGCAACGGTGGAGCAGATGGCGAGGGCGGCCGAGTTTCCCTTTCTCTGTACGATGGAACCCGAATGAGCTTGTCGATCACCAAAGAGCTTGAATCTTCCTTGCGGCTGGCGTTCGCGGAGGCCAAGGCGCGGCGGCACGAACACGTCACCCTCGAGCACCTCCTCTACGCGCTCCTGAAGGATCCGGTGGCCATCCGGGTTCTGCGGGCGTGCGGCGCGCGGCTGCCGGAGCTGAAGCGCGATCTCGAGCAGCATCTGCTCGAGACCCAACCGATGCTGCCCGACGGGAGCGATCGCGATCCGGAGCAGACGCGCGCCTTCCAGCGCGTGCTCGAGCGGGCCGCCATGCAGGTGCAGTCGTCGGGGAAGGACACCATCGACGGCGGCAACGTGCTGGTGGCGCTCTACCGCGAGCGGGACAGCCATGCCCTCTACCTGCTCGAAAAGCA
>DASXHM010000062.1:0-23962 GCA_036488495.1 Myxococcales bacterium | reverse complement strand
GTCGCTCATGCAGGGATTTGTAACAACGCCGCCCGCCTTCGATGAGGCCAGTTTGCGCGGGCGGCGCGGGCCAGGCGAGGCCTAGGTCAGGTCGAACCTCAGCTCGCCGAGCTTTTCCACGCTGCAGGCGATCTTGTCGCCCGGTTTGAGCCACACCTGCTGCGCTTCCGGTCTGCCGATGATCGGCCCTTCCGGGGTGCCGGTGGAGAAGAGATCGCCGGGCTTCAGGGTCATCAAGGTCGAGGTGTAGGCGATGATCTGGGCGCAGCTGAAGATCATGTCCGCGGTGTTGGCGTTCTGGTGCCTCTCGCCGTTCACCCGGCACTCCACCTGCAGCTTCTGCGGGTCGCCCACCACTTCCGCGCCGACCAGGTACGGACCGATCGGCAGAAAGCCGTCCGACGTCTTCCCGATCATGAACTGCGACCCCTTGGGGCCGTCGCGGAACTGGAGATCGCGGGCGGAGAAGTCGTTGCCGGTGGCGTAGCCGAAGACGTAGTCGAGCGCCTCCGCCTCGCTCACTTCGTGGGCGGTCTTGCCCATGATGCACTGGAGCTCGACCTCGTAGTCGAACTTCACCGCCGACTTGGGCAGCTTGATGACCCCGCCGTGGGCGTTCAACGCGTTGTTGTACTTGTTGAAGAGCACCGGCGCCTTGGGGATGGGCGTCTTCGTCTCCGCCGCGTGCTGGCGGTAGTTGAACCCGAGCATGAGGATCTTCTCCGGGTTCACCACGCAGGGGCCGAACTTCGCCGCGCTCTCGTCGATCATCGCCGAGGCGGGCGGCTTCCCCAGCACCTTCTGCAGGCCGGCCAGGTTCTTGCCGAGGATGACGTCGTGGGTGTTTGCCGGAACGGCCACCTTCATGGCCTGGCCGGCCTTGCCGACGTCGAGGATCTTGTTGCCTTGCTTGATCCCGAGCGAGAGCGAATCGCCGTTTCGCAGGTTGCAATAGGTGAGCGCGCGGGGCGAGAAGCTACCTCCCGTCGCCCCGCCCGGACCCTGCGCCGCTTCCGCTTCCGAAGACTTTCCGCGCGTCGCCATCAGTGCTCCCGCTGCCGCTGCCGAGGTGAGAAGCGTCCTTCGCTTCATGATCGTGGCTCCTTGGGATAGCCCAGGCGCGAAAGCACCTGGGTGAATTGTTCGAGGGCGGAAGGATCTTCGATGGTGGGCGGCACCTTGTGGGGAACCCCGTCCGCCATCTTGCGGATGGTGCCGCGCAGGATCTTCCCGGAGCGCGTCTTCGGCAACTTCGGCACCACCGCCGCCTGCTTGAAGAACGCGACCGGACCGATGCGCTCGCGAATGAGCGCGATCAATTCCGGCACCACTTCGCCTTCGCCGCGGGTGACTCCTGCCTTGAGCACGACGAACCCGACCGGCGCCTCGCCCTTCATCGCGTCGGCGACGCCGACCACCGCGCACTCCGCCACGTCCTTGTGCGAGGCGAGAACTTCTTCCATGGCGCCCGTCGAGAGCCGATGGCCGGCGACGTTGATGACGTCGTCGATGCGGCCCATGATCGAGAGATAGCCGTCCTGGTCGAAGAAGCCGCCGTCGCCAGTCAAATAAAAGCCGGGATAGCGCTCGAGGTAGTTGCGGCGGAAGCCGAGCTCGTCTTGGTAGAGAGTAGGAAGGCAGCCGGGCGGGAGCGGAAGCTTGATGGCGATGGCGCCGTTCTCGCCGGCTTTCACGTCCTTGCCGTCGTCGTCGAGAACGCGCACGTCGAAGCCGGGCATCGGCTTCGTCGCCGAGCCGGGCTTGACGGGAAACTCCTCCAGCCCGAGCGGGTCGGCGCAGATGGGCCAGCCGGTCTCTGTCTGCCACCAATGATCGATGACCGGAATGCGCAGCATCTTCTGCGCCCACAAGAGCGTCTCCGGATCGCAGCGCTCGCCGGCGAGAAAGAGCGCCCGCAGGGTCTTGGTCGGGTGGAGCCGCGCGATGTGCTTGCCGTCCGGATCTTCGCGGCGGATGGCGCGGAAGGCGGTGGGGGCGGTGAAGAGCGTCGTCACCTGGTGTTGCGCGATCACCCGCCAGAAGGCAGACGCGTCCGGCGTTCCCACCGGCTTGCCTTCGTAGATGACGGAGGTGACGCCGAAGAGGAGCGGCGCATAGACGCTGTAGGAATGGCCGACCACCCAGCCGATGTCGCTCGCGGTCCACCAGACGTCGCCTGCGCGGACGCCGAAGATGTTCGGGAGCGACCACGAGAGCGCGACCGCGTGGCCGCCGTTGTCGCGGACGATGCCCTTCGGCTGCCCGGTCGTGCCGCTCGTGTAGAGGATGTAGAGGGGATCGGTCGCTGCGACGGTGACGCACTCCGCAGGCTCGGCTCCTTCGAGCGCCTCGTCCCAAGAGAGATCGCGGCCCGCTTGAAGCTCGGCTTTGAGCTGCGGGCGCTGCAGGACGATGCACTTCGAAGGCTTGTGCGCGGCGAGCTCCAGCGCCTTGTCGACCATCGGCTTGTAGGGGACGATGCGGCCGGGCTCCATGCCGCAGGACGAGCAGACCAAGAGCACGGGCCTCGCGTGGTCGATGCGGGCGGCGAGCTCGTGCGCGGAGAAGCCGCCGAAGACCACCGAATGCACGGCGCCCAGGCGCGCGCAGGCGAGCATGGTCATCACCGCTTCCGGCACCATCGGCATGTAGATGACCACCCGGTCGCCCTTGCCAACGCCGAGCCTGCGCAGGGCGCCTGCGACCCGCGCGGTGGCGTCGCGAAGCTCGCGGAAGGTGTAGCTGCGCACCTCGTTCGCGACCGCGCTGTCCCAGATGAGCGCAGTCGCATCGCCCTTGCCTTCGTCGAGGTGGCGGTCGAGGGCGTTCTCGCAGGTGTTGAGCTCGCCGCCTTCGAACCAGCGCGGGTGGACGGGATCGTTCTTGTCGAGGACGCGCGACCACTTCTTCCGCCAGCGCAGCCGCAACGCCGCCTCCGCCCAGAAACCTTCCGGGTCTTGGAGCGAACGGCGGAATGCCTCTTCGTACTTGCCCATGGCGGCGGCGAGATTCGGCAAAAACGGGGGCGCTTTTCAAGGGACGGCGCGTAGGGCCGTACGCAATTCCACGCGAGCCTTCGGCAGCATCGACTTGCCGGCCGTCACCGTCGGGCAGCGCGCAGAGTCGCGTCCGCCTCGGTGATGAATGCCGAGCTCGCCCGCGACGAATCGCAGAGCCAGGCGGTGAGCGACGGCGCCGCTTCGGCAATCCCCCGCTTCTCGTCGGCGGCCGCGCCCACCAAGAGAGTCGCGCACTCGCGCGGCGAGAGCGGCCCGCCGGAAAGACGCGCCGCCGCCTGCTCGACCAGCTCGTCGAAGGCCGGCACGAAGGAGAGCCGCTCCTGCCCGAGTTGCGCGGCAGCCGCTTCCAGGCTCGGGTAGGCGTTGTCCGGCAGCGCTTTCAGAAGCTCGTCGCGCAAAAGCTGCAGGTGGCGTTCGAGGAGGATGGAAGGCATTCCCCGCGCCGACAAGACCCGCGAAAGCCAACCCACCTGCCGCTGGGCGACCGCGAAATCCTCCCGGCCGATCGTCACCAGCCACCCGCTGTCGCTGCGCGTGAACCGCCTGCCGCGCTCGCCGTAGCGGGCGAAGTAGTAGGGCGACTCCGCCCAGGATCGCTCGCCGGCGAGGAGCGCGGCCCGCACTTCGCGCAGCGCCTCCGGCATCGGATGGTTGCCGGCGTCGGAGTTGATCTGCGCCGACAAGCGCTGCGCGGGCGCTCGCACGGGATCGAGCGCCTCCAGGATCTTGCGAAAGCCTTCGAAGTGCGCGACCGCGCCGCGCACGGCAGCGTCGGTCTTCTCCTCGCTGTCGAGGGCAGAGGTGAGCCGGGAAGCGAATGCCTTGAAGTCGGCGGTGTCGGTGCTGCCGAGATAGCGCAAGGCGCCCTGCAGGTCGGCGCGCTTCTGCAGCGCTTGATGCTGCCCCGCGGAGCCGAGCTGCGAGCCTTCGAGGACGTACGCATGCCCGAGGAGCGTCAGCGGATCGCGCAGCGCCAACAGGCGCAGCTCTTGGCCGAGCACCAGCGCTTGCAGGCCTGCAGCGTCGGTCGCGAGCGGTGAAAGCTGCAGTGCAGCGAGATCCTGCTCGAGAAGCTCGCGCCGGTGGGCGCTCCGCGCCGAGGCGACCGAGCGCAACTCCGGATGCATGAGGAGCGCTTTGTCGAGCTCGTCGTGGACGATGGCGACGGCGCGGAGAAAGCTCGCGTAGAGCGCCACCGGGATGCTCGCGTCCATCACCGCGCGGGCGTACGGAAGGCGCTCGAGCTCCTCGTGAAGGGCGGCGGTTTCCGATCGGATGCGCGCGAGTTGCCTCTCCATCGCGCGGACAGGATACGGCGGCTCGGGGGCTGCGTGCCGGGAAAGTTGCGCTCGCCCCCGCCCACCCGGCATTGTTGGTCCGGCTCATGAGCGAAGCGCGTGTCGGCGGCAACATCATCCTCGCCCGAAGGACGTTCGTGCAGCAGCGCGGCGGCGAAGCGCTCTGGGAGCGCGTCCTCGGCCACCTCGCCCCGGAGGACGCGAAGTCGCTGCGCCGCGTCCTTCTCGTCACCACCAGCTACCCCTTGGAGCTGAACCTCAAGCTCGACGAGGCGATTGCGCGCGAGATTTCGCCGGGCGATCCCAAGCGCGCGTTCTTGGAGATGGGCCGCGCCTCGGCGGAAGTGAACCTGAAGGGGCCGCACCGCGCCTTCGTGCGCGAGGGCGATCCGCACCACCTGCTCTCCTTCACCGAGACCATCTACGCTTACTATTACGGAGAGGGCCGCCGCACGTACGAGAAGACCGGGCCCAACTCCGCCACCTTGACCACCCACGGCGCTCCGCCCGCGACCCCGGGCGACTGCCTGACGGTGGTGGGCTGGCACGAGCGCGCCATCGAGCTGTCCGGTGGACACGCGGTGAAGGTGGAAGAGGTGCGCTGCCGGAGCCGCGGCGACGCCGTCTGCGAGTATCGCTGCGCTTGGGAATAGCGGCGTGCCCCACGCGCTGGAAGTGACCGTCTCGCAAGAGGACATCGACGAGCTGGGCCACGCCTCGAACATCGTCTACCTGCGCTGGGTGCAGGAGGCGGCGCTCTCGCACACCACCGCGCTCGGCTTGGGACAAGCGGAGTACCGCGCGCTCGGCAAAGCGTGGGTCGTCCGCAAGCACGAGATCGAGTACCTGCGGCCGTCCTTCGCCGGCGACGTGCTCTCCATCGAGACGCGGGTCGCCTCGATGAGCGTCGCTTCCAGCGTGCGCAAGACGCGCATCCTCCGCGCCGGCATCGAGCTCTGCCGGGCCGAGACCGACTGGGTGTTCGTCGAGATCGAGCGCGGCCGTCCGTGCAGGATTCCGAAAGACGTCAAGGACCGGTTTCCCATCGAGCCTTGAAAAAACCGCTATTGTCCCGCCGCGGAGGTTTTGAATGGCGATGACGGCGCTCGTCACCGGCGCATCGGCGGGGCTTGGCGCTGAGCTCGCCCGGCTGTTTGCCAAAGACAAGCACGACCTGTTTCTGGTCGCGCGCAGGCGCGATCGGCTGGAGGTGCTGGCGCAGGAGCTGTCCGGGCGCCACGGCATCCGCGCCCAGGTGTTCGCCGCCGATCTGGGCACGCCGGAGGGCCCGGGCGAAGTGATTTCGGAACTGCAGCGCCTCGGGCTCGCCATCGAGTTCTTGGTCAACAACGCCGGGTTCGGCACCAGCGGCCCCTTCGTCAGGACCGACGCGGGCCGCGAGCTCGAGATGGTGGACCTCAACGTCCGCGCGGTGGTGGAGCTGACCCACGCGTTCGTCGGTCCGATGGTCGAGCGCGGCCGCGGGCGCATCCTCAACCTGGGCTCCACCGCCGGGTTCCAGCCTGGCCCCTTCATGGCGACGTACTACGCGAGCAAGGCGTTCGTGAACCTCTTCACCGAGGCGCTCTCGTACGAGCTGCGCGGCACGGGGGTGACCGCAACGGTGAGCTGCCCCGGCGCCACCGCCACCGAGTTCGCCGCGGTGGCAGGCAACGAGAAATCGCGACTCTTCCGCATGGGCGCGGCCTCCGCGGCCCAGGTTGCGAAAGAGGCCTACCGCGCGATGATGGCGGGAAAGCCGATGATCGTCCACGGAGTCAAGAACAAGCTCGCGGTGCAGATGTTGCGGTTGAGCCCGCGCAGCACCGTGCGCGCGATCGCGGCCGCGTTGAATCCGCCGCCGGAGGCCGGGAAATGATCGCCATCGCCACAGCGCTGGTCGCCCTGAGCCTGGCCTCGCCGCCGCCCGCCGAAGTTCTGCAAGCGCTGCACCGGACGGTGCGGATGAGCGACGTCGCCATCTCCCGCGACGGAAAGCGGGTGGCGTTCCTCGAGCAGGTGCCCACCCCGGACGGCCCCTCCTGGGACGAATCGATCCTGCAGGTGCGCGACCAGGACGGCTCGCTGCAAAGGATCACCGCCGCCAAGGCCGGCACCTTCTGCGACGAGGGCGAGGCCGACTTCAGCCCCGACGGACGCTTCCTCGCCTTCCTCTCCGACGCCGAGAAACGCCACCAGCCGCAGGTGTATCTCGCGAACCTCGACACCCGCGAAGTCCGCCAGCTCACCCACGCCAACGGCCACCTCGCCCATCCGCGCTTTTCGCGCGACGGAAGGACCCTCGCCGTTCTCTACATGGAGAACAGCCTCGATGCGCTCGGGCCCTTGCGGGCGGCGGCGCGGCAGACGGGAGTGGTGGGCGAGACCCCGGTCGAGCAGCGCCTCGCGCTCGTGCAGTTGGACGGCAACGGCGACTTGATGCCGGTCAGCCCGCCCAACCTCTTCGTCTACGAGTACGGTTGGAGCCCCGACAGCAAGGCCATCGTCGCCACCGCGGCGCCCGGTTCCGGCGACGACAACTGGTGGGTCGCGAAGCTGTATCTCTTCGCGAGCGGTCAGCCGGCGCGGGTGTTGTATTCGCCGAAGCTGCAGATCTGCGAGCCGGCCTTCAGCCCGGACGGGCAGAGCGTCGCCTTCATCGAAGGCTTGATGAGCGACCAGGGCTCGAACGGCGGCGACCTGTTCGTGCTTCCGGCCGGCGGCGGAACCCCGCGCAACCTGACCCGAGGCTTCAAGGGGAGCCCCGCGACGCTGCGCTGGCTGGACAGAAAGACGCTCCTCGCAGGGACGCAGATCGAAGGCGACGCGGCCTTCCTGCGCATCGCCGCCGACGGCAGCGCGAAGCCTGCCGTCCTCTGGCGGGGGCCTTTGTCGGTGACGACCGGAAGATCGATCTCGCTCGCCATTTCCGAGGGCGCTTCCACCACCGCCGCAGTGATCGAGAGCTTCGAGCGGCCGCCGGAGCTCGCCATCGGCCCGATCGGCAAGTGGCAGAACGTCACCGTCCGAAATGCAGCCGCGAAGAGCCCGGCGGGAGAGGCGCGAAGCCTCACCTGGAAGAGCGATCAGTTCGACGTGCAGGGCTGGTTGCTCGCGCCCGCGGTCAAGCCGCAGGGCAAGGCGCCGATGGTGGTGGTGGTCCACGGCGGCCCGGCGGCGGCGGTGCGGCCGTCGTACAGCGACACCGCGCTCCTCCTCGCGAGCCAGGGCTACTACGTCCTCTTGCCGAATCCGCGCGGCTCGTTCGGCCAGGGCGAGAAGTTCACCGAAGCCAACGTGAAGGACTTCGGCTACGGCGATCTGCGCGACATCTTGAAGGGCGTCGACACGGCCATCGCGGCAGCGCCCATCGACCCGGCGCGCATCGGCATCTACGGCCACAGCTACGGCGGCTACATGACCATGTGGGCGGTCACCCAGACCCATCGCTTCCACGCCGCGGTGGCCAGCGCCGGACTCGCCAACTGGCAGAGCTATTATGGCGAAAACCTGATCGACCAATGGATGCTGCCGTACTTCGGCAAGAGCGTGTACGAGGATCCGGAGGTGTACCGGCGCTCGAGCCCGATCGAGTTCGTGCAACGGGTGCGCACGCCGACGCTGGTCCTCCACGGCGAGCGCGACGCCGAGGTGCCGCTCCCGCAGGGGCAGGAGTTCTGGCATGCGCTGAAAGCGTTGGGAGTCCCGACGCAGTTCGTGGTCTACGGCGACGAAGGCCACCGCATCCGCAAGCCCGCGAACGTGCGCGACCACGCCGAGCGGCTCATCGGCTGGTTCGACAAGTACTTGAAGCAGGAGGCGACGCCGAACCAATGATGCTGCTCGCGCTGGCGATGACGCCGCTTCTCGCAACCCCCGCAGCTTCGGCCGAGCCGCACGCCGGGTCCGCCGCGGCCGCGCTGCAGTCGCTGATCGAGCGCGACTGGGCCTGGCGGATGGCGGAATATCCGCTCTTCGCCACCAGCGCGGGCGTCCACACCTTCGACGACCGGCTGGGCCGCTCCGACATTCCCACCCAAGAGCGCAGGCTTCGCGATCTGCACGTCCGGTCGCAGGAGCTCGCCGCCATCCCCCGCGATGGCCTCTCGCGCACCGACCAGGTCAATGCGGAGGTGCTGGCCGAAGAGCTGCGGACGAACATCTCGCGGCTCGAGCGGCGGCAGTACCTTCTCACCATTCAAGGCGACGAGAGCTTCTATTCCAGTCTCTCGCTGTTGCCGCGCAACCAGCCGCTGCACGACGCACAGGAGTACGAGAAGTACATCAGCCGGCTCCGCGACATCCCGCGCTTTTTCGACGAGCACGTGGCGCTGATGCGCGAAGGGCTCAAGACCGGCAAGACCTCGCCGCAGGTGATCTTGAAAGGCCGCGATACGGCCGCGCGCATGCACGCCGAGCCGAAGAGCCTGCACGACAGCGTCTTCTGGAAGCCGTTCGAGCGGATGCCGAAGACGATTGCGCAAGCCGACCAGCGGCGGCTCGCCCAAGAAGGCGAGGCAGCCATCCGCGACGCGGTGATCCCGGCGTACGCGCGGCTCGCGAAGTTCCTCGCCGACGAGTACATCCCGAACAGCCGCAAGACCATCGCCGACTCCGATCTGCCGGACGGCCCCGCCGACTACCGGGCGCAGATCCGCGAGTACGTGACGAAGGACCTGACGCCCGACGAGCTGCACCAGTTGGGCCTGCGGGAAGTGGCGCGCATCCGCTCCGAGATGGAGGCGACCAAGAAGGAGGCGGGCTTCGACGGCCCGCTCGCGCAGTTCCTCGCGAGCTTGCGCACCGACCCGCGCTTCTACGCCAGGACGCCCGAGGAGCTCTTGATGCGGGCGGCCTTCATCGCCAAGACCATCGACGGGACGCTGCCGAAGTTCTTCGGGCTCTTGCCGCGCTTGCCGTACGGGGTCGAGCCGGTGCCGGCGGACATCGCGCCGTTCTACACCGGCGGCCGCTACGTGCAGGCAGCCGCGGGGAGCGACAAGGCCGGGACGTACTGGGTGAACACGTACGATCTGAAGAGCCGCCCGCTCTACGTGCTTCCGTCGCTCACCTTGCACGAGGCGGTTCCTGGCCATCACCTGCAGATCGCGCTCGCCGCTGAGCGGAAGGAGCTGCCGCCCTTTCGCCGCTTCGCCTATTTCTCCGTCACCGGCGAAGGCTGGGGCCTCTATTCGGAAAAGCTCGGCGAGGAGATGGGCATCTACCGCACTCCCTACGAGCGCTTCGGGCGGCTCACCTACGAGATGTGGCGCGCCTGCAGGCTGGTCGTCGACACCGGCATCCACGCCTTTGGGTGGCCGCGCGAGAAGGCGATTGCCTTCATGCGCGAGAACACCGCGCTCTCCGAGCACGAGATCGAGACCGAGATCGACCGCTACATCGGCTGGCCCGGTCAGGCGCTTTCGTACAAGGTGGGCGAGCTTTCCATCCTCGCCCTGCGCCACAAGGCCGAGGTTGCGCTCGGCGCGCGCTTCGACAGACGCAAATTTCACGACGCGGTGTTGAGCCTGGGCTCTACGCCGCTCGGGGTGTTGGAAGAGGAGATCGACCGCTTCATCACACGAGGGAGGGAACCATGAAAAGACTCTTGCTCGCCTTTGCCGCCGTCGCTTGTGCAACCCAGCAGCAGCCGCCGCCGACGCCGATGAATTCCGGTTCGAGCGGCGCCCCCACCGCCGCTTCCGGCTCGCAGATGGGCTCCGGCGGCTCGCAGATGGCCTCCGGCCAGTCGCAGATGACGTTCCACGCCACCCTGCGTCCGGACGAGGAAGTCCCGAAGCCGCAGCTCGATCCGGGTGTGTCGCCAAGCGGCTCCGCGACCTTCACCGTGATGGGAAACACCATCACCTGGCAGGCGCAGGTGACCGGCCTGTCGAGCCCGTACACCGCCGCGCACATCCACGCGGGAGCGGCCGGAGTCGCGGGCCCGGTCATCGTCATGCTGGAGATGAACCCCGGCGCTCCGGGCACGGCGTCGGGGCAGGGCACCATCGACGCGTCGTCCATCAAGGGCAAGAACCCGGACGGCTCGCCGATGACGATGGAGGGCCTGGTGGCGGCGTTGCAGCAGGGCAACACGTACGTGAACGTCCACACCCAGAACAACAAGAAGGGCGAGGCGCGGGGGCAGATCACCCAGTAGCCGGCGTGGCCGTTCGCGGCGCGACCACAGCCTGGGCCGCGCCGCGCTCGGCCGGCCCGGGCTTCCCGTCGCGCTCAGGCGGTGGGCTTGGGCGCGATGCCGAGCTGTGCGAAGGCCTGCCGGAAGACGCGCTCCTCCTGCGCGCCTTCGATGGCCAGCTCGTCGCGAACCACGAAGAGGGGCACCGCCCGCACGCCGATGGTCTGCGCCTCGGCCACGGCGCGCTCGACCGCGCTGGTGTAGCTCTGGCCCTCGATGGCCCGCTGCAGCTCGTCCGGATCGAGCCCGACTTCGCTGGCGGCGCCGCGCAAGACCTGCAGGTCGTAGAGGTCCTCGCCGTTCGACCAATAGCGGCGAAGGAGCGCTGCGTGCATCGGTTCGAGCACCCCGCGGTCGCGGGCGAACTCGGCGGCCTCGTGCGCCCTGCGGGTCGAGGGCAGGACTTCGCGCTCCACCATGGTGAGGCCCAGTGCCCGGGCGCGCGCCTTGAGCGGATTGTCCGGATCCTTGCGGCGCTCGCGGACGTAGTCGGGCACCGGCATCCCTTCCGGCGGCGTCTCCGGCCGGAGGAAAAAAGGCTTCCAATCGAGCGTCAGCTCGTAGTCCTTGCGCAACCGTTCGACCTCGCCGAGGCCGATGTAGCACCACGGTCAGACGAAGTCGGACCAGATCTTGATGGACACCATGCGCTCCTTCTTCAACATTCCGCGCCGGTTGAGAAGGACTCTTTTTGCCAAACCGTATCCGGCAGTGCAAAAGTCCGCACCCGCCCATGGCCGTCCTCCTGCAATCGATCCTCAACGGGCTTCTGCTCGGCGGCGTTTACGCGCTCATCGGCACCGGCCTCACCCTCATCTTCGGCGTCATGCGGGTGATCAACTTCGCCCAGGGTGAATTGGTGATGGTCGGGATGTACGGGACCTTCTACCTGTTCAAGCTCTTCGGCATCGACCCGTTCCTCTCGGTGGCGCTGGTGATGCCGGCCCTGTTCCTGCTCGGCGCCATCCTCCAGCGCGGCATCATCGACCGGGCGTTGAACGCGCTGCCGCAGAACCAGATCCTGCTCACCATCGGCATCGGGCTCGTGCTCTCGAACGCGGCGATGATGCTCTTCACCTCCGACTACAAGATCCTCACCACCAGCTATTCGTCGGCGAGCTTCGCGGTCGGCCCCATCCACATTTCGACGCCGCTCGTCTATTGCTTCGCCATCACCCTCGCCATCACCGCCGCGCTGTATTGGTTTCTGGCCACCACCGAAACCGGCTGCGCCATCCGCGCCACCGCGCAGGATCGCGATGCCGCGCAATTGATGGGCGTCGACGTGCGGCGGATGGGCTACGTCGCCTTCGGACTCGGCGCCGCGCTCGCGGGCGCTGCCGGCGCATTGGTTTCGCCCATCTATTACATCTACCCGCAGGTCGGGAGCGCCTTCACCCTGAAGGCCTTCGTCGTCGTGGTCCTGGGAGGGATGGGCAGCGTCGTCGGCGCCACCCTGGGCGGCCTCATCATCGGCAGCGCCGAGTCCATCTCCGCGGCGTACCTCGGCTCCGGCTCGAAGGACATCTGCGTCTACGTCATCTTCCTCTTGGTCTTGCTCTTCAAGCCCGCCGGCCTCTTGGGAAAGAGCCGCGCGTGAAGAACGCGCTCTACCTCGTGCCGCTGGTCGCCCTCGCGCTCTTGCCGCTGTGGGTGACGAGCCCGTACGCGCTCCACATCTTCATCCTCCTCTTCGTCGGCGTCGCCATGGGGGAAGGGTGGAACGTCATCGGCGGGTACGCCGGCCAGTACTCCATCGGCCATTCCGCCTATTCGGGCACCGGCGCGTACTGCACGCTGCTTCTGCTGCAGCACTTCAACGTCGCGCCCTGGTACGGCATCTGGGCGGCGATGGCGCTCGCGGTCGTGATCGCGCTCGTGATCGGCAGCATCACCTTTCGCCTGCGCGGGCCGTACTTCGTGCTCGCCTCCATCGCGGTGGCGGAGATCATGCGGCTCTCCGCGCTGAACTGGAAAGACGTCACCAACGGCGCCGAGGGCATCCTGGTGAGCGACATTCCGCCCTTCAAGGTCTTCGGGCACGTCCTCACCGACTGGAGCGGGAAGGTCCCCTACTACTACGTCGGCCTTGGGCTCGCGGTCATCGCGGTCGTGGTCAACCTGCTCGTGAAGCGATCGAAGCTCGGCTACTACCTGCAGGCCATCCGCGAGGACCAGGACGCAGCCAATTCGCTCGGCATCCAACTCGCCCGCTACAAGCTGACCGGCCTCGTCATCTCCGCCGCGGTCACCGGGCTCGCCGGCAGCTTTGTCGCGCTCTACGTCGGCTTCATCGATCCGGACGGCGTCCTCAGCCTGGAGGTTTCGGTGACCGCCGCGTTCGTTGCCATCATCGGCGGCATCGGCACCGTCATCGGGCCGCTGGTCGGCGCCGCCGTGCTGATCCCGCTCGCGGAGTCGTTGCGCGCAAACCTGGTTGCCCACGCGCTCTTCCAGATGGGTGTTCCGGAGCACTCCGCGGTGGGCTCGTTCTTGGGCGAGAACCTCTCCCACGCCCACGTGCTCGTCTACGGCATCATCATCATCATCGTCATTCTCTACATGCCGGACGGCATCGTCGGCCTGCGCTTGAAGAGGGCGCGGAGGTGACGGCGCCGCTCTTGGAAGTGCGCTCCTTGAGCCGGTTCTTCGGCGGGGTGAAGGCCAACCAGGACGTCTCCTTCACCGTCGAGCGCGGCGCGGTCCTGGGACTGATCGGTCCGAACGGCGCCGGCAAGACCACGCTCTTCAACTGCATCACCGGGTTCTTCCCGCCCTCCAAGGGCGAAGTCCTCTTCGACGGTCAGCGCATCGACGGCCGTTCCCCCGACCGCATCTGCAAGATGGGGATGGCGCGCACCTGGCAGAAGGTCCGGCCGCTCGCGAAATTGACGGTGCTCGACAACGCGGTGGTGGGGGCGCTCTTGCGGACCGGGTCGGTGAAGGAGGCGAAGCAGATCGCCCACGAGCAGCTCAAGATCGTCGGCCTCGACAAGCTGTCGGACCAGCCGGCGATGGGCCTTTCCATCGGCCAGCGCAAGAAGCTGGAGTTCGCCCGGGTGCTGGCGACCAAACCGCGGCTGATCCTGCTCGACGAAGTGATGGGCGGTCTCAACGCGCGCGAGAGCGAAGAGGTGATCACGCTCATCACGCAGACGCGCGACCGGGGGCTGTCGCTGGTGGTCATCGAGCACGACATCAAGGCCATCGTCCGCACCTGCAGCCGGGTGGTGGTGCTCAACTCGGGAGAGAAGCTGGCGGAGGGAACGCCGCAAGAGATCGTCGAGGATCCGCGCGTCATCACCGCCTACCTGGGCAGCCGCGAAGGGGGCCACAAGCAGTGACGACGCCGCTTCTCTCCATCGAAAACCTCGACTTCGCCTACGGCGATGCGCAGGTGTTGCGCGGCGTCTCGCTGACGGTGCAGCAGGGCGAGATCGTCACGCTCGTCGGGGCCAACGGCGCGGGGAAGAGCACCACCTTGCGCAACGTCTCGCGGCTCCTCACGCCGCGCACGGGGAGCATCGTCTTCGACGGGCAGGACCTGCTCCGGCTGTCGCCCCACGAGGTGGTCGAGCGCGGGGTGGTGCAGGTCCCCGAAGGCCGGCGCGTCTTTCCGGAGATGACGGTCTTGGAAAACCTGCGGCTCGGCTCCTACGTGAAGAGCGCGCGCAAGGACCGGGCGGAAAACCTGGAAAAGCAGCTCACGCTCTTTCCCCGGCTCCGCGAGCGCGCATCCCAGCTCGCCGGGACGCTGTCCGGCGGGGAGCAGCAGATGCTCGCCATTGCGCGGGGGCTGATGGCGCGGCCGCGGCTCCTGCTCCTGGACGAGCCGTCCTTGGGCCTTGCGCCCTTGTTCGTGAAGACCATCTTCGACACCATCCAGGCCATCCACGCGCAGGGGGTTTCGGTGCTGCTGGTCGAACAGAACGTCTACCAGTCGCTACGGGTCGCGCACCGCGGATACGTCCTCGAGACGGGGCGGATCAGCTTGCAGGGCAGCGGGGCTGAGCTCCTCGAAAGCGATGCGGTGAAGGCCGCCTTCTTGGGGCTGTGAAGACCTTCTCCGCAGAGGAAGTGGACCGGGCGCTCGAGCCTTCGGCGCTGCTCGAGGCGGTGTCGGTGGCGCTCCTGGACGTGAGCCAAGGCCGCGCGTCGTTGCCGCCTCGCATCGCCGCCTTTGCTTCCGAAGGACTGCTCGGCGCGATGATCGCGTACGTGCCTTCGTTGGACGTGTTGGCGGCGAAGCTCGTCTCGGTCTACCCGAAGAACCGGGAGCTGCCGTCGCACCAGGCGGTGGTGCTCGCCTTCGACCCGCGCACGGGAGAGCCGCTCGCCTCGATGGACGGGACCGGCATCACCGCCCAGCGCACCGCCGCCGCCTCTGCGCTGGCGACGAAGCTCCTCGCGCGCGAGGACGCGAAGGTGCTTTCGGTGGTGGGCACCGGAGTGCAGGCGCTTTCGCACCTGCAGCACGTCGGCCGGGTGCGGCAGTTTCGCGAAGTCTTCATCGGCGGCCGCGATCCGGCGAAAGCGCAGTTGCTCGCGGACCGTTTTCCCGGAGCGCGCGCGGTCAGCATTGACGAGGCGGTTTCGCGCGCCGACGTCCTCTGCGCGACCACCCACGCCAAGGAGCCGCTGGTGAAGCGCGCGCTGGTGCGGCCCGGTACGCACGTCAATTCGGTCGGCCTCAACGAGGGCGGGAGCGAGCTCGAGGCGGCTTTGTTCGAGGTCGCGCTGCTCGCCGTCGAATCGCGCAAGTCGAGCTTCGCGCCGCCGCCCGCGGGCGCGCGCGAGCTGATCGGGCGCGATCCGCTGCAGGCGGTCGAGCTCGGCGAGCTGATTTCGGGCGCCCGCAAGGGCCGCTCCTCGTCCGACCAGATCACGCTCTACAAGTCGGTCGGCATCGCCGCCGAAGACGCCGCGGCGGCTTCGTTGGTGCTGCGGTGAAGCTCGAAGGCAAGGTCTGCGTCGTCACCGGAGGAGCGAACGGCATCGGCCGCGCGCTCTGCGTCGCCTTTGCCGCCGAGGGCGCGCAGGTCGTCGTCAGCGACGTAGCGGACGCGAGCGAGGTGGCCGCGCTCGCCAAAGGAACGTTCGTCGAATGCGACGTCTCCAGGGAGGGGGACGTGGCGGCGCTGGTGGAGCAGGCCGTTTCGGCGCACGGCCGCATCGACCTCTTCGCCTCCAACGCCGGCATCGCCAGAGGAAATGGCGCGGACGCGTCGAACGACGACTGGCAGCGGAGCTGGGAGGTGAACGTGATGGCCCACGTCTTCGCCGCGCGTCACGTCCTGCCTTCGATGCTCGCGCGCAAACAGGGCTACCTGTTGCAGACGGCGAGCGCCGCGGGGCTCCTCACCAGCCTGGGCGCGGCGCCCTACGCGGCCACCAAGCACGCCGCGGTGGCCTTTGCCGAATGGCTCTCCATCACTCATCACCACCAGGGGCTGCGCGTGTCCTGCCTGTGCCCGCAGGGCGTGCAGACGTGCATGCTCGCGCAGGCGGTGGCGTTTCCCGCAGGCCAGGCCATCCTCGCGGCTGGGGCGGTGCTGACGCCGGAGCAGGTGGCGAAGGCGGCGGTGGACGGCATCGGCGAAGAGCGTTTCCACATCCTCCCGCACCCCGAAGTCTCGCTGTACATGCAACGGCGCGCGCAGGACCACGAGCGCTGGCTCTCGTCGATGCGGGCGCTGCAACAGAAGGTCTCGCCCGGCATCTGACGAAGCATGGTTCCGCTGTCGGTCCTCGATCTCGCGCCCATCGTCGAAGGCGGCGATGCTTCGAGCGCGCTCCGCAATTCGCTCGATCTCGCCCGCCGGGCGGAAGCGCTCGGCTACCAGCGCTACTGGCTGGCCGAGCACCACGGCATGCCCGGCATCGCCAGCGCCGCGACTTCGGTGGTGATGGCGCACGTCGCGCAAGGGACCTCGCGTATCCGCGTCGGCGCCGGCGGAATCATGCTGCCGAACCACGCGCCGCTGGTCATCGCCGAGCAGTTCGGGACCTTGGAAGCGCTCTTTCCCAATCGCATCGATCTCGGCGTCGGCCGCGCTCCGGGAACCGATCCCAGGACATCGCAAGCGCTGCGTCGGACGCTGATCGGCGACGTGGACGATTTTCCCAACGACGTGGTCGAGCTGATGAGCTACTTCGGGCCGCCCAAGCCCGGACGGATTCTCGCGGTGCCGGGCGCGGGCTTGAACGTGCCGGTGTGGATCCTCGGATCGAGCCTTTATGGGGCACAGCTCGCCGCGGCGCTCGGGCTGCCGTATGCATTCGCCTCCCACTTCGCGCCGCAGCAGCTCCACCACGCGCTCGAGATCTACCGCTCCGAATTCCGCCCGTCTTCGCAGCCTGGGCAGCTCGAGAAGCCGTACGCGATGGCGGGCTTCAACGTCATTGCCGCCGACACCGACGAGGAGGCGCGCTTTCTCGCCACGTCTTTGGAGCAGGCGGTGGTCAATCTGCGCAGCGGCAGGCCGGGGAAGCTGCCCAAGCCGCGCCGCGATCTGGTTTGGAACCCGGCGGAGCGGATGATCCTCGATCAGTTCTTCACCTGCTCCGCGGTCGGCTCTCCCGAGACGGTGCGGCGCGGGCTGGAACAGTTCGCCGAGCGGACCAAGGTGGACGAGATCATCGTCGCCGGGCAGGTCTTCGAGCACGCAGCGCGAGTGCGCTCGTACGAGATCGCCGCGCAAGCGATGGGCTGAGACGCCGGCGCGAGGGTCACTCGCGGGTGAGCTCGAACTTGCGGTCGGGGGTGCCGTAGGGCCCGGTGAAGATGCCGCGGTCGCGAAAGCCGCACTTGAGCAGCACCCGCGCGGAGGCGTCGTTGCGGGCGTCGGTGAAGGCTTCCAGGTGCGAGACGCCTTGTTCGAACGCGTGCGCGGACACCACCTGCACCGCCTCGGTGGCGAGGCCGCGGCCCCAGGCTTCCTTGGCGAAGAGAAAGCCGATCTCGAGCGGCCCGCCTTCGCGGCGGTACATCAGCATGATGCCGCCCAGGGGCTCGAGCGTAGCCCGGTCGCGCAACGTCCAATAGCCGGTCGGTTTGGGCGGAGCGAGCATCTTGTCGAGCGCGGTGCTGGCCACCGCGGCGGTGCGCACGCCGGTGCCGATGTAGCGCATGATCTCCGCGTCTGCGTAGAGCCCGCAGAGGAACGGGTAGTCGTCGCGGGTGAGCGGGGAGAGCAAAAGCGATTTCGTCTGCATGTCTCTCTTTGCACAGCCCCGCGGGTGCGTTGCAAACTGGTTCTGCCGTGCGCCGCCTCTTCGTCATCCTTGTCGCCTGCGCCTGCTCCTACGAGACCCCGTGGACGCAGCAGCGCAAGTTCGCCGATTCGCTGAAGCCCGCGGAGGTCCAGCCAGGGGAGAGCGCGCCGCACGCGTACGTGCGCAGCTACAAGGTGCGCGCGTATGCCGACGGCGACTACCAGGCGCAGACGCCGCGCTATGCCGGGCACATCGCAGAAGAGCTCACCCGCGCGAACGCCGTCCTGGAAGCGCAGTTCGGCGTGCACCTGGATCTGGAGGGCGTCCGGCCCTGGGCGCGCACCGGCTCCTCGGCGCGATTGCGCGACGTCATCGCCCAGCTCGAGGCGCAAGACGTGGGCGCGGGTGTCGACTGGGTGATCGGCTTCACCGCCTCCTTGGACGTCTTTTCGGCGGCGCAGGACCAGCTCGGCATCGCCACCGTCTTCGGAAAGCACCTCGTCCTGCGCGGGATGGCGTCGGCGGCGGAAATGGACGCGATCGATTCGGCGCTGCACCTGCTCTCGGCGGACGACCGCGCGGCCTTGGTCCGGCAGCGGCGGATGCACAAGGAGACGGCGGTGTTGCTCCACGAGTGGGCGCACACGTTGGGCGCCTTCCACGACCGGGCGCACAACGCGCTGATGGCGCCCGCCTACGATCCTTCGATGGCGCAGTTCTCGGACGCGACGGCGCGCATCATCGGGCTCGGCCTCGAGTACCGCGGCGTCGCCTCGCGCCGCGAGGAGTGGGCAAAGCAGTATCGCGCGCAGATCGGGAAGGCGAAGGACGCCATCTGGGACGACGTCGAGAAACAGCACGTGCTGGCGGCGGCGGACGAGTTCTTCGCCGCAAGCCAGGATCTCGAGGACGCGGACTTGAAGAAGCTCGAGGAGGCGTCGCTGCGCGAACATGCGCACGACTTCGACAAGGCCCGCTCGGTGCTGGCGCCGCTGGTCGTCCGCTACCCGCAGTCGTCGATGGTGCAGGAGCTGTCCTGCGCCATCGCCCAGGAGGCGCACAAGGACGAGCTCGATGCCTGCCGCAGGGCCGCGCGGCTCGAAGGCGCCTCCGCGCAGATCCTCTTGATGACCGCGCGCGCTGAGCTCGATGCGCACGACACGGGGTCCGCGCTGCCCTTGTTGGCCCGCGCCGAACGCAAGCTCTCGGGCGAGCCTTCTGCCTGGATGTGGCTGGCGCAACTCGATCTCGCGGCCGGCGACCTGGATGGCGCCGAGCGCGCGGCGAGCCGGGCTGGAAAGGATGGGCGAGCGCTGTTGACCGAAGTGCGCAGGACGCGCGCGTTCGTCGGCTTTCCGCCCGGACCGGTCACGCGCGAGCCCGAATACGTCAGCCTCTCGCTCGCCGCGCACGAGGAGATCGACCGCGGCAACACCGCCGCGGCGCTGCGCAAGGCGGACGAGCTCGCCAAGGCGTTTCCCAAGACGCCCGCCCCGGACGTGATCCGCTGCCGGGCCCGCAGCCGCGGCAAGTCGGTGCCGGAGATCGAGAAGGCTTGCGGCGAGGCTGCGAAGGGCGCGCCTGGCGCGTTCTTGCCGCAGTACATCTTGGGGCTCGTGCACAGCGCCCGCTCGCGCTGGGCGGACGCGGAAGCGGCGTTGAAGAAGGCCATCGACATCGACGGCAGCACTCGCGAAGTCTGGCAGAGCCTCGCAGCCGTTCAGCTCGCGCGGCATGAGGAGGCGGCGGCGCGGGCTTCCAGCGAGGCGTTCCGCGCGCGCTTCGGCAGCGCGCTCACTCCCGCGCTGTGGCCGAAGGGCTGGTCGGCGCGCAACTGACGGAGGCACTCATTTCGGCGCCGCCGCGCGGGAGGCCGCGGCGCGCTCCTTCGCCTCGGCGACGATCGCCTCGAACTCGGGCATTCCGTGCAACGCGGCGAAGTCGCCATCGTCCGCGACTGCCCCGGCCTCGAACAGCGGCAGGTCGGGGACCGCGCTGCGCAAGCTCGCGAGCGCTTCCTGGGGGCGGTCGCTCAGGGCCTGGTTGCAAGCGAGGTTGTAGCGGCTCTCCGCCGTGCGCCCCGCGTGCGGTCCGAGCGTGGCGGCGCGCGCGTCCGCCGCTCTTTGCAGCACCGGCTCGGCCTCGCGGTAGCGCTTCTCCCGCTTGAGGATGCGGCCGAGGGTGTCGAGCGAGATCAGCGTCTCCGGGTGGTTCGGCCCCAAGACGCGCTCGCGCGCGGCCAACGTATCCCGCTCGATCTGCTCCGCTTCCGGCTCCCGGTGGAGCTGCATCAGCGCGTGGGCGAGGTTCGAGGCGGTGTTCAGCGTCGCCGAGTGGTCGGCGCCGAAGATCTGCCGCTGCCTCTGCCAGGTCGCACGCAGGAGCTTCTCCGCCTCGTCGAAGCGGCGCTCCATGTCCAACGTGGCGGCGAGGCTCGCCATCGCGTCGACGGTCAGCGCGGCGTCAGGCCCGAAGATGCGCTCGGCTCGCGCATAGACGCGCCGCTGTGCCTGTTCCGCCTCAGGGTAGCGCCCGAGGTCGTACAGCGTCGCCGCCGAAACGCGCAGCGCGCGCAGCGCCTCGCGGTTCCCCTCGGGAAGGCTTTGCGCAGCGTTCAGCGCCTCGCGGTCGATGGGCTCGGCCTCCGCCGGGCGACCCAGCTCCGAGTACACGGCGCTGAGGTCGTTCAGCGTGGCGACCAGGAGCGCGGCTCCGTCCTTGCCGAGGACGCGCCGCTCGGCCGCGGCGGTGTCGCGCAAGACCTGCTCGGCCTCATGCGTCTTGCCCTCGTGGGAGAGGAGCCGCCCCATCGCCGCCGCCGACTCCAGCGTCTCCGGATGGTCGGCGCCGAGCCGCACCCGCCGCTCCGCCAGCGCCTCCTCGATCAAGGGCCGCGCCTGCGGATAGAGGGTGAGGTTCAGATAGATGTGGCCCATCGCGGTCATCAGCCGCGAGCGCATGGCCGGATCGCGTTCGAGGCTGGTCTTGATTTCCGCGGTCGCCCGGTCGAGCACTTCCCGGGCGGTGATGGTCTGGCCTCGGTTCTCGAACGGATCGGCCACCGCGAACATGGCCGACATGAAGTCGGTCGCGCGCTTCGACGCGGCCGCTTCGCGGTTGGCCCGGTCGCGCTCGCGCGAGACCTGCCTGACTTGAAATCCCAGCCCGACGGTGAAGGCGGGGAGGAGGAGCGCCGCGGCGGCGAAGACCGCGACCCCGGCGCGGTGCCGGCGCGCGTATTTGCGCAGGCGGTAGAGGGCGCTGCTCGGGCGGGCAAGGACCGGCTCACCGGCGAGGAGCCGGGTGAGGTCCGCCGACAACTCGGACGCCGATCCGTACCTGCGCGACCGGTCCTTCTCCATCGCCTTCATCGCGATGGCGTCGAGGTCGCCAGTGAGCGCGCGCTCGAGGGCGGCGGCAGAAAGGCAGCGCCGCCGCGCGACCGCGTCCTTGTCCGGCAAGGCCGCGAATCGGACGCTCGGCAAAGGCGGATCCTCTTCGCCGATCTTGCGCCGCAACTCTTCCACGCTGCCCCGCCGCAGCTCGCGCGAGGAAAACGGCAACGCGCCGCAGGCGAGCTCGTAGAGCATCACGCCCAAGGAGTAGACGTCCGCGCGGGTGTCGATGTCCTCGGCGCCGCCGGCCTGCTCCGGGCTCATGTATTCGGGCGTGCCCATCAGCGTGCCGATCTCGGTGTTGCAGGGCGCGTCCGAGAGCGGCTCGGAAAGGGCCTTGGCAATTCCGAAATCGATCACCCGTGGGGAGCCGCCCGCCACCAGAACGTTGCTCGGCTTCAGATCGCGGTGGATGATTCCCTTCTGGTGCGCGTGTTGGACCGCGTCGCAGACGTCCTGCAGAAGCCGCAGGCGGCCGGCCAGCTCGAGCGCGTTGGCGTCGCAGTGCTCGTTGATGGGTTTGCCTTCGACGCACTCCATCACGAAGTACGGCCGGCCCTCTTCGGTCGTGCCGCCGTCGAAGATGCGGGCAATCGACGGATGGGACATCATCGCCAGCGCCTGCCGTTCCGCCTGGAAGCGCGCGAGGACCCGCTGCGAGTCCATCCCCGCCTTGATCAGCTTGACCGCCACCGGCCGCCGGACCGGCGCCTCCTGATCGGCGAGCCAGACTTCGCCCACCGCGCCCTCGCCGAGCGGGCGCCGCAAGCGATACACGCCGGTGCTGCCTTCGATTGCGAGGGGCGCCGCCTTGGGCGGCAGCGCCACCTCGTCGAGGCCGAGCGTCTGCCGGGTCATGGCGGCGAGCAAACGGCAGCGGCCGTCGCGAGTCAAACCGGCCGGCACCTTCGTCGTAAGCCCCGCGCACCCGGACGGCGTGCTAAGGACGCGCTTTACGCGACGGGAGCCTGCGACGTGACGTTTGCCGAATTGGGTTTGTCGAAGAAGTGCTTGGTAGCGCTCGAGCGCGCGGGCTTCGAAGCGCCGACTCCCATCCAAGCCCAGGCCATTCCTCCCGCGCTGCAAGGCCGGGACGTGATCGGCGCCGCGGCGACCGGCACGGGGAAGACGCTCGCGTTCGTGCTGCCCATCCTGGAGAGGCTGTCGGGAAAGCATGGCACCCGGGCGCTCATCCTCGCGCCCACGCGCGAATTGGCGGCGCAGATCGAGGAGCAGATCGAGCGCTTTCGCCACGGCTATCACCTGCGCTCCGCGGTGGTGATCGGCGGGGTCGGGATGAAGCCGCAGGTGGACGCGTTCAAGAGCGCGGTCGACATCGTGGTAGCGACGCCGGGGCGACTCAACGACCATCTCGATCAGCGTTCCGCGCGCCTCGATCAGGTGGAGATCCTGGTCCTGGACGAGGCCGACCGGATGCTGGACATGGGCTTTCTCCCCCAGCTTCGACGGGTGATGCAGCACCTGCCCAAAGAGCGCCAGTCGCTGCTCTTCTCCGCCACCATGGCGGGGGAGGTGGCGAGCTTCGCGCGCGAGCACCTGCACGATCCGGTGCGGGTGGAGGTGGCTCGGAGCGGCACCACCGCGGAGCGCGCCACCCAGCAGGTGTTCCTCATCGGGCAGGAGGAGAAGATCGCGCTCTTGCTGGCGCTCCTCGAAGAGGACCAGCTTTCCACCCTGGTCTTCACCCGCACCAAGCGGCGGGCGGATCGGGTGGCGAAGTCGCTCGCGCGGGCCGGACATTCGGTGTCGGTCATCCATGCCGATCGCTCCCAGGGGCAGAGGAAGTCGGCGCTGGACAGCTTCAAGAGCGGCGACAGCCGGGTGCTGGTCGCGACCGACATCGCGGCCCGTGGCATCGACGTGGCGGAGATCGGGCACGTGGTGAACTTCGATCTTCCGCACGTTCCGGAAGACTACGTCCACCGCATCGGCCGCACCGCCCGCGCCTCCGCCAGCGGCCGCGCCTCCAGCTTCGCCTCGCCGGAGGAGCACGACCTGTTGCGCGGCATCGAGAAGTTCACCCGCAAGAGCGTCGAGCGCGCGGCCGTTCCCCGCGGGCACGGCGCGTTCCAGAGCGAAATCACGAGACGCGCCACCGACCCCGCCGAACGCGGCCGGGGGCGGGCGGGTGGGCAACGCCGCCCGCAGAGCGATGGCGGGCAACGCCGGAGCGCGCAGGGGCAAGCCGCGCAAGCCCGCGGCGGCCGAGGTTCAAGCCGCTCATCCGGCGCCCGCCAGGGCAGCGGCGGCTCACGGCCGCACGCGGGGGCGGCCCAGGACACGGGCGGCGACCGGCCTGCACAGAACCTCGGGAGCTGGAAACCCCGCCGCCGCTGACCGCTGCCGCGACCGGCAGCGGCGTGCTGGTCCTCGTCCTCGTTTTCGTTCCCGGCACTCGTTCTCGTTCGGGTTCCCGTTCGGGGTGCTCGTCGTCGTTTGGGTTCGGTTCGGGTTCGGCAGGTGGGCCCGGTTCGTTACGGTCGGCGACGCACAGAATGGCAGAACCGGCCAGGGATGACCGCGCGCTCGTGGGATGGTGATGGGCTGCGAGAAAGCGCGCGACGAGCCGGCGGGGGGTGTCCTCGCGCCGACGCGATTTCGAGGCGCGCCGAAGTTCCGTGAGAGTCCGAGACCGTGCGAGAGGGCGAGCCTTGCATGAGCGGCGCGCGAGGGCGCCCCCCGCCGGCGACCCATTGCATGAGCGGCGCGCGAGGGCGCCCCCCGCCGGCGACCCATTGCATGAGCGGCGCGCGAGGGCGCCCCCCGCCGGCGACCCCCGGGGGGGTTCGGAGATGTTCCGGCCCCCGAGGT
>DASXHM010000213.1:0-3322 GCA_036488495.1 Myxococcales bacterium | reverse complement strand
GCCGCGCATGGGGCGCGGAAAAGTCCGTCGCGGAAGGCTTTGTCGGACAGGAGGACGAAGATGAAGAAGAAGATGCTTGCGGCGCTGTTGGCCGTGGCACTTGCGGTGCCCGCGGTGGGCTGGGCGGGAGCGAAGGTGATGCAGTCGCACGCCTCGGCGCCCTGCGGCGAACACTGCCCGCTCCCGGACTGCCCGCTGAAGAAGTAGTGGATCGCGCGGAGCTCACACGGCTCCTGGTCAGGCTCAAGGACGGAGACCGGGAGGCGTTTCGCCCGGCCTTCTCCATCCTCTGGCCACTCTTGCGCGCGTTCACTGAACGGTATGCCGGCCCGGGTGACGCGGAGGACGCTGCGCAGGCCGCGTTGATCGCGGTGTTCGCGCGGGCGGCGGAGTTCGACGAGACGCGCGACGGCGCCGCCTGGGCGCTCGGGATCGCCGCCTGGGAATGCCGCACCCTGCGCCGGCGCCGCCAGCGAAGACGGGAGGAGCCGGCGACGAGCGGAGCGCGAAAGTGCGCAGCATCAGACGAAATGCAGGGCGCGCCGGAGCGCGCTTCCTGGTCGGATTCACCCGAGGACACCGCTTTGTCCCGTGAGCTCCGCCGATGCGTGCAGCAAGTGCTCGGCGAGCTTCGGCCGCTCGACGTCGAGACGCTGCTCGCCTTCGGCACCAAGAGCGGCGCAACCTATCGAAAGCGTTTCTCGCGCGCTGTTGCGCGCTTTCGCATGGCCTGGAGGGCCCGGCATGGAAACGACTGATCTCGAGCGGCGTGCGCGCCGCGCGTACGAGCTGGGCAGGCTCTCGCAGGCCCTGCGCGTCGTCCCTTGGGTGCTGCTGCCGGCTGCGGTGGCGCTCCTCTGCGGCAGGCCGGCGGGACTCGTCTTCGCGCTCTGCACTGCGGCGCTGGCGGTTTCCATGGCGCTACTCATCCGCGGCGGAATGGCCGGGCGATCGGTCGGGCCCGGCCTCGCGGCGGGTTGGGCTGCGCTGCTGCCGCCGCTGCTCTTGCGTACCGCCGGTCACGCCTGTTTCGGCGATTCCTGCATGGCTTTGGGGCTGCCCGTTTGCGCCGCCGCTGGCGCGCTCAGCGGCATCCTGATCGGCAGGGTTGTGCTTCTCCGCGGCGGGGGCGCCGCATCCTGGATTGGCGCGGGAGTCCTCGCCGGCTTGACCGGCGCGATGGGCTGCAGCATTGGCGGGACGTTCGGCATCCTGGGGATGATCGCCGGCGTCGTCGCCGGCAGCGCCCCGGTGCTGGTGCTGGCGAGGCCTGGTCGGTGACGCCATCGTCGCTGTCTGAAGCGAACGCGATCGTCGCCGTCAGTACCGGACAATGACGGAGCTGACCGGGTCGCGGAAGCTCTGCTTGACGATGGCTTCCGTCTTTTCCTGCACCTGCGCCGGGTCGCCTTCTGGCTTCTGCGAGTACCGCACCTGCACGTCGAAATGGGTGCCGCCATCGGCGCCCTGCATGTAGCCGTACATGAGGGTCGAATTGACGCCGAGCTGCCGCTTCAGCTCCGCCTGCGCCTTCGCCGCGTCCTGAATCGCGCGATTGGCCTGCGGCGCGTTCGAGCAGGCGAACACGAGCGCGAGCGAGCACACCGCCGCGAGCGACAGCGAGCAGAGCGCCATGACCGCGCGCGAGCCCGCCGAGCCGAGCGCGAGCAACCGCCCGCGCATGACTACTTCATCACCGGCATGGTGAAGGCCGCGCCCTTGTCGCTGGCGTCCGGCCAGCGCTGCATGATGCTCTTGTAGCGGGTGTAGAAGCGCACCCCTTCTTCGCCGTAGGCGTGGTGATCGCCGAAGAGCGAGCGCTTCCAGCCGCCGAACGAATGCCACGCCATCGGCACCGGGATGGGGACGTTGACGCCGATCATCCCCGCCTGGACGCTGCGGCTGAAGGCGCGGGCGGTGGAGCCGTCCCGGGTGAAGACCGAGGCGCCGTTGCCGAACTCGTGGCTGTTGACGAGCTCGACGGCGGACTTCAAGTCGGGAACGCGCACGACCGCCAGCACCGGCCCGAAGATCTCTTCTTTGTAGATGCGCATCTCCGGCGTGACGTGATCGAAGAGCGTGCCGCCGACGAAGAAGCCGTTCTCCTTGGCGATGGGATGCTTGCGGCCGTCCACCACCAGCTTCGCGCCGGCCTTTTCGCCGTCGGCGATGTACCCCGTGACGCGCTCGCGGTGAGCAGAGGTGACGAGCGGGCCCATCTCGACTTTGCCGTTCATTCCGTCGCCGATGACCAGCTTCTCGGCGCGCGTCTTCAAGGCAGCCACCAGCGGATCGGCAATCTCGCCGACCGCGACGGCGACCGAGATCGCCATGCAGCGCTCGCCGGCGGAGCCATACGCCGCGCCCGAAAGCGCATCGGCCGCCTGCTCGACGTCCGCGTCCGGCATCACCACCAGGTGGTTCTTCGCGCCGCCCAAGGCCTGCACGCGCTTTCCGCGGCGGGCCGCCTCGCTGTGGATGTACTCGGCGATGGGCGTCGAGCCGACGAACGAGATGGCGACGATGTCGGGATGCTGCAAGAGCGCGTCGACGGCGACCTTGTCGCCGTGCACGACGTTGAAGACGCCCGCGGGCAATCCGGCTTCGGCGAGCAATTCCGCGACGCGGTTCGACGCGGCCGGATCGCGCTCGGACGGCTTGAGCACGAACGTGTTTCCGCAGGCGATGGCGATGGGAAACATCCACATCGGCACCATCACCGGGAAGTTGAACGGCGTGATGCCCGCCACCACTCCGAGCGGCTGGCGCAGGTTCCAGTTGTCGATGCCGCCGCCCACCGAATCCGAATGCTCGCCCTTGAGCGCGCTGGTGATGCCGCAGGCAAACTCCACCACCTCGATGCCGCGGGTGACTTCGCCCTGCGCGTCGGCGAAGACCTTGCCGTGCTGGCGAGTGATCAGCGCCGCCAGCTCGTCCTTGTGGTTGTCGAGCAGCTCTTTGAACTTGAACATCACCCGCGACCGGCGGAGCGCGGACGTCTCCGCCCAAGCGGGGAAGGCAGCCTTGGCGGCGGCCACCGCTGCGTCCACCTCGCCCGCGGTGGCGAGCGGGACGTTCATGTCGATGGCGCCCGAGGCCGGGTGATAGACGGCGGCGGTGCGGCCGGAGGTTCCTGCCACCTGTTTTCCGCCGATGAAATGCTGCAGCGTTCTCGTCGATGCGGGCGCGTTCATGAAGTCCCCTAGTTCAGCCGCTTGGGCTTGTCCGATTCATCGTACCAGTCCGCGTTCTCGCCGCTGGTGTTGACGGTGACGACGCGTGGCTCAGTGAACTGGTCGAACGATTCGATGCCGGTCTCGCG
>DASXHM010000187.1:0-7356 GCA_036488495.1 Myxococcales bacterium | reverse complement strand
AACGTGCTGCACGTGATCGCGCTGTACCTGCGGCTGAAGAAGGACCCGAACACGCCCATGGTCGCGCGCACGTTCATCTTCGGCGGCAAGGCGGCGCCGGCGTACGTGACGGCGAAGCTCGTCATCAAGCTGATCAATTCGGTGGCGGAGGTGATCAACGCCGACCCGGACGTGAGCCACAAGCTGCGGGTCGTCTTCCTGCAGAACTACCGGGTCTCGCTCGCCGAGCGCATCTTTCCGGCTTCCGATCTCTCCGAGCAGATCTCGACCGCCGGAAAGGAAGCGAGCGGCACCGGCAACATGAAGTTCGCCTTGAACGGCGCGCTCACCATCGGCACCTTGGACGGCGCGAACATCGAAATCCGCGAGGAGGTCGGGGAAGAGAACTTCTTCCTCTTCGGCCTCGAGGCGCACGAAGTGCAGGAGCTGCAGCGCAAGGGATATCGCCCGCGCGAGTACTACGAGCGCAACCCGGAATTGAAAGCGGTCATCGACCTGATTCAATCCGGCTTCTTCGAGCCCGGCCATCCGGAGGTCTTCCGGCCGCTGGTGCAGTCGCTGCTCGAGGTGGACGCCTACATGCTCTTGGCCGACTTTCAATCCTATGCGGATTGCCAGGAGCGGGTGGGGAAGGCGTTTGTCGATCAGGCGGCGTGGACGAAGATGGCCATCCTCAACATCGCCAAGATGGGCAAGTTCTCCTCGGACCGCACCATCCGCGAGTACGCGCAGGAGATCTGGCGGGCGAAGCCGGTGCCGGGATGAGCTGCGACGTCGCGCCCTTTTTCGGCAAAGAGGCGGCGCGGTGCGCCCTCGAAACCTTGGTGCGGGGATGAACTTCAGGAAGCTCCTGCGCGGGCTGTTCCAACCGAAGCCGAAGCCCCCGCCCAAGCCGGTGGCCGATCCGCGGCTCGACGCCGACCCGTGGCTCGCGGAGGTCTACGCGCGCCTGGGCGACCGCTATCAATTGGCCGAAGACGGTGAGCGGGTCCTGCGCCGCACCGGCCGCGCGCGCTTCAACCCGATGCCGGTGTGGATCCGCGGGCGCACCGTCTCCTGCGACTACGAGGTGCGCTCGGCGGGTGCGCCGGAAACAGCCGCGGACGAAGCGCGCAAGCTGCTCGACTCGCGTTCGGCGTCGCGGCTCTCCGCGCTCGGCCTCTCGAAAAAGAGCGAGAAGATCGAGGAGTGGGCCGGCACCGTGCTGGTGCGGACCTACGAAGGCAAGTACGACTCAGCCGAGCGCGCGGCGGCGGCGGTCAGGTTCGTCTGCGAAGACTCGGAAACCCAGCTCAACACCGCCGCCGAATAGCCGCCGGCCGCTACGTGCACGACCCGCGCATCAGAGGCGCCGCGACCCGCGCATCAGAGCCGCCGCGACCCCGCGCATCAGAGCCGCCGCGACCCGCGAGGCGGAGTCGCAGCCGGCGTGGAGATCAAGCGCAGGCTCGTCTCCACGCCGGCCCCGCGCGAGGGCGAGGGGGCCCCCGCGCCTGCGCCACCGACAATACCCCCAGGCATGCCGGCAACGGCGCCCTTGGGCACGAGAGCGCGCTGTGCCCGACCGAGTTGGAAGGTTCGCCACAGGGTGTACAGGACCGGGATCACTTCCAGCGTCAGGAAGGCGCTGGTGATGAGCCCGCCCAGCATCGGCGCTGCCACCCGTCGCATGATCTCGGCGCCGGGGCCCTCGGTCCACAAAAGCGGCAGCAGGCTCGCCGCCATGGTGGAGATGGTCATGATCTTCGGCCGCAGGCGCTGGACGGTGCCTTCCGCGTGCGCGGCGACGATGTCCTCGCGGGTATTGAGACGGCCTTCGCGGACGCGCCGGTGATAGGCCTCGTCGATGTAGACCACCATCACCACCCCCGTCTGCATGGCGAGCCCGACCACCGACAAGAGCCCGACCCACACCGGGGCCGAGAGCGGCATGTGCAGGAGGTACAGGGTCCAGAAGCTGCCCACGAGAGCGAACGGCACCGACGCCAGCACCAAAAGCGCCTCGACGAAGCTGCGGAACTGCAGCCAGAGCAGCGCCAGCATCGAGAGCAGCACGATGGGAACGATCCACTGCAGCCGCTTCTGGCCGGCGACGAGCAGCGGGTATTGGCCGGTCCATTCGATGCGCTCGCCGAGCTTGAGCTGGGCGACGTTGGCGAGCTCCTTCTGCGCACGCTCCACGTAGTGCTCGACGTCCACGCCGGGCGCGAGGTCGACGTAGACGTAGGCGACGAGCTCGCCGCCCTCGGTGCGAAGCTGCGAAGGCTCGCGGGTGTAGACGGGCTTGCCGAGCAGCGCCAGCGGCACCGGCTGGGCGGCGCGCACGGTGATGTCGCGCAGCTCGTCCCGGCTTCCGCGCGGCTGCACGTCCGGGGCCTCGGGAGCGATGCGCACCCGCAAGCGCCGCCCGTCGATCTCCGTCTCGCCCACCTGGCCGCCGTCGGCAAACAGCGAGACCGTCTCGCGGACGAGCGCAGGATCGACGCCGAACCGCTCCATCGCCGAAGGGTCCGGCTCGAATCCAATCCTGGTCTCGCCGCCCAGCGACTCGAACACCGCGCTGCGCGTGCCTTCGACGTGCGAGACGGCTCCGCGCAGGGTCGTCCCAAGCTGGTCGAGCCGGCGCGGATCCGGCGAGACGATGCGGATGCCGACCGGCGTGCGCACCTGCGTCGCCATCATGTCCATGCGGGCGCGCGCCGGCGCGGTCCAGGAGCCGACCCAGCCCGGCAGCCGCACCGCCTTGTCGAGCTCGTCCACCAATTCCTGCGTGGTGCGCGGCTGCATCTCCGGCCACACCACTGAGAGCACCCGCCGGACGGGCGTCGGCGCCCACTTCGAATACCAGCGGTCGTGCTGGACCTCCGGCCACTCCGATTTCGGGCGAAGGCGGATGGTCGTCTCCGCCATCGAGTACGGGGCCGGGTCGGTGCCGGTGTCGGCGCGGCCGACCTTCCCGAACACGCTCGCGACCTCGCCAAACCTCGAGAGCGCGTGGTCCTGCCAGAAGAGCTGCGTCGCGGCCTGATCGGGCGCGACGCCGGGCAAGGTGGTGGGCATGTAGAGAAGGTCGCCCTCCTCCACCCGGGGCAAGAATTCGCCGCCGAGCCGCCCCAGGATGGGAAGGCAGGACACGAGCGCGAGCACGGCGGTGGCGAGCGTGATGGCCGGCCGGCTCAAGGCGAAATGCACGAACGGCCGGTACATCCGCACCAGCATGCGGGTGAGCGGATTTTCGAACTCCGGAATCACCTTGCCGCGCAGGAGCCGGTCGCGGATGGCCGGAGCGACCGTCAGGGTGACGATGGCCGCGGAGATGACCACCAGCGTCTTCGTCAGCGCCAGCGGCCGGAGCAGCCTGCCGGTCTCGCCGGTGAAGGCGAAGACAGGCAAGAAGGAGATGGCGGTGATGAGCAGCGAAGTGAGAATGGCCGGCGCGAACGAGTGCGCCGCGTTGATGATGGCGCTCCGCCGCTCCATCGACGACTTCACCGTCTCGAGGCGCCGGTGCGAAGCTTCGAGCGCGACGATGTCCGCATCCACCGCCATTCCCAGCGCGATGCCGATGCCGCCGAGGCTCATGATGGTGGCCGGGACGCCGAGGATCCACATGCCGCCGAACGTCAGCAGGAGCACGACCGGCAAGGTGAGGAGCGGCACGAGCGCGCTGCGGAAGTGGAGCAGAAACGCGAGCAGGACCAGCATCACCACGCCCACTTCTTCGCCCAGCGCTCCCAAGAGAGTGTGACGGACCCGGGCAGCGAGCGCGGTGCGGTCGTAGGTGGTGTGGACGTGCACGTCGGCGGCGGCGCCGGAATCCATCCGCTCCTTGTCGGCAGCCCGGTGCGGCAGCTTCTGCGTCTCGCGGGCAATCACCTTCTTCACTTCCTCGACCACCTTGCCGAGGTTCGCGTCGCGCTTCGCGATGACGATGCCGCCCACTGCCTTGACCCCCGAGACGTCCGCCATGCCGTACGGCATGTCCTCGGTGAGCCGGACGTTGGCCACGTCGGAAAGCTTCGCCGCCCAGGGGCCGCCGGCGACGTTCAAGCCTTCCAGATCGGCGATGGACACCTTGGCGGTGCCGTTGGGAAACACCGTCCGCAGCGCCCGGGTCACGTCGGTGAAGGCAAGCCCGCGGTCGCGCATCTCGCGCGGCTTCAAGTCGATGCGCACCTGGCGGACGTCCCCACCGACCGAGGCCACTTCCGCGACGCCCGGGACGGCAGAGATGGCGGGCTTGAGCACCTCGTCCTGGAAATTGCGCAGGTCGAGAAGCGAGGAGACGAGCTGCGGATCGGTGAGCGCGTACTCAAAGACCCAACCGGTGCTGGACGCTGCCGGACCGATCTGCAGGCGCACGGTCGGAGGCAGCTTCGCCCGCGCATGCGCGATCTCGCGCGCGATCGACTCGCGCGCCGCATCCAGCCCTTTGGCGGAGTCGAAGACCACGTCCACGTAAGCCATGCCGCTCATGCTCGAGCCGCGGACGGCCTTCGCGCCGGGAACGTCATGGAGCGCGGTGGTGAGGACCGAGGTGACCGACTGCGCCACTTCCGGCGCCGAATGACCCATCCAGTCGGCGACGATGCCGATCTGGGGATCGGCGAGATCGGGAATGACGTCGCCGGCGAGGCTCCTGCGCGCCAGCTCACCGCAGAAAGCAACCGCGAAGGCGATGCCGATCACGAGCCAGTGGCGCCGGGCGCAGAAGGAGACGATGCGGGCGATCATTCTTCCACCAGGCCTTCCTCTTCACCTTCGAGCCCGAGACGTCGATCGGCGTCGAGGAAGAAGGCGGCGCGCGCGACGACGCGGTCGTGCAGCGAGAGCCCGGCGGTCACCACCGCGAAACCCTGCTTCACGAAGGTCTCGCCCAGTTGCACCGGCTTTTTCTCGAATCCTGTCGCGGTAGCGGCGAGGACGTACGGACCCTCGGGGCTGTTCAGCACAGCCGAGGCAGGGACGGTGAGGACTTCGCGCGGCTTGCGGGCAAGCTCGACCCAGCCGGCATCGCCCTCGCGCATGGTCGCGGTGCGGGCAGCCGAAGCCGTGAGCCGGAAGCGGATGCGGGAGGTGGAATCGTCCCAGCGAACCGGCGCGTCGTCGGTGCGGCGCAACGCCAACGGCCGTTCGGTCGCTTGAGTCAAAGTGAGGGTTGCCGCGTCGCCTTGCTCCATGGCGGCGATCTGGTCGTCGTAGAAGAGGGCGCTGACGGCGCCGTCCTTCTCGACCCACGCCGCCCCGCGCAATTCCTGCACCGGCGGAAGCAAGGCGCGCTTCTTGACGAAATCCATGATGCGGTGCTTGCGGACGTTGTCGACCGCGGTGGTGTCGGGCACGGCGGCGGTCCCGGGCCGGAGCGCGGCGTCGCGATTCATCGGCTCGAGCGCCATGTGGCAGATCGGGCACTGGCCGCGCGCGGCGCTGCGCACGTCGGGGTGCATCGGGCACAGATAGCGCAAGGGCGCCTGGACCTGGCCCCGGTCGTGGAGGGCGATGGACGCGCCGCCGACTGCGGCGCCCACGCCGATGAGCAGGAGGACGACCCTCGCTGCGACGACCGAGCTTTTGGTTGCGCTATCCATCACTGATTCGTCTCGATGAAAGTGCCGCCCCCGGCGGGAAGAGCACCGGGGGCGGCGGTCTACGTGCGCGCTACTTCTGGACCAGCAAAGGACGCATGAACTCGTTGTCCTCGTGATCGAGGATGTGGCAGTGCTCGACGTACCCGGGCCCCACCGTCGGATCGAACGGGAAGGCGTCCTGGCCCGCGGAAACGCCGTTGGCCGCGATGTGCTGCGGGGCCCAACGGACGGCCAGCCGGGTGATCTCTCCAGGGAACATCTTTACTGTATCTTTCCATCCCGAGTCGAGCGCGTCAGGAGCGCGCGACGGGCATGCGCCGCCAGCGCAGGCACCCTTGGAGAGGTACTTCGCGGCGTCGAAGTTCGGGTTGCCGCCGACGGCCCCGGCCGAGTTCGGCACGTTGTACGGCATCGGCGGGCCGAACCCCGGGATGTAGACGCCCGGAGCGAAGTTGAAGCCGTTGTAGGTGCCGCCGGGGAACGCCCCGATCCAGTCGGCGAGGTACGTATCCAGGTCGAACGGCTGCCGCGAGATGACCTGGAACTGGATCAGGTGGATGTGCAGCGGGTGCGCATCGCCGGTCAGGTTCGCCACCTCCCAGAGCTCGGTCGAGCCTTCGCGCGGCGTCTCCGTCGCGGAGAGGCCACGGCCGTTGGCGGTGGAGCCGGGGATCATCTTGGTGGTGCCCTCGATGTTGCCGTTCCACTTGGTGTTGTTGATCAGGCTCTCGACCGGATCGCCGTCCGCGTCGGGTGCGCCGGGGCCGTCCGGGTTGGCGGTGTTGTTCTCTTCTTCGACCAGGATGAGTTGCCGCTTCAGGTCCGGCGTGATCGACTTGAGGTTCACCATCGCTGACGGACGCAGCGCCGGGTGGCTGCTCGCCGCCGGGTTGAAGGTCGTGTCGGTGCCGGTGAAGGCCTGGTTGACCTTGAACTGCATCACGAGGCCGTCGGAAGTGGCATCGGGTGCGCCGAAGCCGACCGGGCCGCCGCTCGGGAACGGGATGACCGCGAAGTTCTTCATGGTGAAGGTCTTCCCGGCCATGCCGGCGAAGTCGACGATCACGTCCGCGCGCTCAGCCGGTGCGAGGAACAGGCACTTCGCGCCCGCCCGGATGTCGGAGTTGCTGCCGATGGGCGAGCCCGCGCAGGCGCTGGCGCCGTTGGCCGGATCGTCGAGCTTGACCGGGGCGTTGAAGAGGCCGCCGTCGGAGCCGATCTGCCAGATGGCCGGGCCCGGCTTGCCGTTCACGTGCATGTCGACGCCGGTCTGGTCGAACATCTGCATGATGAAGAAGCGCGCGTTGGAGCCGTTGACGAACCGGAAGCGGTAGCGGCGCGGCTGCACGGTCATGCTCGGCCAGCTCTTGCCGTTGACGGTGATGACGTCGCCGAAGAACTCCGGGATCCAGTACGGGTGCTTGTCCGGGTTCGAAGGCGGGCCGTTCAGGTTGGCGGCGTTGTCCGAGTCGGGGAACCAGAGCTGCCCGTTGGTGTCGAACTGGCGGTCCTGGAGGAGGAGCTCGACTTCCTGCGGCCCCGACGGAAGCGTGATCGGGTTCGAGGCGAGGCCCGTGTCGCGGCTGTCGCGGATGAAGTAGAAGCCGGCCAGGCCTGCGTAGACGTTCTCGCGAACCACGCCGAGCGCGTGGTCGTGGTACCAGAGCGTCGTCGCCTCCTGGGTGTTGCCGTAGTTGTAGGTGCTGGAGACGAAGCCGCGGCCGGTCTGCGCCTGGCCGGGTGTGAACCACGCGTCCGGATGACCGTC
>DASXHM010000144.1:0-4876 GCA_036488495.1 Myxococcales bacterium | reverse complement strand
TGGAGCTCCGTCTCCAGGTGCGGCTCGTCCCAGAACTTGGGATTGTCGTACGCCATCCCATGGACGTCGTGGGAAAAGTCCTGCTCGGCGATGGGCAGCTTCACGTGTCGTTGCCTCCTGGTGTCCGGTGTCCGAGCGCCCAGAGGGACACCGGACGCCAAAAGACCGCGCGCACTTTGGTGCGCGACGGGCTTTCTTCAGCCTTCGGCCGCGACCTGCTGCAGGCCCTTGGCGAAGCGGCCGGCGTGGGATTTCTCGGCCTTGGCGAGGGTCTCGAACCACTCGGCGATTTCGGCGTGGCCTTCCTCGCGGGCGGTCTTGGCGAAGCCCGGGTACATCTGCGTGTACTCGTACGTCTCGCCGGCGACGGCCGCCTTCAGGTTCTTCTCGGTGTCGCCGATCGGCTCGCCGGTCGCGGGATCGCCCACTTCCTGCAGGTATTCGAGGTGGCCGTGGGCGTGGCCCGTCTCGCCCTCGGCGGTGTCGCGGAAGAGGCCGGCGATGTCCGGGCGGCCTTCGACGTCGGCCTGCTTGGCGAAATAGAGATAGCGGCGATTGGCCTGGCTCTCGCCGGCGAAAGCGGCTTTCAGGTTCTCGTGCGTCTTGCTGTTCTTGAGGGGTGCCATGCTTGGTCTCTCCTTGGGAGTGATGCGTCCGGAGTACTGCGGGTGGTGCGTTTTGGAGAATGATTCTCGAAAAACGATTCGCGTCCGTCAACGAAGAAGTGCAGGACGACCCGCCGTCTCTGTCGTACGGAAGAGCCCGAAGCTTAAGGAGACGGAATGGACTATGCGCATGCGCGGCACGCGGGGAACGCTGGCGACGTGTGGAAACACGCAGCGCTCGTCGCCGCGCTCTCCGAGCTGACCAGGGCCGAAGAGCCGCTCAGCTACCTGGAGACGCACGCAGGCGACGGGCTCTACCCGCTCGGGTCGTCGGGCGAGTGGGGTGATGGAATTCAGCGCGTGTTCGGCGTCCGCGACGGGCTCGTCGGCCGCTATGCGGACCTGGTGCGGGCGTTCTCTGCGCCTGCGGCCTCCAGGCCGGCGGCCTATCCGGGATCTCCTTCGATTGCGGCACGCCTCCTGCGGCCCGGGGACGCTTCGACGCTGTACGAGATCGACGCGCGGGCGGCGGCGCTCTTGCGCAAGACGGTGCCCTCCGCGGAGGTGCGCGAGGCGGACGGGCTCGGGGCGGAGGCCGACGCCGCGGCGCGGACGCTGGTCTTGATCGATCCGCCGTTCACCCAGAAGCAGGAATGGACCGATGCGGCGCGCACCGCGGCGCGGCTTTCCGAGAGCGCGGCGGTGCTGTTCTGGTATCCGATCAAGGCGCTGACGCGGCCGCGCGCGCTCCTCGCCGAGCTGGGAAAGCTCGGGATGCGCGGAGTGGCGGTGGAGCTGCATTGGACGCCGCTGCGGCTCAAGCGCGAGCGCCTCAACGGTGCGGGGATGATCTTCGCCGGCGCCGCCCGCGCCGCGTTACCGGCCTTCATGGCGGCGGTTCCGGAGCTGGGCGCGCTGCTCCAGACGCACGGCGAATGGACGTCGGTGCAGATCGGATTTTGACGAGCGCGTCCGGCCGTGGATCTCCGACGGATCCGCTCGCCGCTCACTGCAGGGCGAAGCCGGTCTCACCGCAGGGCGGAGCCGGTCTCACTCCAGGGCGGGCGCGAGCCCGAGCGGAGGATGCCCGAGCGCGGTCGCGCCGTCGTCGCCGTAGAGGACCGCGAACACCGTGGCCGGGTCGGTGGCCTCGAGAAAGCGCGCGTCCGGAAGCGGCTTCGGAGTCTCGCCGGCAAGCCGCAGCGCGAACTGCTCCTGGGCGAGAAGCTCGCGCACGCTCCGGCCGAAGCCGCGCGTGGTCTGCCAGATCGCCCGGCCGCAGGCGCGCAACGCTTCCCGCCGCGCCACCTGCAGGTCGGGCAATTCGCTCGCCCAGAGGAGCGCGACGGCGAATCCGCGGCGCAGGAACGGCTGCGATTCGAAACGGCTTCCGAAGTCGGTGGTGTAGCGATTGGTCCAGCCGCCGCGCACATCGTCCGCGACGACCAGGCCCACCTGCAGCCTGGCCTCCCCGCCCGTTGCGGCTGCGTCCGAGGCTGCTTCTTCGAGTGCTCGCGCCGCGGCGTCTTCCGCGCCGATGGCGAGCCAACCATCGACGGAATGCGCAACGTGGTCGTGGGCCATCGGATTCATCGCGGTGAGCGGCAACCGCAAGTCGCCGTCCGGACCGGTCATCCGCGCGATGTACGCCTGAAACCGCGCCCGGCCGCGGGGCAGCGCATAGATCTCGCGCTGGACGTGCAAGAGCGGCAGGTGGACGAGCTGCATCGCAGCACCTCCGAATCGCGAAGGGCGCCTGCGATCCTTTCGGATCGAAGCGCCCTCGCGGACAGCGGGAAAACGTGAAATCGAGCTTACGACAGGTTGTCGTTCACGAGCTTCGTCATCTCGAACATCGAAACCTGCTTCTTGCCGCCGAACACCTCGCGGAGCGTCTCATCCGCGTTGATGTTTCGCTTCTCCTTCTTGTCCTGCAGGTTGTTCTTCTTCACGTACGCCCAGAGCTTCTTCACCACTTCCGTGCGAGGCAGCGGCTTCTCACCGACGATTTTGGCGAGGGCGGCGCTGGGCTGCATGGCCTTCATGAATGCAGCGTTCGGCTTGCGGGCAGTCTTCTTGGCAGCGGGCTTCTTGGCGGCGGCTTTCTTGGCGGCCATCTCTTGTGTTCCTCCCTCAGGGGCGGGTCGTCCCCTCGAAATCTGGCGCACTCTGACAGAAGCGGATCGTGCTCGTAAAGGGCTTTCCCCTCTGACGATCGCTTTTTTTCCCTCTGACGGAACGCGACATTTCGAGGGAACGCTCAGCCGCGCGGCCGGGAAATGCGCAGAACGCACCAAGGACCGCGCCTGAGCAGCACCGTCGCGGCCTGTCCGCGCAGCCACTCGCGCTCCTGCTTTTCACTCGCGAGAATGAGCGCTTCGCCTCCCGGCGCGAGAAGCTGCGCTGCCTGGTTGAGCTCGCTTTTCGCGACCGCTGCCCCCGGCGGCGCAGCGAGCTCGCCGCAGACGAGGGAGAAGACACGGCCGTTCATTGTCTCACCCCAAAAGAGGTCTTCAAGCACCTCGACGGGAAGGCGCAGTGCGGCTGCGTTGCGGCGGAGAAAGGCCGTGTCGAGGAGGTCGCGGTCCTGCGCGACGACCTCGCAGCCCGGGTGGCGCGCCTTGATGGCGAGCGGCAGCGCACCGTAATTGGCGCGGAAGACGAAGGCGTTTTTCGGCTGCTTGCGGGGCAGCGGTTCCGCGAGCAGCGCCAGCGCCGCGAGGTGCGCCGGGTCTTCGGACGCGTCGTGCGGGCGGAAGAGCGAGAGCCCGTCGAAGTTGGTCTGGTCGCGCGCGTACACGGCGTCGTCGTCGAGGTCGAGGGCGGAAGGCGCGTCTACGGCGACTCCGGCGGCGGCGTTTGTCTCGACAGCGGTTCCAGCGCGGGCGGTTCCGGTGTCCGCCGCGGGGCTTCGGGCGAGCGAGAACACGTCGTGCCGTGGTCCGCGGGCGACGTGGGTGAGGCCCGGAAGGCCCAGGCCTTCGACGACCTGCGCCAGGTCGCGGATGACGACCGCGCGCACTTCGGCGCCGAGCGCGCGGCCACCTTCGAGCAGGTAGCGGATGGCGCGGGCTCCGATGCGCGCGGGCACGTTGCAGAGCACCCAATCGAAGCGCTCCGCTTGAAGTCCGCGGTAGCCAAGCCCGGGCTGGACGGTGGCGTTCGTCAGCCCGAGGACGCGAGCGTTGTGCGCGCTCGCGGCCACCGCCAATAGATCCCGGTCGAGAAGGACGCAGCGAGCGGCCGGAAAGCGAGCCGCAACCGGCAGGCCGAGGGCCCCGTAGCCGCATCCGAGATCGAGCACGCTCCGCGGCTCACCGGCCGGAAGATGGTCGAGGAGGAGAAGCGTGCCGTCATCGATGCGCTGCGAAGAGAAGACGTCGTGCGGCACGTCCAAGGCGAGCGTCTGCCCGAGCGCGCGCACGACCAGCCGGCCGCGCGCGTAAGGTCCAAGCGCCTTGCGCGCAGCCACACTCGGCGCAGGCAGCTCGCCCTTCACCCCGAGCGCCGCCGCGCCTGCGCCTCCGCCGCTCGCAGAAGCGCCTCGCGCAATTCCGGATGCAGCGAGGCTTTGGCCACCTCCGTCATCTCCTTCGTCGGCGAAGGCGCTGCGTGGCTTTCCACCACCCCGATGCCGGCCCGCTTGCGCGCGTCCAGCAGCGCTCCATCGTGGGCGAGGCCGAACTGCAGCGCGCGCACCGGCTGGCCACCGAGCGCGCGGTTGAGCCGCTCGATCAGGAAGGTACGCGCCGCGTCCAATTGATCGCGCCAGCGGTGGTCCTGCACGAGGATGTGCAGCGTTCCGGCGGAGAGCACCGTGGGCTGCGCCCGGGCCGCGATCTGCTTTCCCACCGCGGCCTCCCAGACGCTGGCCGGAATCCGCCGGGGCAGCCGCGCCGCAAGGCCGCTCGCCCGCAGCTCGCGCGAGAGGATGCCGCGGACGAGCTCAGATGCTGCCGCGCTCTTCCTCAAGTGCGCCGCCTCAACAGCGAGAGCCTGCGAATGCGCAAGAGCCGTCGCGAGATCAACAGCCGCCGGGACAGAGAAGCTTTCCGCATCTTCGATTACCCCCGCAAAGGCCGCGCCGCCCGTGGGACTTCGGCGGGCGGCTCGGTGACGAAACGCTTTTCGTGCTCCTGGAGGCGCTTGTCGGCGCCGATGACCTCGATGACGTCCGCCATCTCGTGCACCCGCGAGTAGATCCGCGGACCGATGCGCTCTTCCAGGTTCTCCGCCGCCTGCCCGTCGGCCTTGAACTGCCAGGTGCTGCC
>DASXHM010000038.1:0-13376 GCA_036488495.1 Myxococcales bacterium | reverse complement strand
TATTACAACGCGCAGAAGCTCGCCTCCGGCGAGAAGCTGTCGCACTACGATCCGTTCTTCTTTCCGCTGGACGGCGTCGCGCGCTGGAACCGGCTGTATGGCAAGCGCGGGTTTCTCCAGTTTCAATGCGTCGTGCCGGGCCGCGAGGCCATTTGCGCCATCATCGAGGAGGCGACGCAGAGCGGGGCAGGGTCGCCATTGACGGTGCTGAAGAAGTTCGGCGACGTGCCCTCGCCGGGAATGCTCTCGTTTCCGCGCCCCGGGTTCACCTTGACCATCGATCTGCCGAACCGCGGCGAGGCGACCTTCGCGCAGTTCGCGCGGCTCGAGGCGTTGACCATGGAAGCGGGCGGGGCGCTCTATCCGGCGAAAGATGCGCGCATGACTGCGCGGGCATTCGCGCAGTCGTATCCGCGAAAAGCGCAGTTCGAGAAGCACGTCGATCCCGCGTTTTCGTCTTCCTTCTGGCGCAGGGTTTCGGCGCCGTGAAGGTGCTCGTCCTCGGCGCGACCTCCGCCATCGCCCAGGCTGCGGCGCGCGAGTGGGCTGCTCGCGGCGCGACCTTGCACCTCGTCGCCCGCAACCAGGCGCGGCTCACCGCCGTGGCAGACGATCTGCGGGCGCGCGGCGCAACCGTCACCGTCTCCGCGCAGGATCTGAACGATGCACAGCGGCACGCGGCGCTCTTGATCGATCCCGACATCGTCCTTGTCGCGCAGGGCATCCAAGGCGACGCCATCGCGGTGGACAGCGATCCTGCCCGGGCGGAGCTGGTGCTGCGGACGAACTATGTGGCGCCCGTGCAGATCCTCACCTTGCTCGCGCCGGCGATGCGGCCGGGGACGACCATCGCGGTCATCACCTCCGTCGCGGGCGATCGCGGCCGCGCCAAACCCGGCGCCGTGTATTCGTCTTCGAAGGCCGGTCTCGACGCGTACCTCTCCGGCTTGCGGCAGCGGTTGGCGCAGAGCGGGGTGCGCGTCCTGACGGTAAAGCCCGGCTACGTGGACACGCCGATGACCGCGAACCACCTGCCCAAGAACGCGCTCTTCGTGAAGCCCGAGGTGATTGGCCGCGGCATCGTCAAAGCGGTGGACCGCGGGGCGGACGTGGTCTATCTGCCGTGGTTCTGGAGACCCATCCTGGCCGTCATCCGCGCCATCCCCGAGCGCGTCTTCAAGAAGCTGTCCATCTAGGAGTGCCCGTGCGCGTAGTCCTCGCCGCTCTCGTCTTCTTGCCGCTGGCAGCCCGGGCCGAGTCGCATTACCTGCCGCGCGAGATCATCGATCGGCCGCTGCTGTTGCCGTCGAACGTGGTGGAGCTCGACGTGCTCGGCAATCTCTCCAGCACCAGCGGTGCGTCCGCCGGCGCTGCGGCTGCTGTCGGCATCGAGCTTGGGCTGGGTGATGGTGAAGCGGGCCTGGTTGTCGCGTTGCCGGCCGTGCCCGGTCTTGGCTTCGGCTCCGTCTACGGCAGCGCCGCCTGGAGCATTCGCAAGGATTCCGCGTTCCGCATCGACCTCGGCCTCGACCATTCGCAGGGCGACGTCGGCCGGCCGAACGAGAACTTCTACACCGCCGGCGCGGGCCTGATCGTTTCCTGGCGGCTCGCTCGCGAGTGGGCGCTGACCCTCGGCCAGACGCGGGCGATCAACTTCAGCCGCTTCGTCAACGTCAGCCTGGGCGGAACCGGCTTCTACACCGGCGCCACCGCAGGCTTCGATTCGGCTGACCTCGTCGTCTACTCCAAAGAGGAGGATGGTCCGACGCAGATCTCCGGCAGCGCCCCCTTCGGACTTCTCTGGCAGATCGATCACGGCCTCGCCGCGACGTTCCGCTTCGGCTACGAGCTGGTGGTGTCCACCGACGGCGACCGCAACGGAACGCAGCACTTCATCCCTGTCGGCGTCGACGTGGTGGTCACGCCTGTTCCGACACTCGACGTGGGCGCGAGCCTTTCCCTGGCAGGGCAGATCGCGCAGACCGGCGCGAGCGCCAGCGCCGGATTCACCGACGCTCCGATGGGCGCCCTCTGGCTGCGCCTGCGGCTCTGATAGGCTCCCGCTCGATGGAGACGCGCACCGCTGCCGAGCGACTCGCGACCAGCATCTCGGATGGGCGACCGCGGTTGCCGCCGCTGTTCGAGGCGATGCGGCCGAGGCAGTGGGCGAAGAACGTCTTCGTCCTGGCCGGCATCGTCTTCGCCGGGCGATTGTTCGACGTGCACGCCGTGCTGCGCGTCCTCGCCTGCTTCGCGGTGTTCTGTGCCGCCGCGAGCTCGGTGTATCTCGCGAACGACCTCGCCGACCGCGAAACCGACGTCCACCATCCGCGCAAGCGTTTGCGGCCGATCGCTTCCGGCCGGTTGCCGGTGGGTCGGGCGCGGGTGACCGCGGTCGTGCTGGCTGCGCTCGCGGCCGGATGCGCGGTCCTCTTGAACCAGGCGACCTTTGCCATCGTCCTCGCGTACCTGCTCTCGACCTTCGCCTACAGCTTTGGCCTCAAGCACGTCTTCCTGCTCGACACGATGATCGTCGCCTTGGGCTTCGTCCTGCGCGCCGCGGCAGGTGCGGCCGTCATCGACGCGGAGATCTCGCCCTGGCTGCTCGTCTGCAGCTTCTTGCTCGCGCTCTATCTCGCGCTCGGGAAGCGGCGCGCGGAGTTGGTGCTGCTCGGCAAGGAAGCCACCTCCCACCGGGTCGCGCTCGGCCACTATTCGTTGCCGCTGGTCGATAGCTGGCTCACCGCGCTGTCCGCGGCGGCCATCGTCAGCTACGCCATCTACACGCAGTCGGAGCGCACGGTGGCCCACTTCGGGACCAGCAACTTGCTCTACACCATCCCGTTCGTCGTCTACGCGCTCTTCCGCTACCAGCACCACGTGGTTCGGCTGGACGCGGGCGGCGATCCCGGCTCGCTGCTCGTCTCCGATCGCGCGCTGTGGCTGGCCTTGATCGGCTGGGCAGCCACCGCTGCGTTCGTCATCTACGCGCGGTAGATCACTTCGGCGTCAGCACATAGGCGGCCTGCTTGCCGTTGTGCATGCCGAAGCCGGTGATTTGTCCCCGGTCGTTGATGGCGGCTGCCGAGAGGAGCTGCCAGGCCGGATCGCCGAGAGCAGTCGTCAGATCGACGACGGCGCCGTTGTGCCAGAGAATGGCGCTGCCAGCGGAGCTCGTGCGGTCGAGCCGCGAGCCGACGGCATCGCCCGCGGCATTGACGCTGATCAGCTCCGAGGATCCGTCCGGCGTTACGTCGACCATCGGCCCATTGGGCAGGTCGAAGACGAAGCCGTGCTCGACGGAGCTGGTGCCGACGAAGGAACGGCCGACGACCCTCCCGGCTTGATTGACGGCGAGGGCGAACGTGTCCTGTGCGCCAGGCAGCCCGCCGAGATCCTGGGCTCCGGCGGCGGTGAATGCCGCCGCGCGGAAAGTGGCGTCGACGTGGAGCGAGCCGACCACCACGCCGGCGTTGTTCAACCCGCCGCCGAGGCTACCGGTCGGGCCGATCGTGTTCACCGTCTTGCCATCCCACAAGAAAGCGATCTGCGCGCCGCTCGCCGTCTGCGTCGTGCCCGAAACGTGCCCTTCCGCATTGATGCCACCGACGATGGCCTCGTCGCCGAGATGGATGACTGTGCCGTTCTGAAGCACGAGGCCGTCGAACGAGCCGCGCGGATTGCCGTTCAAGATGATGTCGCCCTTGTCGTTGATGGCCTGCGCGGTGTGGTTCTCGGTGCCGGACGCCGAGATGCGCGCCGTCGTTCCCTTCACCGGATCGAAGATGAAGCCCGAAAGCGGGCCGCCGTTGCATTCAGACATGCCGACGGAGACGCAGTCGTTGAAGCCGCCCACCACCTGGCCCAAGTTGTTGATGCCGGCGGGCAAGGGGACGAAGGTGCCTCCGGAGGCGCCGACGACCTGCGGGATCTCCGCGATGGCGAAACCCGTACCGGCGTCCGGCGGAGCGCCACCACCGGTCGGGCCGGCGTCCGGCGTTCCTGCATCCGGCGCGGGCGGGACGAAGATCGGGTTCCCGGCGTCGGCGGGCGCGCCGGCATCGGCAGGCGCACCGCCGTCAGGGGAAGCGATTGGAGCGGGGGTGATGGGATTGGGAGCCGCGGTGTTGCCCGAACCTTGGCCGCCTCCAGAGCAAGCAGCCACCGCCACGATCGCCACCAAAGCCAGCCAAACGCGCATGCGCACCCCTCCGCCCGTTGCCGTCGAAAAGTGGGCATTCGACCGTGCGGCTGCAACGTCCGCCTCAGCGGCCCGCGGCAGACGGATGCGCGGCGCAAGATCGCGAAAGTGACCGCGAGGCCGGGCCGGCGGATTGACATCCGACGATTGCAGCCAAGCACGTCCGGGGCGACGAGCGGGCAGCTACCGCCGATGGCCGCGAGCGCGTTCTTCAGCGGCGGCCAATTCGTTCCGCCAGCGCGGTCGCAGCAGACCACCCGCCCGACAACGCCGCGCGCACCTCCGCGACGGCGTGCATCGGCCGCCGGCGCAGCAGCTCCGAGGGCGCCTTGACCGCGATCCGGAACGCCATCGTCAGCGGAATCAGCCAGGCCGCTTTTGCGATCGGCTCGTGCAGCCCGACCGTCCGCAGATGTCCGCGCCCGAGAAGGAACCGCTGCCGCGCGGAGCCGGGCCCGAAGCTCGCGCCGAAGCGGTGCCGCGCGACGGCGTCGCGGACGTAATAGCTGCCGAACCCGGAAGCCTTCGCCCGCAGCGAGAGGTCGACGTCCTCGTAGTAGGCGAAGTACGCCGGGTCGAAGAGCCCGACCGTGCGAAGCATCGAAGTCCGAAGCAGCGCGGCGCCGCCGGTCACCGCCAGCACCGGGCCGTCCTGGCGCTGTAAATCTCGCAAGGGCAGCCCGAAATCGCGGTCGCGCGCGCGGCCGAAGAAATCGATCTCGATGCCGGTGGAATTGACGACCGACGGATCGTCCCGGAACACGAGCGTCCCGCAGAAGAGTCCGCACGACGGCTGCGCCGTTGCCGCAGCGAGCATCCGCGACAGCCAGTCCGGCGAAAGCTCGACGTCGTTGTTCACCAGCACCACGAACTCCGCCGCCACCGAGCGCATGGCCTCGTTGTTCGCGCGCCCGTACCCTGCGTTCCGTGGCAGCCGCAGCAGTTGGACGGAAGGGAACTCGCGCGCGACCAGATCGGCCGTTCCGTCGGTCGAGCCGTTGTCGACCACCGTTACCCACAAAGGTGCGGTTTGTGCCGCCAGCGCCCGCAGGCACTCGGGGAGAAGGTGCGCGCCGTTCCAGCTTGGGACCACCGCATGGGCGTGTGCTATCTCGTCGGGTCCTTTGATCGACGTCGGAATCAACGCAGCTCCTCTTGCGGCCGTGCGCACCGGCGTCGGCAGGTACATCGAGAGCCTGCTCGAAGCGCTGCGGGACGTTCCCGGCATTCGCGCCCGCCCGCTCTTCGCCCCGGGACCCGCCGCGAAGGGCGTGCGCTCCATCGTGAAACGGCTGCCGTTCGCCTATGCCTTGGCGGAACGCCGCCGCGGCCAGCTCCTCTTGCGCGAGCCAGGGCTTTCGCTCTACCACGAGACGAACCACGCGGCGCCGCCCTTTCGCGGACCGCTGGTCCTGACCGTGCACGATCTCTCGACCGTGCTCCATCCACGGACGCAGGAGCGGGCGCGGGCCCGCCATTTTGCGAGTGCGCTCTTGCACCGCGCCAAACAGGCGCAACGGGTGATCGTGCCCACCCAGGCCATCGCGGCCGAGGTCATCCGCGTGCTTGGCGTTCCAGGCGAAAAAGTCCGCGCCATCCATCACGGCGTCGGGGCAAATTTCACGCCGGGTGAACCGCAGCCGCGCGGGCACTTCGTGCTCTACACGGGCGACGACGGACCGCGCAAAGGCCTCGCTACGCTGCGTGCGGCAATGCCGGAAGACTTCGCGCTCCGCTGCGTGGGACCGGGCCACGCCTTCGTCCCGGACGACGAGCTTGTGCAGCTCTACCGGACCTGCGCGGTGTTCGTCTTGCCGTCGCTGTACGAGGGCTTCGGCCTGCCGCTCTTGGAGGCGATGGCCTGCGGCGCGCCGTGCATCGCAAGCGACGATCCGGCGCTCGTGGAAGTGTCCGGCGGAGCCGCGCTGCATTTTCCTCGCGGGGATACGACCGCCCTTCGCGCGCTCTTGAAGCGCGTCCTGGGCGACGGCTCTTTGCGCATCGACCTGAGCATCAAATCGATTGCCCGGGCGCAGTCCTTCTCGTGGGCGCAGTCAGCCGTCCGGCATGCGCAGGTCTATCGCGAGGCCATCGGCTGATGCGGGTTGCGCTCGTCCACGACTGGCTCACCGGCCTGCGCGGAGGCGAGCGCGTTCTCGAGCAGCTCTGCCTCTTGTACCCCGAGGCGGACATCTTCACGCTCGTCCACGAGAAGGGCGCCTGCGGCGACATCATCGAGTCGCGGCGCATCACGTCCAGCTTCTTGAATCGACTGCCGCGCGAACATTACCGCCGCTACCTGCCGCTCTTTCCCTTGGCCATTCGAAGCCTGGATCTGCGCGGCTACGACTTCGTCGTCTCGACCAGCCACGCGGTGGCGAAGGGCTGCAGGCCGCCGCGGGACGCGCTGCACGTCTCGTATGTGCACACGCCGATGCGGTACGTCTGGGACCAGTTCGATGCGTACTTCGGCCCCGGCCGCGCCGACCTGCCGACACGGCTTGCGGCCCACCTGTGCGCGCCGTACCTGCGGGCCTGGGACGTCCGCTCGACGAAAAGCGTCGGCGGCATCATCGCCAACAGCCAGTTCGTCGCCGAACGCATCCGCAGATACTGGGGCCGCGAGCCGGACGCAGTCGTCTATCCGCCGGTCGACACCGGCCGCTTTCTTCCCGCGTCCGAAGGGCCGGAAGACTACGCGTTGGTCGTCTCCGCGCTGGTGCCGTACAAGCGCATCGAGCTTGCGGTGGAGGCGTTCACCCGCGAGGGCCGGCCACTCCTGATCGCGGGCGACGGTCCCTCGCGGGCCGATCTGCAAGCGCGGGCGGGGCCGACGGTGCGCTTTCTCGGCAGCGTCGCAGGCGACGAGCTGCCGCGGCTCTATGCGCGGGCGCGCTTCTTCGTCCTTCCCGGCGAGGAGGATTTCGGCATCGCCGCCGTCGAAGCGCAGGCCGCCGGCCGGCCGGTGCTGGCGCTGGGCCGCGGCGGCGCGGTGGAAACCGTCGTGGGCGGAGAGACCGGCCTCTTCTTTTCCGAGCCGAACGTGGAAGCCGTCCGCGACGCCGTCGCCGAGATGTACCGCGCCCGCTGGGACCCGCAGCGCATCCGCGCACATGCGCTGCGCTTCGATGTCGCGCGCTTCCGTCCGGAGCTAGAATCAGCCATCGACTCGATCAGGAGATCGCGATGATCCTCGACGACCTGTGGGCCGCGTACGCGGCGCACGTTCCCTATGCGCGCACCTTCGAGAAGCTCGCTTCTGCCTCGCTGCAGAACGACCATGTCGCTTTCCGCTCGCGCAAGCTCGAACCCATCGCCCGGGCCTTCGAGGGCCTCGGTTGGCGCCGCGCGGGAACGTACGATTTTCCCGATACCCACCTGAACGCCATCCATCTGACCAAGCCCGGCTCGCCGCGCATCTTCGTCAGCGAGCTGCGGGAGGAGGCGTTTTCCCCTCGTCTGCGCGAGCTGCTCGCGCGGCTGCCGGAGGATCCACCCTTCGACGGCAGCGCTGCGTGGTTCAAGAAGCCGGACGTGCTCTTCACCGAGAGTGAGCTTCTCGAGCTCGAACAGGAGTCGCAGTACGCGGCATGGATCGCGCTCTTCGGACGCGAGGTGAACCACTTCACCGCCAGCGTCCCCGACGTCGAGCTGTGGCAGAAGCGGATGAGCGAGGCGGGCATTCCGATGAAGAGCGAGATCGAAGGAGCGCCGGGAGCGAAGTTCCGCCAGACCGCCACCAAGGCCGCGCCACGGAAGGTGAAGCTGGCCGACAAGGAGCGCGAGTGGCCGTATGCGTATCTCGAGATCGCGCAGCGCGCGGAAGGGTTTGACGGGTTCATCCCCCACCAGGCGCGGCAGCTCTTTGATATGACGCGTCGCTGAGCGGCGACATGACGCGACCGCTGACGAAACGTTGATGTTCAAGAGACACAACCAGCTCTTCACCGCCCTGCGGGTGCTGCTCGACGCCTTCGTGGTCGCGTTCGCGTTCTGGGGCGCGTATGCGCTCCGCTTCGGTTCGCCCAAGACCTGGCCTTATCCCGAATTGCCCGAGCGCCCCGACCTGGTGGTCGTCTTCGTCCTCGCGATGCTGGTCTGGCCCTGCTCCTTGCACGCGATGTCGCTGTACCGGCCGCAGCGGCAGAAGTCGCCCTTCGACGAGATGTTCGGCGTCTTCAAGGCGACCGTCCTCGCCGGCCTGCTCGTCATCTCGCTCGCGTATTTTCTGCGCGAGGCCCGCTTCTCCCGCGGCATGCTCGGCGTCTTCACCGCGCTGTCGTTCTTGGGCGTCTCGGTCGAGCGCGTCTTCTTCAAGGAGCTGCTCCAGGCGGCGCGGCGGCGCGGCTACAACCTGCGCTACATCCTCGTCATCGGCACCGGCAGGCTGGCGCGGCAGGTGCTGGAGCAGGTGGATCTGCACCGCGAGCTCGGGTTTCGCGCGGTCGGCGCACTGAGCCTCTCCAAGAAGCGGCTCGGCGTCAGCGTCGGTGGCGTGGAAGTCATCGGCACGCTGCGGTCCTTGCGCCGGATCATCCGCCAGCGCGGAGTGGACCAGGTCATCGTCGCGTTGCCGTCCCGCTCGGCGCACCATCTGCCGCGCATCATGGAGATCTGCGCGGACACGACCGTGGACGTAAAAGTGGTGCCGGACGTCTATCAATACGCGACGCTCTTCGGCGGCCTGGAGGAGTTCGGCGGCTTGCCCATCGTCAATCTTCAGTCGACGGGCGTGCTCGGCATCAATGCCATCGCCAAGCGCACCTTCGACCTGGTCCTGTCGGTGCTCTTTCTCGCCGTGCTCTCGCCCTTGATGCTGCTGGTCGCGCTCCTCGTGAAGCTGACCAGCCGCGGCCCGGTGCTGTTCCGGCAGGAGCGGGTCGGCCTCGATGGGCGCGCCTTCCAGATGCTGAAGTTCCGCACCATGCGCCAGGGCGCCGAGGACGAAGGGCCGCGTTTCGCGCAACCGGCGGATCCGCGCACCACGCCGGTGGGATCGTTCTTGCGGACGATGTCGCTCGACGAGCTGCCCCAGCTCTGGAACGTGCTGGTGGGAGACATGAGCCTGGTCGGCCCGCGGCCGGAGCGGCCGGTGTTCATCGATCAATTCCGCCGGCACATTCCGCGCTATCAATTGCGGCACATGGTGAAGAGCGGCATGACCGGGTGGGCGCAGATCCACGGCCTGCGCGGCGACACCAGCATTCAAAAGCGCGTCGAATACGATCTCTATTACATCCAGCACTGGTCCTTGCTGCTCGACCTGCGCATCCTCGCCCGCACCGTCGCCTTCGGCTTTCTTTCCCGGAACGCCTACTGATGCTCGCCGTCGACAAACTGCTCGAAGCAACCAAGAGGCTCCGCCTCGGCGCCATCCTCAATCCGACCAGCGTCACCCCCGAGCTGCGCCACCTCGCGGACGTGCTGCACGAGGCCGGATCGCTCGCTGCGCTGTTCGGGCCCGAGCACGGCGTGCGGGGAGACATTCAGTATCTCGTGGACATCGAGGAGGCCAGGGATCCGCGGACCGGCGTCGTCGAGCATTCGCTCTACGGCAAGGACTTCGCGTCGCTGACCCCCCGCGACGAGCACCTGCGCGGCCTCGACGCGTTGCTCTTCGACGTCCAGGACGTCGGCTCGCGCTACTACACGTACCTCGCCACCATGGGCCTTGCGATGCAGGCGGCGGCGAAGAAGGGTTTGCGCTTCTTCGTCCTCGATCGCCCCAATCCCATCGGCGGAGTCGAGGTGGAAGGCGGCGTCGTCCATCCCGGCTTCGAATCGTTCGTCGGGCTCTGGCCGGTCTGCGCGCGGCACGGGCTGACGGCCGGCGAAATGGCGCAGCTCTTGAATCGCGATCTGCGCTGCGATCTCCACGTCATCAAGCTGCAAGGTTGGAAGCGCTCGATGCTCTACGGCGAGACCGGCCTGCCTTGGGTGATCCCGTCGCCGAACATGCCCACCGTCGAGACCGCGCTCGTCTATCCCGGCATGTGCCTTCTCGAAGGCACGAACCTGAGCGAAGGCCGCGGCACCACCAAGCCGTTCGAGCTGTTCGGAGCGCCCTGGCTCGACGGCCAGCGGCTCGCCGACGATCTCGGCCGCGAAGGACTGCGCGGCGTGAAGTTCCGTCCCTGCTCGTTCACGCCCACCTGGGACAAGCACAAGGGTGCGCGCTGCCACGGGGTGCAGATCCACATCACCGACGCGCGCTCGCTGCAGCCGGTCCGGCTGGGTGTCGCCTGCATCGTGCACGCGCGAGCGCAGGATTTCGCGAAGTTCCGCTGGCGCACCGAGAGATACGAATTCGTCGAGGACAAGCCGGCCATCGATCTGTTGACGGGGAGCGCGCACTTCCGCGCCGAGGTGGAGAAGGGCGCCGGGACGGCTGCGTTGTGCGCGGCCTGGGATGCGGAGCGCGCGGAGTTCCAACAGCGCCGCCAGGGTGCGCTGCTCTATGGCTGATGGGGGCAGGCCGCGTGAGGTCGCGCTCTTCGGGGGCAGCTTCGACCCGCCGCACGTCGGCCACCTGCTCGCCGCAGCGTACGTCCTCTCGGTCGAACCGGTCGACGAGCTGTGGTTCGTCCCCGTTCATTCGCACCCTTTTCAAAAGCCGCTCCGCGCATCGTTCGACCACCGGGTCGAGCTCTGCGAAGCGATGGCGGCGCAGCTTCGCTCCGCGCGCGTCTCCCGCATCGAAGAAGAGTTGGGCGGGGAAGGGCGAACCGTCGATCTGCTCGAGCACCTGCGCGAAAAGCATCCCGCTTGGAAATTCGCCCTCGTGCTCGGGAGCGATCTCGACAAGGAGCGGCTGACCTGGAAGCGCTGGGACCGCATCGCCGAGCTTGCGCGCATCATCCGGGTCACCCGCGGCGGCACCGGGAGCGACGCCATCCCCAAGGTGTCGTCGACGGAAGTCCGCGAGCTCTTGCGCAGCGGCGCCGACGCCTCGCGCCTGATCCCGCGCGCGGTCCTGGAACGGATTCGCGCAGCGGGCACGTATCGCTGATACTGTCTTTTCCGTGCGCCGCACCGCCTTCGCCGCTGCGTTTTGCCTCGCGGCCTCTGCCGCGGCAGCCGACATTCCCAACCATCCGACCGACCTGACCGCGCGCACCGTCGACATGCCGTCCGATGCGCCGGAGACGCCCATCACGGTGCCGTCGCCCATCGCTTCGGGGTTCTTGCTCGCCTGGAAGCCCACCATCTTCTCGGTGCGGGTCGACAACGGCGCCGGCACCACTTTCGGCTCGGACAAGTTCCTCGCGTTGCGCGGCCTCGGCCGCTACACGACCCACCTCTTCCACGACAGCCTCTTGATGCGCGCCGAGATCGAGGGCGGCGAATTCCAGAGCAACAGCCGCGGCCCGAGCCTCGGGACCGACGGCTACGACGTGACGGCGCGGCTCTTGGGCGGCGCCGCCACCCGCATCACGCCCGGCTTCATCGTCACCGCCAGCGCCGGCCTCATCACCCGCTACCAGCGCGGCCGCGCGGTCGGTGGGGCGCCCAGCATCGGCGTCTTCGGCGCCACCTCGAACGTGGAATTGCAATACAGGGTTGCGCCGCTCTTCTCGGTCTCCGGCTACATCGAAGGAGGCCTCGCGCCCTTGCCCTACGGCGCGCAGAAAAACCTGGGGGTCCTCTCCGACGCGAGTGAAATCCGGCTGCGCGCGCAGATCTCCATGGACGTGGGGACCAACACGGCCATCGATCTGGGCTACGACTTCACCCGCTGGCACGCGGCCTTCTCGCAGTCGAATGCGCTCGATCCGACCGGGCCGGCCACCCAGGCGCTCTTGCTCGAAGACCGGGAGCACGCGCTGACGCTCGGCATTCGCTGGAAGCCTTGAAACGAACCGGCAGCGCCGCTACGGTGGCGCGCGCGGATATGGCGTACCCCATCGACAGGCCGAGGCGGTTGCGCAAGACCGAGACGCTGCGCGCGCTGGTTCGCGAGACGCGGCTCGAACCGGGCGACTTCATGCTTCCGCTCTTCGCGGTCCCCGGACGCGGGGTGAAGAAGCCCATCTCCTCGATGCCCGGCGTCTCGCAGCTCTCGGTGGATCACTTGGTCGAAGAAGCGCGCGCGGCGTTCAAGCTCGGAGTGCGCAGCGTCATCCTCTTCGGCATCCCCACCGCGAAGGACGCGGAAGGGACCGGCGCCTGGGACGAGAACGGCCCGGTCTGCACCGCCTTCAAGGCGATGAAGGACGCGCTCCCGGACATGCTCCTGGTCGCCGACGTCTGCCTCTGCGAATACACCGACCACGGGCACTGCGGGCCGCTCGAGCGGGACGCGCGCGGGCACGTGGCGGTCGCCAACGATCGCACCCTGCCTCTCCTCGCCCGCGCCGCCGTCGCGTACGCCAAGGCGGGCGCCGATTTGATCGCTCCGAGCGACATGATGGACGGCCGGGTGGCTGCTTTGCGCGCAGGCCTCGACGAAGCCGGATTTTCCGACACGCCGATCCTCTCTTACGCGGTGAAGTACGCGAGCGGCTTCTACGGCCCCTTCCGCGAGGCCGCCCAGAGCGCGCCCAAGAGCGGCGACCGCCGCGGCTACCAGATGGACCCGGCCAACATTCGCGAGGCTCGCCGCGAGGCGCTGCTCGACGCGGCGGAAGGCGCCGACATGCTGATGGTCAAGCCCGCGCTCGCGTACATGGACGTGATCGCCGAGGTGAAGCGGCTCGTGAACCTGCCCATCGCCGCCTACAACGTCTCCGGCGAATACGCCATGCTCAAGGCCGCCGCGCAAAACGGCTGGATCGAGGAGAAGCGGGTGTGCCTGGAAATCCTGACGGGCTTGAAGCGCGCGGGCGCCGACGTCATCCTCACCTACAGCGCCATGGACGCGGCCCGCTGGCTAGAGGAATGAGCGATGGCCAGACCCGCTACAAGGTCATCGAGACCAGCTCGGTGACGGACGAAAGCCTGGAAGGCATCCTCAACGAGTGGACGGCGCAGGGCTGGGTCTTCGAAGGGATGCAGTTCGCGATGCGGGAGTCGTCGAAGCGGCCAGCGATGGCGTTCGTGCTGTTCACGAAGGGCGTGCAGGAGCCGACTCGCGATGACGGATAAGGCTGAGCCTCCAAGTCGATACCCGCCCGCGGACGCGCGCCGCCGCCTGCTCGCGCGCGCGATCGATCTGTCGGTGGCGTTCGCGCCGCTC
>DASXHM010000009.1:0-6220 GCA_036488495.1 Myxococcales bacterium | reverse complement strand
GCGCTTGTCCTTGTCGTCGCGCTCGAAGACCTGCTTCATCGAGTGCGGCATCAGGTCGACGATGTACTGGTGCTCGCCGATCTTCTTCGCGCCGGCTACGACTTCCTCGCCGCCGAACACCCGCACGAGCCGCACCCGATCGGCCTGCTTGCCGACGGCCTTGAGCGCTTCCCGCAGGCGATCGAGCCGCTCGGCGGTGGTGCCGGTGGCCTCGGAGACCGCCTTGTCGAGCGCTTCCTTCACTGCGCTCGTCTCCGCTTCGGTCTTGAGCGCGCCCTGCTCGTCCGCGTTGACTTCCGCCTGGGTCGCGCCGCCCGGGGTGGCCTGCGCCGCCGGGCCGGAGCCAGCCAGATCCTGCCCTTCGACGCTCTCCTCGCGGGCCTCTTCCTCGGCCGCTCCGGGCTGCATCTCGTCCTCGGTCGTGCCTGCCTCGCCCGGCTTCGCTTCCAGGGTCTCGACTTCGCCCGCGACCGCCGGAGCGCCGCTCGTCGACTGCGCCGCCAGGGCCTGGTCCGCGGCGTCGGTCGGGCTGTCCGCGCCGCCCGCCTCCAGCCCGGGAGCATCAGCGGTCTCGTCCGGCTTGGCGGTGACGCCACCTTCGGGCACCTTCGCTGGGGCGACCGCGAGCACTTCCTGAGGAAGGCCTTTGCGGGCCTCTGCTTCGGCCCGCGCCGCCATGCGAATCATCGTCCCGCTGAACTCGGTCAAAGTCTTCATGCACCACCCGCCTGCGGCGAAAGGGGCGCCGTTCCTATCAACAACCCGGCCACAAGGGAAGACTTGTCCACACCTGCCCGAATCCGCCCTTCGAACGGCCTCTTGGGCCTGTGAAAAACTGATCCACAACCTGTGGGCAGCCCACAGCAAGTAGCGGCATGGCGGATGCAACGCTACAATCCCTAGTGGGTTTCGTTTGACAACGCGGACCGGTTGGCGCAGCGTGGATCACGCCTCCGCACCCGCGGAAAGCCCCGCCTCCGACCCCCGCGGAGGCCCCTGGAGGGACCCCGAAATGCCCAAGCCCGGCAAGCCCGAAACGGTTGTCGCCATGCAGCCGTCGCCCACGCCGCACACCCCCCAACAGGCGCCGGTTTCGACGCATCGCGCCCCGCGCCGGCCGGCAGGGTTGCCGGTGGCCCGGCGGATGACCGCCGAAGGCCAGACCGCGGCGGACGTCCTGGACGCGGTGGAATGGACGCGGCGGCCGGCCAAGATCTCGGGCGCGGACGGCGAAGTGGTCTTCAAGATGGACGATGCGGAAGTGCCCGCGGAGTGGTCGCAACTCGCGACCGACGTGGCGGTGTCGAAGTACTTCCGCAAGGCCGGGGTCTCGGACTCGCCGTCGGGTGCGGAGTGGTCGGTGCGCCAGCTCGTCACCCGGGTCGCCCGCACCATGCGCAGGGCCGGCGAAGACTTCGGCGGCTACTTCGCGACCACCGCCGACGCCGATGCGTTCGAGGCGGAATTGACCCACATGCTGGTCCACCAGATCGGCGCCTTCAACAGCCCGGTGTGGTTCAACTGCGGCCTCTTCCACGACTACGGAATCAAGGGCTCGGGCGGCAACTACGCGGTCGACCTCGCCACCGGCACCGCCTACATCACCCAGGATGCGTACACGCGGCCGCAGGTCTCCGCCTGCTTCATCCAGAGCTGCAGCGACGACCTCGACTCGATCTTCAGCCTGGTCCACGACGAGGCGCGCGTCTTCAAGTACGGCTCCGGTTCGGGCACGAACTTCTCCAAGCTCCGCGGCAAGATGGAGCGGCTCTCGGGCGGCGGCACCTCCAGCGGCCTGATGAGCTTCTTGGAAGTCCTCGACCGTGCCGCGGGCGCCACCAAGTCGGGCGGCATCACCCGGCGCGCCGCCAAGATGGTCGTGCTCGACATCGACCATCCGGAGATCCGCGACTTCATCCAGTGGAAGGCGCGCGAGGAGAAGAAGGTGGGCGCGCTCATCGCCGCCGGCTACTCCGCCGACTTCAACGGCGAGGCGTACCGGACGGTCAGCGGCCAGAACGCCAACAACTCGGTGCGGGTGACCGACAAGTTCCTGGAAGCAGTGCAGAAGGACGCGGTCTGGCAGACGACCACCCGCACCGCCGGCGAAGTGGTCGAGAACATCGCGGCTCGGGAGCTCTGGCACGAGATGGCGGAGGCGGCCTGGAAGTGCGCCGACCCGGGCCTGCAGTTCGACGACACCATCAACAAGTGGCACACCTGCAAGAACACCGACCGCATCTACGCCTCGAACCCGTGCAGCGAGTTCGTCTTCCTCGACGACACCGCGTGCAATCTCGCCTCGCTCAACCTGCTGAAGTTTCTCGACGAGCGGACTGGCGAATTCGACGTCGAAGGTTACCAGCACGCCTGCCGCATCTTCTTCCTCGCGCAGGAGATCGCGGTCGACCTCGCCAGCTACCCGACGAAGCGCATCGCCGAGCGCAGCCACCAGTTCCGCCCGCTGGGCCTGGGGTACGCCAACCTGGGAACGCTGTTGATGGTCGAAGGCGTCCCCTATGACTCCGACGCCGGCCGCGCCATCGCAGGCGCCATCACCGCGGTCATGACTGGCGAGGCGTACGCGCTCTCGGCGGAGATGGCCGCGAGCAAGGGCGCCTTCCAGGGCTACGCCTTGAACCGCGAGAGCATGCTGGAAGTCATGCGCATGCACCGCACCGCCGTCAGCTCCATCGACCACGCGCTGGTCCCCAAGGAGTTGATCGGCGCAGCGCACGAGTCGTGGGACCGCGCAGTGCAGCTCGGGGAGTTGCACGGCTACCGCAACGCCCAGGCCACCGTGCTCGCGCCGACCGGCACCATCGGCCTGCTCATGGATTGCGACACGACCGGCGTCGAGCCCGACTTCGCCTTGATCAAGTTCAAGAAGCTGGCCGGCGGCGGCTCGTTCAAGATCGTCAATCAGTCGGTGCCGCGAGCGCTGAAGAAGCTCGGCTACAAGCCGGCCGAAGTGCAGGCCATCGTCGACTCGGTGCGGGGCACCGCGACGCTGAAGAGCGTTCCCGAGTTCTCGCCCAAGGAGTTGGAGGCCCGCGGGCTCTTGCCGGCCGAAATCGCCAAGATTGAAAAGCAGCTCGATGCGGTCTTCGATCTGCGGGCGGCCTTCGCGGCGCACGTCCTCGGACCGGCCTGCATCACCCGGCTCGGCCTGCCTGCGGGCGCGAAGGGCAAGCACGTCTTGGCGAAGCTCGGCTACGCCGACGCGCAGATTGACGCGGCCACGCTGGTCGTCTGCGGCCGGCAGACGGTCGAAGGCGCGCCGTACTTGAAGCCCGAGCACTACCCGGTGTTCGACTGCGCCAATCGCTGCGGTCCCTTGGGCACCCGCTACATCGAGCCGATGGGCCACGTGCGGATGATGGCGGCTGCCCAGCCGTTCCTCTCCGGCGCCATCTCGAAGACCATCAACCTGCCCTCGGACGCCTCGGTCAAGGACGTCGAGCGCATCCATTGGGAGTCGTGGCGGCTCGGGGTCAAGGCCATCGCGCTCTACCGCGACGGCTCGAAGCTCTCGCAGCCGCTCAGCGCCGGCGACAACGCCAAGGCGGTGCCACTCCCCAAGGACGCGCAGGAGATGAGCGACACCTTGAAGAAGCTCATCCCGGAGCTCTCCGCGGACCAGGCGCAGCGGATGGCGGACGCGTGCTTCACCGCCAAGAACGCGCAGCCCGCGCCGCAGCTCCCCACCACCGCGCGCAAGCGGCTGCCCTCGAAGCGCCACGGGCTCACCCAGGAGGCGAAGGTCGGCGGCAACAAGATCTTCCTTCGCACCGGCGAATACGAAGACGGGACGCTCGGCGAGATCTTCATCGACATGCACAAGGAAGGCGCGGCCCTCCGCTCGGTGATGAACTGCTTCGCGATGCTGGTGTCGATCGCGCTGCAGTACGGGGTGCCGCTCGAGACGCTGGTGGAGCAGTTCGTCTTCACCCGCTTCGAGCCGCAGGGGCCCGTGCAGGGCCACGACCGGGTGAAGTTCGCGACCAGCGTCGTCGACTACATCTTCCGCGCGCTCGGCGTCGAGTACCTGAAGCGCGACGACCTCGCCCACGTCTCGCCGGAAGAGGCGGCCGAAACGCCGAAGAGCGCGCAGACCGCCGATCCGGTGATGGTCGCGGCGACGGCCCCGGTGAGCCCGGCGGCGAAGGCGAAGACGGCGCAGAAGTCGAGCCCCCCCGACCCGACGCGCAAGGCGGTCTCGGCGCAGGACGAGATGCTCGGCAAGCTCTCCGGCGATGCGCCCTTCTGCGACACCTGCGGCCACATCACCGTGCGCAACGGCACCTGCTACAAGTGCCTCAACTGCGGCAACTCGATGGGCTGCAGCTAACGGCTCCCGCCCGAAGGGCGGGTTCGCCGTTACGCTTTTGGCGAGCCGCGCCTTTCGGCGTCCGGCTACCTCTTCGAGAGCGACAACTTCCGGATTGCCCGCCTGGCTGCCTCGTCGAGGCCTTCGGGCAATCCGGACAGCGGAAACCAGCGCAGATCGGTGCTCTCGCTCGAAAGCCGGGCGAGCGCTCCAGCGCGGGCGGCGAACCCGTAGCGGAAGTCCAGGTGCGGATGGGCAGGCTCGCCCGGCCGCGCGGGAATGAAGTGCACGTCCACGTCGAGGAGGTCCTGGTGCGGAAAGGGTTGCAGGTCATCTGCGGCGAGGCCGGTCTCCTCGGCGATTTCGCGCAGCGCGACGGCGCGCGGGTGCAACTCGCCTTCGCCGTGGCCGCCCGGCTGCAACCAGCGCCCGAGCTTCTTGTGGTGCAAGAGCAAGAGGCGGGTGCGGCTGTCGTCGACGACGAAGCCGCTGCCGGTCAGGTGTCCCTCGGGCTGCGCGCGGAGGTGGGCGTCGCGCGGATGCTCGCGCAAAAAACGGCGGATGAAAGCGATGTCGCGCGCCTCCTTCTCGTCCGCCGGGGCGTGCGCGGCAAGCTCGGCGTCCACGAGCGCGAAGGCGCGAGCGACCTCCGTCTCGCCCACCGAGACGGGGCGCGCGAGCTCGCTTTTGGCCAGGTCGCTTGCGAGCGGCGTGCCGGAATCGGATCCGTCCACATCCATGCCCGGGCACTTTGCCAGAGGCTGTGGACTGCGCGCGCAGGTTCCTCGCTGCCGCTCGGAAAATCGCGGCGGCCGGCTGTGCGCAAACTGTGTCTGTCCCGGCAAGAAATCCCAGCGTTGACCCGCGTTTGTCGCGATGCTAGCTGGCCCTCTTCGCGGATTCGGGGGGGCGCTCCGCGGCGCCGTTGTCAGACCCTTCGGGTACGCTTCTTGGCGGCCTTCCCGGGGCAAACGTGACCGCCAAAGAGTACGTGGAAAGGATTGCCATGGAGCTGTCGCGGGCGCGCGGAGGCGGCCTCTTGTTGTCGCCCGCGGACACCGCCCTGGCCCTGTCGTGGCATGCCGCGCGGGTGCCGCTCGCCGAGGTTTCCGCGCAGGTTCGCACGCTCGCCCGCAAGCGTCCCCGGTCGCGCTCCTCCTTGCAGCAGCCGGTTTCGCTGCAGCTTCTGGCGGCGCGGTTCGAATCCCGCACCCGCCGATTGCAGCCGGCCTCGAAAGAGCCAGAGACGTTCGGCGATGCGCTGAGGACGGCTGCGCGCGATCCGAACCTGGCGGGGCGCTCCGCCTGGCAGTCGCTGGCCGACTCCGCGGAAGACCTCCTCGCGGAAGGCGGTGGCGAAGGCTATTGGACGGCGCTCGTCCGGGCGCTCAAGGCGGCACTGCGCGAGCTGCCCAGATCGCACGCGCTGAAAGCCGGGGCGGCCCTGCGGGAGCGCATCGCGCCAAGGCCCAAAGGCATGCCTCGCCGCCGCTACCAGCGAAGCTTGCAGCTCATGCTGCTCTCCGCCTCGAGCGAGCGGCTGGGCCTCCCTCCACCGGCATTTCTGCTCTGAAAGACACCATGGCCGAACCCGTCCCCCTGCCCAAGCCGGTCTGCGCGCTCTGCTCCGGCGAGGGCTTTTCCTTCCAGGTGCAGAATGGCCGCTCGCTCGCGTCAGCCTGCGCGTGCACCAGGGCGTGTCCCATCTGTGCCGGGCAAGGCCGGCTCTATGCGCGCGACGAGCGGGGCTACGAAGTCTTGCGCGGCTGCTCCTGCGGTGCAGACCCGCGCAAGCTCTCGCTCCTCTCCGGCTTGCGCCTTCCACCCAAGTTCCAGAGCCACACGCTCACCGCCTACCGCCCCTACAGCGCGGCCCAGCAGCGCGCGAGC
>DASXHM010000384.1:0-2297 GCA_036488495.1 Myxococcales bacterium | reverse complement strand
CAGGTCTCCTTCGAAGTCGGCGGCCACCTCGCGAATGACCTGGGTGAGATCGACGTCGCTCAGATCCAGCCGCACCGGCCCGGCCGCCGCCCGGCTCACGTCCAAGAGGCTCTCGACGAGCTTCCCGAGCCGGCGCACCTGCCGATCGATCACCTCCGCCTTCGCCGCGAGGCGCGGCACTTCCACTTTCTCCTGCGTCCCGTCGTGCAGGTTGCGCAGGAGCGTGCCGACCTGGAGCTGGAGGCTGGTGAGCGGAGTGTTCAGCTCGTGCGAAGCGATGGAGAGAAATTCGTCGCGCAGGCGGATGGCGTTCTGGGCGGCGGCATAGAGGCGCGAGTTCTCCACCGCGATGCCCGCGCGCCGCCCGAGCTCTTCGAGGACCACCACGTCGCTTTTCTTGTAATTGCGGCCAGACTCGGCCCAGACCACGGTGAGGCCGCCGAGCGAGCCGTTCAAGCCGGTCAAAGGAACGATCACCACCGAGCGCACCGCGAGCTCGCGCAAGATGCGCAAATGCTCTTCGTCGCGCGCCGCACGCAGGAGCGCCTCTTCGGGCACGTTCTCGTACAGCTCGGCGCGGCCGGTTCGCAGCACGTTCGGCAGCCCGGTCGCATCGTCGAGCCGGACCGGATACCTGCGGCGCAATTCACGCGCCATCTCCACCTTCGAAGGATCGGAGTGCGCCACCGCCACCGAGCGGAGCTCGCCGTCCTCGAGCACGTCCACGCCGCACCAGTCCGCGAAGCGCGGCACCACCAACTGCGCAACCCGCTTGAGCGTGGTCTCGTAATCGAGCGAACCGGCGAGGAGCGCGCTCGCCTCGGCGAGAAAGCGCATCGTGTCCTGCTCGCGCTGCGCCGCCCGATACAGCCGCGCATTGTCGATGGCGAGGGCCGCCCGCCGCGCCAGCTCCTCGGCCAAGAGCGCGTCGGGTTTGGCGAAGGCGGTCGCGCCCGGACCCCGCATCAGCGAGATGACCCCCAGCGCCTCGCCGCGGACGATGAGCGGCACCATCAAGCACGAGCTGCAGCCCAGGCCGCGCAGGAGCCGCAGGTGCTCCTCGCTCTGGGCGGCGTTGGACAGGTCCGCATCCGTCACCACCGGCTGGAGGACGGTCTTCCCTTCGCGGATGGGGCCGAGCAGATCGCCCGCGCGGTGCGCGCTCGGGGGAAAGGCGCGCTCGTACTCTTCGACGAACTCGCGCTTCGCCGGATCGCGATGCACCACCGCGAGGCGGCGCAGGGTTCCGCTCTCGTCGAGCACGCTGATGGTGCACCAGTCAGCAGCGGTCGGCACCAGCAGCTCGCAGACCTGGCGCAGCGTCTGCTCATAGTCGAGCGAGGAGCCCAAGGCGACGCTGGCGCGGGCGAGGAAGGTGGCGCGGCGCTCCGCATTCTCGGCCTCGACCCGGGCCGCGTCGGCCGCCTCGACGTCGGTCGAGGTGCCGAGCCAGCGCACCACCTTGCCCGTCGAATCGCGGACCGGATTGACCCGGGTCAAGAAGCGCCGGTACTGGCCGTCTCGCGAGCGCAGCGGAAAGACCATCTCGAACGATGCGCCGGTCTCGACCGAATGACGCCACGCCTCGAGCACCCGCGGCAGCTCGACCGGGTGGTGCACGCTCTGCCAGCCCCAGCCTTCGAGCTGCTCCAGCGTCGCGCCGGTGTAGTCGTACCAGCGGCGGTTGTACCAGAAGACGGAACCGTCCCCATGCCCCATGAATGCGAGCTGCGGCATCGCTTCGGCGAAATCGCGAAACTGCCGTTCGTTCTCTTCCAGCCGCGCGCGGGTCTCGTCGCGTTCGCGCTCGCTCTCCGCGCGGGCGGTGACGTCGCGGGTGGTGCCGACGATGCTGGTCACCTCGCCGTCGTCGCCGAAGACGGGAACGAAGGTGTACTCGTAGAACCCTTCGCGGCCGTCCTTGTCCACGAAGGTGTTCGATCCGGAGATCTTCGTCCCGAGCAGCGCGCGGTCGAGCTGCTCCTTGTGCAATTGCACGAGCTCCGGCGGATAGCCGAGGTCGGCGAAGTTCTTCCCAATCGCCTCGTCGAGCGTCTTCCCCCAGAGCTGAAGCAGCGGCGGGCTGACGTACAGGAACCGCTGATCGCGGTCGAAGATGTAGGTGAAGTCCGGCGACGACGCGCCGATGGCGTCGAGGATCTTTTCGTACCAACGCGCGTCGCCGGCGCCGGTACGGGCTTGCGGGGTCGCTGCGTGATTGGGTCGTCGAGCCGTCACACGTGGTGCCCGCACGTTCGGGCGGGTCAACCTGGACTGTGGCCGCTGACTCGTCAAGC
>DASXHM010000346.1:0-12387 GCA_036488495.1 Myxococcales bacterium | reverse complement strand
CCTCCGTCGGAGAGAAGCTGCTCCAGCAACGCTTCGGCGACGACCTGCGCGGCTTCATAATCGCGTGCGGCATCGGCATCCTGACCGAGCGCCTCGCGCGACCGGCCCCGCACGGTATGCAGGGTCGCTGCGAACAAGTCTGACGACTCACCCAGCGAAAGGCCTGCGTCGGCGTCGCGCAGGGCTTGCCGAGCGTCGCCGCTGTCGAGCGCGAGAAAGGCGAGCCGCGCGTAGGTGTCTTGCAACACTACCCGGCGGTCTTGCGCTGCGACCGCGGCCGGCACCGGCCGATGCACCAGGTCTTCGAGCAACGCTCGCGCTCGCGCCGTATCGGACGCGCGCACGAGCGCGTCCGCTTGCGCGTGGATGGAGGCCGCGTCCGCAACCCAGCGAGATGCCGCGCGCTCGCAGCCGAACAGACCCAGGAGCGCGACCGCGAGTACCCAGCGCATCAAAGCTTCTCCCCGTACGCGCGCCGCAGCGCCCCGTAGAGCTCGCGGCGATAGACGGCCCGCTGCTGTTCGAGATCGCCCAGGGCCCCAGCAGATGCCGGACGAGCCGCTGCAAGCTGCGCGCGAACGAGCGCAAGGCCGGGCGGCGGAAGCGACGCGGGCCCCTGCGGGCGAACGGCCACGAACGCCAGCGCCACCGCGGCAGCAGCCGCCGCGCCGATCCATGCGCCTCGCCACCGCCGCACAGGCCACACCCGCGACAGCACCGCGCGCGCGCGCAACTCGGACAGCTCGCCTTGCCTCGAAGCCTTCAAGAGCGACACCGCCGCAAGCGCGTCGTCCACTGCACGCGCCGGTTTCCCGTCGAGGGCGCGCGCCAGCAGTTCGGCCTCTCGCCGCTCCTCGTCGGTCGGCGGCTGGTCTTCGGGATTCATCGGCCCTCCTCGCCATGTTTCGCAATCCACGCGGCCCGGAACGCGCGCAGCGCGCGCAAGAGCACCACGTCGAAATTCCCCACCGTGATCTCCATCTGCCGCGCGCAGTCCGGCCGAGGCAGATCTTCCAGCACGCGAAGCTCGATGGCCCTCCGGTACCGCGGCAGGATCTCGGCCATCGTCCGCGCGACCGCCGCTTGCAAGCGACCTTGATCGAGCAGGCCGACGAGCCGGCCTTCGACGTCGCCGTCTCGCAGCGGCCCGACCAGCGCTTCGAAGCTCGCGATCGCCTTGCCGGAGCGGGTCCGTTCGCGATGGACGTCGGTCGCCTTGTGCACGGCGATCGTCGTGAGCCACCGCTCGAACCCTCCTGCTTGCGGCTGGTAGCGATCGAGGTTCTCGAGCGCCGCACGAAAGGTCTCCGCCAAGGCTTCCTCCGCTGCCGCCGCGTTCCCGAGCCGCGGCAGCAGGATCTGCGCATACAGGCGCGGGGCGTACGTCCCGTACAACTCGGCGAACGCGTCGCGGCTCCCACGCCGGACGCGCTCGACGCAGCGCGCTTCCCACTCCGAATCGTGCGGTTCCCGCGATCCCAAGCGCACCCCGATCAACGCGCGAGCACGGCCGGACCTTACACGTGTAAGCAACGTCCGGGGCGCCGCGTTGATGGAAGCGGAGGGATCATGAAACTTCTCACAGGACTTGTTTTCGCCGCCCATGCACTCGTCGCGTGCGCCGCCGCGCGCCCCATTCATCCGGAGGCCTCGCTGGCGCTGCCCGGAAAAGCGCCACCGCTCGCCCCACCGGTTGCCCCACCGGCTGCCATCGACGACTTCAAACGCGACCGCGCCTTTGCCCTGCCGGAGGCTGCGCTGCAGTCGCTGGTGACGGCGCCGGTCGCGCTCGACGAATCGCAGCGCATCGGCATCCTCTGCGTGACCGACGCGTACGCTCCGGACCGCGAGATCCCCGTCGCGGAAGTTCCGGCGGAGCTGACGCGGGCGCTCGAAGCGGCGGGTGTCTTCGCCGCGGCATCCGAGATGACGACCGATTGGCCGATGGACGGAAGCATCTCGGGGCTGCGCGAGCTCGCCGCGCGCTACCGCTCCGCCTATCTTTTGCTGTACCGCGATCGGTTCGTCGACACCGATCGCGCGAACGCCTGGGCGTGGCTCTATCCCACGATCCTCGGCGCCATTCTCGCCCCCTCGCGGACGCTGGAGACCGAAGGCGTCCTCGAGGCGACGTTGTTCGACGTCCGCACGGGCAGCATCATCTTCACCGTCTACGAGCGCGTCCGCGGGCGGTCGGACGAGACTCCCTGGGACGACGATCGCAAGCTGCGCGAGTTGAAGGGGCGCCTGTTGAAACACGCCGAAAGCAAGCTCGCCGAGGAAGTCGTCACGAAGGTGCGCCGGCTGGTCGGCGACCACAAGCCGGCCTCGTGATCGACGGTGCCGCGACCAAACGGGCAGTACTCGACTTCTCGCGCTCGCCACAGAGGGACCGACACAGTTCAGGGGCCGCGAAGCCTGATTCCGCGAGCAGCGCACGATCGGCTTGTTCCGGCGCGCTGGCGATCTGACCGAGGCCCGCGCAGAGCATGCAGCGACGCTCGCGCCCGACGGAAAGGTCCTCCTCTCGGGTGGACTCTCTGCGAATGCCACGCCGGCAGCCGACTCCTCCGCGACGGCGGAGCTGTTCCGATTCTGGTAGCCGGCCTCGCAGTCGTTCGTCACTGTTCGACCAGCTTGAGAATGCTGTTGCCAGCGATGAGGTAGAGCTCGCCTGCGCGGTCCACCGCGAATGAAGTCGCGGACGCGGCGGTCAAACCCCAATCGTGTTGCTCGGCGGCGGCAGCGCCGTCGAAGCGGAAGCTGCGGACAAAACCCGCGCAGAAATCTGAGTAGAAGTAATGGCCGGTCAGCGCCGGAATCTGCACCCCTCGATAGACATAGCCGCCGGTGATGGAGCAGGCGCGGCCATCGTGCGGGTAGTCGAGGACGGGCGCCTGCAATCCGGTCCGATCGCACGTCGAGGCATTGTAACAGCTGAAGCCTTCGGTCAGGTTCCAACCGTAGTTCACGCCCGCGCTGCCGGCCGCCACCACGTCGACCTCCTCGTGGAGGTCCTGGCCGACGTCGGCGACGTAGAGCGTCGCCGTCGGCGGGTCGAAAGCATAGCGCCACGGGTTGCGCAGCCCCTTCGCCCACACCTCCGGCCGGCCATTGCCGTTCGCGAATGGGTTGCCGGGCGGAATGGCATAGGGCAGCCCGTGATCGACGTCGAGACGCAGGAGCGAGGCGAGGAGCGCGTTGGGGTTCTGGCCGTTGCCGTGCGGATCGCCGCCGCTGCCGCCATCCCCGAGGCCGGCGTACAGGAAGCCGTCGGGGCCGAAGCTGAGCAGCCCGCCGTTGTGGTTCGAGAACTCCGAGTGCAACGTGGCGAGCACGAGCTGTGAGCTCGCCGGATCGGCGACCTCTGGATTGGCTGTGACGTTGAAGCGCTCGATGCGGATGTCTCCGCTCGGCTGGCTCGTGAAGTAGACGTAGAACAAATGATTGGTTGCGTAGGCTGGGTGAAACGCGACGCTGAGCAGACCGCGCTCGCCGCCGGAGAGCACGCGCGCGGTCAGGTCGAGGAACGGCGCGGCCTGCAGCGCGCCGTCCCGGATTACCCGGATTCGCCCCGCCTGCTCGACGACGAACATCCGCCCGTCATCCAGCGGCTGGGTCATGAACACCGGACCGTCCAGGCCCGCCGTCACGAACGGCTGCAAGGCGAGCTTGACGTTGGCAAGCCCAACGTCCGGAGAAGTCCCGGACGAGTGGCAGCCGATCAGGATTGCAGCACACAGGGCCGACGCCGGCGGTTTCATCCGGCGGAGTCTAGCGCGCGCCGCTGATGTTCAACCACTCGCGGATGGTGGGGTAGCCGTCGCGACGGCGACCTCGGAATTGCAGCCTTCCGACGCGGCGAGTAGCCCCATCCGCGGCTTCTGCGCGTGCAGCGCGGTCAGGCCTGCCGGCCGAAAGCGGCGAGGCGCGATCGGCGGCGGCGAGCGACGAGATAGAGGCCGACCCCCGCTGCGTTCAGGCCGCCGACGACGGTGGCGATCTTTGCGGCGAAGAGCTGCCAGCTCGCCACCTCGATGATGGGAAAGACCGAGAGCACGACGTAGAGCGCGGTCACGGCAAAGCCTGCGGCGGCGGCCAGGCGAAGCCAGAGGCGGGGACGCTCGGACGAGTCGCGCAGGCCGACGAGCGGGATGGCGAACATCACCAGGTAGGTGAGCCCGTAGGAGATGCCGGCCGCATTGTCGAGGAGCTGGAAGGCTTCCTGCTCGCCCACGCCGGTGATGCCGGCTGCGCCGAAGGCGAGCGCGACGGTGCCGACAAAGAGAATGGAATTGACCGGGGTGCGCAAGCGCGGGTGCAGCGCGGTGAACCAGCGCGGCAGCAGATCGTCCCAGCCTGCCACCATCGGTATGCGGGTCGTCCCAGTGAAGACGATGCTGCTGTTCGCCACCGCGCGGCCGGTCAGGAGAAGGATCGCAACCGCCGCCGCGACTCCGCCCGCGCCGCTCGCGCCGAAGCCGAGGCGCAGCGCCTGCGGGATGGGGCCGATCAGGTCGATGCGGCCTTTGGGGACCAAGGCGAGGACGGCGCTGGTACCGAGGATGAACATGACGGCGATGACCGGGACCGCGATGAGCGTGGCCCGCGCAACCGACCGCGCAGCGTCTCGGGTCTCGCCGGCGAGGACGGCGACGTATTCGAAGCCGCTCAGCGCGCCCATCGACATCTTGCCGAAGACGTTGAGGCTGAAGAGCGTGAACGTGGGGACCGCCAGCGCGAAGGGATGGTAGCCGGTCAGCGTCCCGCGCGAGAGGTGGATGAAGGGCAGGGCGATCAATGCGGCGAAGGACAGGAGAAGCGCGATGCTGCCGGCGTTGTGCAGCCACTTGCTGACTCCCAGGCCGGCGGTGGCGAGGGCCATCAAGCCGGCGAGGAGGCTCGCGTTGAGCACGAGGATGAAGGCCTTGTTGCTCGCCATCCATGCGCCTGTGGGGCCGGCGACGTACGACAGGTTGGTGCCGACCAAGAGGCCGATGGTGGCGATGAAGACCACCGCGTAGATCCACAGGTTCCAGGCGACGAGAAAAGCCATCAGCTCGCCGAGGCCGAGCCGCGCCCACTGGTAGAGACCGCCCTCGAGCGGCATGCGGCGGGACAGGTCGATGACCACGGCCGCCTGGGGCAGGTAGAAGAAGAGAATGGCGAGGAGCCAGAACGAAACCTGCGCCTCGCCGAGCTTGGCCGCGGTGCCGACCCAGACCGTGCCCACCACGTAGACGATCTGGTGCAGCACCAGATCGCGAAGCCCCAGCTCTTTGCGCAGGGCCGCGCTCTCCGATCGGACGTGTTCGCCCGCCGCGGGAGACGGAGAGCCCGGAGGAACGCCCTTCTGCTCTCTCCGATCCTCCATCGGCATGCCTCGACGCTAGCACGGGGCTTGTAGACGAGATCGTCCAAGTCCGCGCTCGATCGCACAGGTTCGCAGGGCCTTTCGCGAGCATCCATGGAAGCGACCAAGGAGGTCGTCATGGAGCTTTCCAAAGGGGCAAAGAGGTCGTTCTTGAAGGTTCGCGTCGCGCGCGTTGAGAGCGCGTCCGCCTCTCGTGCCGTTCCGCGCGCGCGCGTGTTCCGGCGCGTGCACGGGCTGTCGGCGGGCGACCGGACATCGATCAAGGCCTACGCGCGCGGCGCAGCTTTGTTTCAAGGACGAACGAAGTGCAAGCGGCGGTTCCGATGTTATGTGTCCGTCGCCGATGGATTCGCCCGCGCTGCAGATGTGGGCCGTGGTCAAGCGCTACGGTGTGCTGCGCAAGAACGAGGCGCTCCGCGGCGTCTCGCTCACCGTCCGCCGCGGCGAATGCTTCGGCCTCGCCGGACCGAACGGCGCGGGAAAGACCACGCTGATCAAGTTGCTGCTCGGGCTCGCGCAACCCGACGAGGGCGAAGTGCGCCTCTTCGGCCGGCGTCCCGACGACCCCGAGGTGCGGCGCGGCGTGGGCTTCGTCCCCGAGTCTGCGGAGCTTCCCCCGGCGGCCTCGCCCCGCGCGCTGGTACGGCGCTTCGCGCGGCTGCGCGGCCTCGACACCGCGCGCTTCGTTCCCCGCGGGATCGAGCAGCTCGAGCGGCTGGAGATGGGCAGCCTCCTCGACCGCGCCGCCGGAAAGCTCTCCAAAGGAGAAAAGCAGCGGACCCTGCTCGCGCTAGCGCTGATGCCGGAACCCGACCTGCTCATCCTTGACGAGCCGACCGACGGGCTCGATCCGCTCGGGCGCGCTCTCGTGCGCCGCATCCTCCGCGAGGAGGTCCGCCGCGGCGGCACGGTCTTCCTCAACTCGCACCTGCTCTCGGAGACGGAGCGCGTCTGCACGCGGGTCGCGATTCTCCACCAGGGCCGCATCGTCCGCGAGGAAGCGATCAGCGAGGCGGCGCGCAGCGACGTCCTCGCCTCGACCGCGGTCGTCCTTGCCGCGCCGCTCGCCGCCGAGACGCTGCAGGCCGCCGGAGCGCGGCCAGCGCCGTCGCTGCAGGGCCGGGTGACCGAGAGCGCCGGCGCCACCGTGCTGGTCGATCACCACAGCCTCGAGGCGCTCAACCTCTGTCTCGACCGGCTGCGCGCCGCCGGCGGCCTGATCGAGGAGGTGCGGCGGGTGCGTCAGGATTTGGAGGCGAGCTTCGAGGCGGCCGTCACCGCGCAGGCGCAGCCGCCCGCCATCGCCGCCGATCCGCCGCCCGAGGCGCCGGCGCCGGCGGCCGACCCGTGGCGGGCGCCGAGCGCCGTCCTGCGGGTGACGCGGGAGATCATCTCCGACCTCACCGCGCGCAAGGTCGGCTGGGTGGCGCTGGCGGCGGCGCTGCTCTTTGCCGGTCTCTTCCTCTGGGGAGTGCAGCACGAGCTCGTCGCCGGGACCGCGGCGGCCGCGCGGCGCTGGGCACGCGAGGTGAGCGCCTCGCCCGAGGGCGGAATCGGAACGATCGCCGGCCGCTATGTCGCCGCAGTCGCGTTCTGGGTCCTGGTCCCTGGCAGCGTGTTGCTCGCCGCGCTCTTCGCGCCGCCGCTGCTCGACCCGCGCAGGGCGGTGCTCGTCCTCAGCCAGCCCATCAGCCGCACCGACTTTGCCGCAGGGATCTACGCGGCGGTGTGCGCGTTCGTCCTCGCCGGCTACGCGTTCGCGGCGCTGCTCTTCTTCGGGGGATTGCGCTTTCTCGAGATCCGCGCCGACCCGCGCTTTCTGCTCGCGCCGCTGCCGATGCTCGTCGCCTTCGCCGCCATCTACGCCGCTGAACTCGCCTTGACCTATGCGCTGCGCAGCGGGCTCGCGGCGGCGGCGCTCGGCGTCGCGCTGTTCGTCACCAGCGCCCTCCTCGGGTTCGCCGACGGAGCGCGTCCGGCCGCGGAGCTCAGCGGTGTCTCGATGGCCGCCGCCCTGCTTCCGCGCCTTCGTCCGCTGTCGCAGCAGGCGATGCGCATCGGCGGCGCCGAGGCGCCGTTCGTGGCGCCCTTCGGTGAGACGCTGCTCTTCGCCGGCGCGCTGCTGCTCCTCACCGCCTGGGCAGCGCGAAGGAGCGAGCGATGAAGAAGCGCAAGGACGCGCGCCTCCTCTTCGCAGCCTTGCTGCTGCTCGCGCTCGCGGCGGCCTGGGTGCTGTGGAACGGCCGCGCCGCACGCCAGCGCAGGGATGCGACGCTGGCGCAGGTGCCTCCCTTTCCGACTCCTCGCCAGGAGGTCCACCCGCGGCCGCCGGGTGCACCGAGGCCTGCCGCGCGCGCTGCCGCAAAAGTCCCGCAGCAGCCGTCGCCGGCGCGGCAGGACGGGATGCTCTCGCTCGTCCACGCCGCCAAGGGAAGCGTCGCGCTCATCCACGTCAACGCGCTCTTCAACACGCCGCTCTTCGACCGGCTGCGCGAGTGCATGCCGGAGGCCTTCGACCTCCTCGCTAGCGGCAACCACACGCTCGACATCGATCCGACCCGCGACATCGACCGCGTCGCCGTGTCCCAGGACGGCGTCGCCGTGAGCGGCTTCTTCGCTGGCAAACCGCTCGCCGAGAAGCTGTACGGCGAGGGTGCGGAGGCGGGGACCTATCGCGGCGCATCGGTCTTCACCCGCGGCCAGGACTGCGTGGCGCAGCTGGGAAACTTGCTGGTGATGGGGACGGGCGACGGGTGCCGCGCCACGCTCGACGCGGCGATGGAAAAGACGCCCGACTCGGCGCAGGACGAGATCTACGGCGACCTCTACGTCCGCAGCGATCTCGCCAGCTTCCGCAACGAACAGAACCCGGCGCTGCGCTCCATCGTCGACGGCCTTTCCGGCATGACGGTGCGGGCCAACGTCTGGGACGCGGTGGCGCTGTCCCTCGAAGGCGCGCCGGCGTCGGGGAAGGACGCGGCGGAGCTCGCGCAGATGGTGCGCGGAGCGGTCCAGCTTGCCAAGACCCAGCTCGACGACGACCAGATCGAGCTGCAGACGCTCGCAGACCTCGCCAAAGTATCGACCGAAGGTGGCAAGCTGCACGTCGACGCGGCCATCCCTGTGGCCGATCTGCTCGACCGCTTTCACATTCCCTGCCCCGGCCGCGACGCGGGACCGACCGAAGCAGGCAGCAAGGAGACGCGATGAGCAGTCGCAACCCGCTGCTCACGGCTGGTGGCAGTCTTCGCACCGCGTCGGCGAATCGGTGACGCGGTTTCCGGATTGCGGCAGACTGCGCGCCCATGCCCATCCTTGCCCTCGTCGCCGTCCTCCTCGCGCAGGTCCCCGAATCGGTGTTGGGGGCGATGCGCTATCGGTCGATCGGACCCGTCCGCGGAGGGCGGGCCCTCGCGGTGAGCGGCGTCCCTGGCAAACCGTTGACGTTCTACTTCGGCGCGGTGGCGGGCGGCGTCTTCCGCACCGAGGATGGCGGCGGTACCTGGACGCCCATCTTCGACGACCAGGCCAACCTGTCCATCGGCGCCCTCGCCGTCGCGGAGTCGGATCCCGACGTGCTCTACGTCGGAACCGGCGAGGCGTGCATCCGCGGCAACGTGACGTACGGAAAGGGCGTCTACCGCTCCGACGACGCGGGCAGGAGCTGGCGGTTCCTCGGCCTGCCCGAGACGCGGCAGATCGGCCGCATCGCGGTCCACCCGCGCAACCCCGACGTCGCCTTCGTCGCCGCCCTGGGCCACGCCTTCGGCCCGAACCCGGAGCGCGGGGTCTTCCGCACCCGCGACGGCGGCCGGAGCTGGGAGAGGGTGCTGTTCAAGGACAACGATACCGGCGCCATCGACGTGGCCATCGACCCGCAGGATCCGCAGGTGGTCTTCGCCGCGCTCTGGCAGGTCCGCCGCTCGCCCTGGAACCTGGTCAGCGGCGGTCCGGGTAGCGGCCTGTATCGCTCGCGCGACGGCGGCAGCACCTGGACGCGGCTCGTAGGGCACGGCTTGCCGCCCGGAGACGCTGGCCGCATCGGCATCGCCATCTCGCCGGCCGACGGACGCCGCGTCTACGCGGTGATCGAGGCGAAGGAGGGCGGCCTCTTCGTCTCCGACGACGGCGGTGAGTCGTGGACCCGGCAGAACGACGACGAGCGCATCCGCCAGCGAGCCTGGTACTTCAGCCATGTCTTCGCCGACCCGAAGGCGCGCGACACCATCTATCTCGCCAACACCGGCCTCTACCGCTCGACCGATGGCGGCAAGACGCTGACGCTGCTCCCGGCGCGGCACGGCGACCACCACGGCATGTGGATCGATCCGCAAGACCCACGTCACATGATCGAGTCGAGCGATGGCGGAGCGGCCATTTCGCTCGACGGAGGCCTCACCTGGTCGCGCCCGAACAACCAGCCGACCGCGCAGTTCTACCACGTGGCGGCCGACACCCAGTTCCCCTACCGCCTCTACGGCGCGCAGCAGGACAACTCCAGCGTCTCCGTGCAGAGCCGCTCCGACTCCGGCGTGATCGGCGATCAAGAGTGGTACCCCATCGGCATCGGCGAGGCGGCCTACATCGTGCCCGACCCGCGCGATCCCGAGGTGGCCTTCGGGTCCACCAGCAGCGGCGCGATGGTGCGTTACGATCACAAGACCGAGCAGTCGCAGGTGCTCGGGCCCTGGCCGGCGGAAACAGCGGGGCGGGGCGCCGACCAGCTCGAGCATCGCTTCCAGTGGCTCTCGCCGCTGACCATGTCGCCGCACGACCCGAACGTGCTCTACGCGGGCGGCGAGGTCGTCTTCAAGAGCGCCGACGGCGGCCTCACCTGGAAGGCGATCAGCGGCGACCTCACCCGCAACGACAGGTCGCGGCAGAAGCCGTCGGGCGGCCCGCTCACCCTGGACATCACCAGCGTCGAGTACTTCGACACCGTCTTCGCGCTTGCCGAGTCGCCGGTGCAGAAGGGCGTGCTGTGGGCGGGCACGGACGACGGCCTCGTCCACGTGTCGCGCGACGGCGGCGGCAAGTGGCAGAACGTGACGCCCAAGGCGCTCCCGGAATGGGGGACCGTCTCGCTCATCGAAGCCTCGCCGTTCGAGGCGGGGACGGCGTTCGTCGCGGTGGATCGCCACCGCCTGGACGATCTACACGCGTACATCTTCCGCACCAGCGACTTCGGCGGATCGTGGAAGCGCATCGACGCAGGCATCCCGGAGGGCTCGTTCGTGCGCGCGGTGCGCGAGGACCCGAAGAAGAAGGGCCTCTTGTACGCCGGGACGGAGACGGGGGTGTTCGTCTCGTTCGACGGCGGTTCCCACTGGCAGCCGCTGAAGCTCAACCTGCCCGTCGTCCCGGTGCACGATCTGCTGATCAAGGACGACGATCTGCTCGTCGCGACCCACGGCCGGGCGTTCTGGATCCTCGACGACGTGACGCCGCTCCGGCAGGCGTCGGCAGCGGTCGCGTCGCAGGACGTCTTCCTCTTCCAGCCACAGCCGGCGCTGCGCCTGCACTATCCGGAGGCGTTCGACGACCGGCAGCCGGTGGGCGCGAACCCGCCTCCCGGCGCTCTCATCGACTACTTCCTCAAGCGGAAGCCGCAAGGCGAAGTGCGACTCCAAGTCCTCTCGCAGGACGGGAAGGTGGTGCGCACGCTGTCGTCCCAAGCCCGGCACGCCGCGGGCGAGCAGCCGCAGGAATGGCCCGATCTGAAGAAGCCGGCGGAGCTCCTGCCCGACGGCGCCGGCATGAGCCGCTTCCCCTGGGACCTGCGCTACGACGCGCCGGTGGAGCTGCCGGGCGCGTTCTATCCGGGCTTGCCGCCGCGCGGGCCGATGGTGCTGCCCGGCTCGTACACGCTCAAGCTCGAGGTCGACGGCAAGACGGCCGTCGCATCGCTGCAGGTCCGGCAGGATCCTCGGGTGAAGGCCAGTCCGCAGGCGTTGGCGGAGCTCCTCGCGCTACAGCTCGAGGTGCGGGACCGGATGTCGGCGCTGCACGAGGCGGTGCTCGCCATCCGCGACGCGCGCGACCAGCTCGCCGGGCTGCAGAAGCGCACGGCGAACGATCCGCGCTTCGCGCCGGTGGCGGCGCGGGCCGGCAAGGCGGTGTCGGACCTGACCGCCATTGAGCGGCGGCTCGTGGCGGTGGACGTGAAGAGCACCGAGGGAACGCTGCGCTTCCCGGTGCAGCTCAACGAGCAGCTCGAGTCGCTCCGCGGCGCGCTCGAATCTGCCGATGCCGCGCCGGTGCCCGCGCTGGCGAAGGTCTTCGCCGACTACGACGGCGCGTTGCAGAGGGAGCTCGGCAGGTGGCGCGCGCTGCGCGGCGAGCTGCAAGCCATCAACGCGCAGGCCCGCAGCCTCGACCTGCCGGCGCTCTGGCTGCCGGCGGAGCGGGGCGCGCGGGGGGCCGGAGCGGGCGCGAACAAGTAGCGTGCTTCCAAAGCGTGCACGCGCTGCTCGAGCGCGCGCGTCATCGGACGGGGGACGGGGGACGGGGGACGGGGGACGGCTGCGAGATCGTCCAAGTCCGCGGCCGATCGCGCAGGTTCGCAGCGTGATCGCGAGCATCCATGGAAGCGACTCGTCGCATGCGCCGTTAGAGTGCCGCGCATGGCGCAGGTCATTGAACGGCGCGCGCAGATGTTTCCCACGCTCTCGGCCGCGCAACTCGAGCGGCTCTCGAAGCTCGGGAACCGCCAGGCGTTCGAGCGGGGTCAGGTGATCATCGAGCAGGGCGACCGGTGCCCCAACTTCTACGTCGTGCTGCAGGGCGCCATGGAGGTGGTGCAGCCGGACGACGGCAAGGAGCTGCCCATCACCGTGCACCGCCGCGGCGAATTCACCGGCGAGACCAACATGCTCTCCGGCCGCCGCAGCCTCGTGCGCACCCGCATGTCGGAGCCCGGCGAGCTGCTGGTGGTGACGCCTGCGGCGCTGCGGCGCGTGGTGCAGTTCGACTCCGACCTGAGCGAGCTGTTCATGCGCGCCTTCATCCTGCGG
>DASXHM010000343.1:0-12061 GCA_036488495.1 Myxococcales bacterium | reverse complement strand
TCGCTGCTTTGTGGCTGACCTGGATACCGGTCGCCATGGGCGGCCGTTTCTATGAGCATTACTACCTGCAGTTCGCGCCTTTCCTGGCGCTGATGGCTGCTCCACGGGCCGCCGATTGGCTTGCGTCGTGGCCGCGCCTTTCCCGCGCGGTGCGTGTGCGCGCGCTGGTCTTGACCGTGCTGCCCCTCGCCGCGGCCTGCACGTTCTTCCTCGTCAAAGGCGTGGCCGGCGGTTACCAGGCGCAGGATCCGAAGCTGCGCGAGGTCGCCAGATTCTTGCGCGAGAACACCCGGCCGGACGAGGAGCTGTTCGTCTGGGGACACAGCTCGCCGCTCTATTACCTGGCCGACCGGCGCCCCGGGACGCGCTACTTTCATTGCTCGGTCCATGTCGGCAACTTCGACCCCGGCCATCTGCCGGAAGGCTTCGATCCGCGCAAGCACGTCTCGGAGCGCGACGTTGCGGCGACGCTTCACGACCTCGAGGCGCACCAGGTGGCGCTGTTCGCGGATCTGGCGCCGGCCGCCATCCACCACTGGGAAAAACTGCCGCTTTCGGCCGTTCCGGCGCTCGATGCCTATCTGCACGCGCACTATGATCTTCTCGGCGAGCCGGCGGGAGCGCGCGTCTACCGCCGCCGGAAGTGAGACTTGTGGTAAGGGCCGCCGATGCCTGAACGCGACGGCCTGATTTCGCGCGTGACCTCCGCCGCCGTCGAGCGGCCGTGGCGCTTTCTGCTCGGCGCTCTCGTCCTCACCGCCATCGCCGTCAAGCTCGCCTCGGGCCTGGAAATCCGCTCCTCCTTCGCCGAGCTCTTGCCCGAAGACGTGCCCAGCGTCCGCGAGATCAAGGAGCTGATCAAACGCGTCGGCGGCGACGGGACCATCCTGGTGGTGGTGCAATCGCTGGACGGACCGCAAGGGCTCAAGCAGTGCGAGGCGCTCGGCGACGAATTGGCGAAGGAGATCCTTGCGCTGGGGCCGCAGCAGATCCGCAGCGTGCAGTCGAGCATGGGCAAGGTCCGCGCCTGGTACGAGAATCATTGGCCGCTCTTCTTGCCGCTCGGAGAGCTCGAAAAAGCGCGCGATGCGGTGAAGGCCGAGATCCAGAAGCAGAAGGCAAAGGCCAATCCGCTCGCCCTCGACGAAGATGACGCGCAGGCCAAAACCGACGAGAAGCCGCCCGAGCTTCTCGATCTGTCGAAGCCCTCGCCGCGCGAGCGGGTGGCGGAGCGGTTCGAGCAATACGTCGACGGCTACATGGTCGCGCCGGACAAGACGTCCATCACCATCCTGGTGCGGCCGGCGGGAACGTCGCTGGGGGTGAGCGAGTCCCGCGCGCTCGTGGACCGGGTGCAGGCGCTGGTCGACGCGCACAAACCGGAGATGGACAAGCAGCACTTGCGGGTCGGCCTCGCGGGCACCTTCCCGATGTTCCTCGCCGACTACGAGGCGATCATCAACGACGTGGCGGGCACCGCGCTCCTCTGCGTGTCGGCCGTCTTGCTCTCCATCTTCCTCTTCTTCCGCGACGCACGCTCGATGCTTTCCCTCGGCATCGCGGTCTTGATCGCGGTGGCCATCACCTTCGGCATCACCAAGCTCACCATCGGCTTCCTCAATACGCAGACGGCGTTTTTGGGCGCCATCGTGGTCGGGAACGGCATCAACTACGGGCTCATCTATCTCGCGCGATTGAAACAGCTTCGCTTGACCGGCCTGGGCTTGCGCGAAGCCAGCGTCGAGGCCGCGCACACCACCGCGCGCGCGACGCTGCTCGCCTCCGCAGCCACGAGCGTCAGCTTCGGCGTCCTCATCATCGCCGCCAACCGCGGCTTCCGCGATTTCGGGATCATCGGCGGCATCGGCATGCTGCTCTGCTGGCTGTCCACCTTCTTGCTCGTGCCCGCCCTGCTCTCTCTCTACGAGCGGGTGCGCGGCGCGCCCAAGGTGAAGCCCGTGCAGGAGCATCCGCGGCTGTTGCAGCTGACCAGGGGAATGCTGCGCGGATCGAAAGGGATCATCGCCGCGTACGCCGTCCTGACCGTCGTTGCGGCGGTGCTGTTCATCCGCCAGGTCCCGCATGCCATGGAGCGGAACCTCGACAACCTCTCCAACGAATTGAAGGGTCACGATCAGCTCCGCAAAGACGAAGACCGGGCGCAGTCCGCGCTCGGCCGATCCATCGCCGGCTCCATCGCGCTCCTCGACAGTTGGGAAGAGGCGGACAAGTTCTGCGACGTCATCCGCGAGCGCGCCAAGCACGCGCCGTACGACAAGCTGATCGACTCCTGCAACACGCTCTCGTCGGTGGTGCCGCGCGATCAGGAAGCGAAGCTGGCCGTCATCGGCGACATCGCCGCGCAACTTCCCGACTCGGTCTTGAAGCACCTGGACGACGCGCACCAGAAGCGCGTCCGCGAAGTGCGCGACGAGCTGCTCGCGCAGCGCCCGGTCACCGTCCAGGAAGCCGATCCGACGCTGGTGGATGCCTTCCGCGAGCGCGACGGCACGGTGGGCCACATCGCCTCGGTGACCGCGCAGCCGAACGCCAAGACCGAGCTCGCCCAGAACCTCGAAGACTTCGTCAAAGGCGTTCGCAACGTGCCGGTCGACGGCAAGAAGTTCGACGCCATCGGCGAGAACGTGATCTTCGCCGACCTCTTGCAGAACATCGACCGCGAAGGCCCGCGCACCACCTTCCTCTCCTTTGCCGGCGTGCTCTTGCTCGTCTTCGTCTTCTTCCGCAACGTCCGCACTTCCTTGGAGGTGGTCGGCTCTTTGACGGTCGGCGTGGTCCTGATGTGCGGGGTTGCGGCGGCCATCGATCTGAAGATCAACTTCTTCAACTTCATCGTCTTCCCCATCACCTTCGGCATCGCGGTCGACTACGGCGCAAACGTCGCCGCCCGCACGCACGAGCGCGCAAATCGCGTCGCCGAGGCTCTCGCGGAAGTGGGTCCGGCGGTGGTGCTCTGCTCGTGGACGAGCTTCATCGGCTACGCGACCCTGCTCTATTCGCTGAACCGCGCGCTGCGCAGCTTTGGCTGGTACGCGATGATCGGGGAAATCACCACCATCACCACCGCGGTGGTGCTGCTCCCGGCCATCCTTCAGCTCAAGGCGTCCAAGGCAGCGCGGGAGACGTCGTAGAGCATGGCGCCGCGGTCGCTGACCGGCAGCTCCGGAGCGGGCATTCCGGTGCGCTTCAAGAGCCGGTTGTAGCCCAGCTCCGCGAGCGGCCGCAGCACGAACGCGTCGTACAGGTTGTACTCGACGAGCCACTGCAGCGCGCGTGCATCGCCGGCTTTCTGCGCCCGCCACAACTCCACGGCGTCGCGGCCGGTCAGGCGCATCAGGTGCTGTGGCCGGGCGAAGCCGACCCGCGGCTCGAGCGCTTTCAGGCCACCCTTTTCGTGCAGCCGCTGGAAGACCTGCTTCAAGTCCACGTGCGCTGCCGGCGGCTGCCAGTCGGGGAAGGCGCGGCGCAGGATGGGCAGATCGAAGACCGCGCCGTTGAAGGTGACGATGCACTTCCAGCCGCGCGCGCGCTCGACGAACTCGCTGCAGCGCGGTCCGACGAAGCTGCGCACGCCCGTCTTGTCGAGGACGCCGATGACGGTGATGCCATCGTCGGCGGCTTCGATGTCGACGAAGCCCGCCTCGGGGAGAAGCTGCGGAAGGAGCCGCCAATGCTCGGTCTGCGGGAGCGCTCTCGCGAAATAATCGAAGTCGGCGGCCGCGAGCGCAGCCTGGCTCCGCAGAACGCCGTCGCGCAGCTTCCCGTCGAGCCGCGGCGAGAGCACCTCTCCAGGCGGCAGCTCGTTCCACGAATGCACGCCGGAAAACCAGAGCTGCCGCTCGCGCAGGGGCCCGATACCGGCGATGTGCCGGAAGGAGCAGGTGATCAACCCGCGTCCTCTTCGGCGAGGCCCGCCCCGGCTGGCGCGTCCTCTTCGGCGAGGCGGGTGAGGACCGGGATGTCCGCCTCGCAGAAAGGGAGGCCCGGCAGATCGCGCCGCGACACCCAGCGCACCTCTTCGCAGGCGAGCGGCTTCGGGTCTTGCCCTGCGTGGAGCGTGCAGCGGAACAGCGCCAGCTCGACTTGCACGTCGGGATAGATGTGCTCGACGCGGCCGTACTCTTCGCCGATGACCGCGCTCACTCCCAGCTCTTCGCGCAACTCGCGCGCGAGCGCGGCCCGCTCGCCTTCGCCCGCCTCCACCTTGCCGCCGGGAAACTCCCACAACGACGCGCGCTCGCCCTTCGGCCGCCGCAGCGACACGAGGACCTTGCCCCCCTGTTCGATGATGGCGGCGACCACCAGCACGCGCCGCAGCGCGCTCAAGGGACGAGCCCCAACGAATACAGCGCGCCCCCGTTGGAGATGGCGTAGAGCGCGCCGGGCACCGCCAGGACCGGCTCGGAGAAGCCGCTGCCGGGGTTGAACTCTCCGCGCAACTCGCCCGAGCCCGCGTCGACCATCAAGAGCGGGCCGCGGTCGTTCGCGACCAGGATGAGTCCGGAGGCAATCGCGGGCTGCGTCGGGTAGCGGTCCTTGCCGAGATCCAGCTTCCACACCTGCTTGCCGTTCGAGCGATCCAAAGCCGCGAGCGTGCTGCGGCCGCCGGCGACGATGCGCTGTCCGTCGACCAGGACGTGGTTCGCGCCGGGCAGCGCGTACGACCAGACCGTGTCGCCGTTGGCGGCGGCCAGGGCGAGGATGCCGTTCTTCGCGCTTGCGACGTAGATGCGCGAGTCGTCCTCCGGCGCCTCGATCCAGTCGACGTCGAGATAATCGCCGGTGCCGCTCACCTGCCGCGACCACTTGACGACGCCGTCCGCAGGCCCGAGCGCGACCACGGTGCCGTCGGCGAAGCCGGTGAAGACGCTCCCATTGGAGAGGACCGGCCGCGCGTCGCCGCGGATGGTGAAGCTGCCCGGCGCGTCGCGGTGGTATTTCCACAGGCGCTTGCCGGTCTCGGCGTCGAGCGCGGTCACCGACTGTTCGCTCGACATCACGAACAGCCGCCCTTCGACGAGCGTGGGCGGAGTCGTCAGCTCTTCGTTGAGGTCGGCCTTCCACCGCGCCTGGCCGGTGAAGCGGTTCAGCGCGTAGACCGAACCGTCGCCGCCCGAGACGTAGAGCGTTTCCGCGTCGAGGATGGGCGCTGCGATGACGCCGCCGTTGGTGCGGAAAATCCACGACTCCTTGCCGCGGAAGAAGCAGCGGATGCGCCCGTCGCGGGTGCCGAGATACAGCCGGGTCTGCGCCGCATCCATGACCGGCGTCGCGGTCTCGGTGGGATTGAAGCCCAGCGATTCGACCGCGACCACCCGCTGCATGGAGGCGACGAAGTACGGCTTCTGGTGCGCTCGCGGCTGCTTGGGCTTCAGGCCGTGATTGCCGGGAGCGAAGTTGAAGGCGAGGAGCAGCGCTGCGAGCATCACTTCTTCTTCGCGTTCTTCGCGTGCTTCGAGGTCGGCGGAGGCGGCTTCTGCGCCGGCGCTGCCTGCTCGGCCGCGGGGGGCGTCGCGCCCGGCGGCGGCAGCGAGGCCAGTTCCGCGCGCTCATTGGCTTCGCGGGCAATCCCCTGCTCCTTCGGATAATCCTTGGCCACCTTTTCGAGCTGCGCCTTGGCATCCGGCTTTCCCTGGAGCAGCGCCAGCCGCGCGGCCTGGAAGTCGGCGTGCGACGGCATGCCGTCCTCGCGCAGCTTCTCGAAGGCGGCCTTCGCCTCGTCGAGCTTGCCTTGCGCCTCGAGCGCGTACCCGAGCGACTCCTGCGCCATGGCCCGGAGCGGATGGTCGCCGCCCGCCGAAGAGAGGAAGTCCTGCAGATCCTTGGTGGCGGCGGCGTTGTCGCCCGCGGCCTCTTCGTGGAAGCCGAGCTCGGCCTGGGCGGTCTGCGCAGCCCGCGATCCGCCGTAGTCGGAGCGCACCTTCTGCAGCGCGGTGATGACCGCCTTGTCCCGCTCCGCCTTGGTCGCGTAGCTGTCCTGCGGCTCGCCCGGCGCGGCTTCACCAGCGAGCGGCCGCGACGCCAGTTCCAGCGCCTCAGAGAGCGCGGTCCCCGCCTTCTCCTCGCGCGAGTCGCGCCAGGAGGAGAACGCCCAGATGCCGAGCGCGATGACGGCGATTGCGACCACCCCGCCGATGACGCGGGCCTGGTTCTTCAGGATCCACTGCACCGCCTTGCCGGCGACGACCTGGAACTCATCGGGCTGCTTGAGCTGCTTGCGATCGAGCTTGTCTGCCACGGCTTCCACTCCTCGAAAAGGCGACGGATGTGAGTGCCGCAGGTTCCGCTCCAAGTCAATTGGTGTGTAAGGTTCCGGACGTGCGACCGGCCGCTCTGGCTTTGCTTCTGGCCTTGCCCGCCGCCGCGGCCTCGCTGAAGGACGACCCGGCGCGCGTGCAGCTTCGGCTGGAGGCGCTGGGCGGGGAGCCCACTTCGCTGCTCGGGCCGCGCGGAGGTGTCGGCCTGGGTGCGGCGTTCCTGCTCACCGATCAGCTATCGCTCTTCGCCGACGGCCACTCGCGCCCGGCTCCCGGCGGCGGCATCCACTCGTTCGCTGTCGGGCTCTCCGCGACGCTCGACATCACGCCCATCGAGCCGTACATCGAGGTCGCCGTGGCCACGCTCACAAACCGCTCAGCTCTCGGCTATTCGGCCGCCGCCCGCACCGGCGCGGGAGCCGATCTTCGCCTCGCGCGAGCGCTCGCGGTCGGGGTGCTGGTGCGGACGTACACGCCGTTCAACGGCGACACGGCGGTGGCCGGCTTCGAGGCGGCGCTGCGGCTGTCCTTTGCGTTGGGAGCGAAATGATGCGCGCGGTTCTGTGCGAGCGGCAGGGGCCGCCCGAGGCGATGAAGTTGGTCGACCTTCCTGACCCGGTGGCCGGCCCCGGAGAATGCGTGGTGCGGCTCCATTCGTGCGGGCTGAATCACCGCGACGTGTGGATCCGCCAGGGGCTGTACGCGAAGATCCGGCTGCCCTGCGTGTTGGGATCGGACGGCGCAGGGGTGGTCGAGTCGGGCGATCCGGCCTGGGTGGGCAAGCGGGTGGTGATCATCCCTTGCGAAAACTGGGGCGGCGACAAGGCGGTGCAGAGCAAGGAATTCACCATCCTCGGCATGCCGCGGCAGGGGACGATGGCGCAGAAGATCGCCGTTCCCACCTCGCTCCTGGTCGAGCTGCCGCACAGCCTGACGTTCGAGGACGGCGCAGCGGTCGCGCTCGCCGGCCTCACCGCCTATCGCGCCCTGACCACCCGCGGCGGGCTCCGCAAAGGGGAGCACGTGCTGGTCACGGGCATCGGCGGCGGGGTCGCGACCCTGGCGATGCTGCTCGCGCAGGCGCTCGGCGCCGAGGTCTCGGTCACCAGCGGCAGCGAGGAAAAGCTCGCCAAGGCGCGCGCCCTCGGCGCCAAGGCCGCGGTCTCGTACAAGGCCAATGGCTGGGAGAAGGAGCTGGTGCGGGAAGCGGGAAGCGCTCCGTCGCTCATCGTCGATGGCGCCGGCGGTGACGGCCTCAACGCGCTGATCGCCTGCGCCGCCCCGGCCGCGCGCATCGTCCTCTACGGAGCCACCCGCAGATCGCCGTCGTCGCTCGACATGGCGAAGATCTTCTTCAAGCAGATCGATCTCCGCGGCACCACCATGGGCACCGACGACGAGTTCCGCGCGATGATCGATCTGGTCGCGCGGGCCAGGCTGAAACCCGTGGTCGACCGCGTGTTTCCGCTGGCAGAAGCGGTGGAAGCGAATCGCCTCCTGGAGGCGTCCGGACAGATGGGCAAGATCCTCCTCGACTGCACATGAACGAACCAGACTGGCTTCGTTGGACCCGCGAGCTCGCGGCCATCGCGCAGACGGGACTCGCCTTCGATCCGAAACCGTACGACCGCGAACGCTACGAGACGTTGCGCGCGCTCGCGAACCGGATGATGGCGGCGTATACGAGCGCCGAACCGGAACGCATCGCGACGCTCTTCGCGAATGAACACGGCTACGCGACCCCGAAGGTGGACGTGCGCGGCGCGGCTTTCGACACCGGTGGTCGCATCCTGATGGTGCGGGAGATCGCGGACGGCGGGCGCTGGACGCTGCCGGGCGGATGGGCGGACGTGAACCTGACTCCGGCGGAGAACGTGGTGAAGGAGATCCGCGAGGAGAGCGGCTACCTCGCCCGGGTCCGCAAGCTCGCCGCGGTGTGGGACCGGACCCGCCAGGGCCATCCGCCCAGCGTCTTTTCCGCCTGCAAGTTCTTCTTCATCTGCGATGTCGTGGGTGGAAGCCCTTCCGGCAGCATCGAGACCTCGGAAGTGGCCTGGTTTGCCGAGCACGAGCTGCCGCAGGATCTTTCGCTCGGCCGCGTCCTGCCGGGCCAGTTGCGGCGGATGTTCCTGCATGCGCGGCGGCCGGACCTGCCGACGGACTTCGAGTGACGTGCTAGCTTGCAAAGCCGTGGCGTTCGATCGCGCGTATTACCAGCGCTTCTATTACGACCCGCGCACGCGGGTGACGCCGCCCGAGGAGAACGAAGCGCGCGCCGCTTTGATCGCGGCGACGATGCGCTACTTGCGGCTGCCGGTGAGACGCATCTTGGACGCCGGCTGCGGTGTGGGCATGCTGCGGCGTCCGCTTCTGCGCGCCTTCCCGGGCGCGACCTACACGGGCTTCGAAGTCAGCGATTATCTCTGCCGCCGCCATGGCTGGACGCAGGCTTCCGTCGAAGGCTACCGCGGGCGCGGCCGTTTCGATCTCGTCGTCTGCTACGACGTCCTGCAATACCTGGGTGACGGCGAGGCGCGGCGCGCGCTGCGCAACCTCGCCCGGCTCTGCCGCGGGGTGCTCTACTTCGGCGTGCTCACCCAGGAGGACTGGGACGAGAACTGCGTCCAGGAAGACACCGATTCTCAGACGATTTTGCGGCCCGACGCGTGGTACCGGCGCGAGCTCGACGACCTCTTCTTGAACCTCGGCCTGGGGCTGTGGGTCCAGCGCGAGACGGACGTGGCGCTGTGGAGCTTGGAGTGCGCCGGCTGATCGCGCGGCCAGCCCGCCGGCGTGGGCGGCAACCCCGCGATGCGGGCGGGCTACAAGCCGCGCAGGTCGCGGCGGGCGATGCCGAGTGCGAGCCCGAAACGGCCGTCAGGCGACTGGATCCACTCCTCGGGCGTGAAGCCTGAGGCGTCGATCATCCGCAGCACCTCGTCGCGGCTGAAGCGGCGCGAGATCTCGGTGCAGATGCCCTCGCCGTGGACGAGCTTGAGCGTGCCGCCGATGCGGCCGAGGTCCACTTCCATGGGCTCCCGGGCGACGAGCCACATCTCGATGCGGCGCCTCTCGACCACGTACGGCGCGTAGTGATCGAAGCGCTCCGGATCGAATGCCGAGCCGGCGAGCGCGTTGACCGCCCGGAGCAGGTTGCGGTTGAACTCCGCGGTGACTCCCTGCGCGTCGTTGTACGCGGCGTGGATGGCGGCGGGATCGGTGACGAGGTTCGCGCCCAGGAGCAAGAGATCGCCCTCTTCCAATTCGCCGCGCACCCGCGAGAGGAACTCGATGGCGGTCTTGTCCTCGTCGTTGCCAATGGTGCCGCCCAAGAACAGCACCAGCCGGCGGCCGCCTTCCGGCTTGCGCGGAAGCGCGAACGGCTGCGTGTAGTCGGCGTGGACCTCCACGACCGGCACTTCCGGGCGCGCGGCGGCGAGGATCTCGCGGGTGCGGGCGAGCGCGTGCGCGCTGATGTCCACCGCCACGTACCTGGGCTTGCCGCCGCTCTCCCGCGCCGCGTCGAGCAGCGCCACTGTCTTGGAGGCAGCGCCGCTGCCGAGCTCGACCACGTCGGTGATGAGAGGCCCGCCTGCCGATTCGACGATGCTCTCCGCCCGCTCGCGCAAGAGGGCGCGCTCGGTGCGGGTGGGAAAATATTCGTCGAGGCCGGTGATGCGCTCGAACAGCGCCGAACCGTTGTCGTCGTACAGGTACTTGCAGGGAATGGTCCGTGGCGAACCCGACAGGCCCTGGGCGAGCTCACGCAGCGCCACAGCGTGCGGCTCGAGCTTGAAGACCTGGGCGGTCTTGTCGGTCTGCGCGCGCGGCAAGAGCGGTCGGTGGGGATTCTTGATCATCGAACGGCGAGGCATCACGGACCTCCGGCGCAGCGAAGCCAATCAGGAGTATCGCGAATGGGGGGCTCGCACCAACGCTTATCCGCCGTCGTGCGCTCGCCGCAGCCAGGAGGCGGCGATGGCGGCGAGCAGGATGGCGGCGATGATGCCCAGGGAAGTGCCGGTGGGGAGCTGGATCCAGCGGAAGAGCAGCATCTTCAAGCCGACGAAGGTGAGGATGGCCGCGAGCCCCGGCTTCAGATAATGCAGCCGCAAGAGCGCGCCGCGGACCACGAAGTAGAGCGCCCGCAATCCCAACAGCGCGCAGACGTTGCTGGAGAAGACCAGGAACGAATCGTCGGTGACCGCGAACACCGCCGGAATGGAGTCGAGCGCGAACACCAGGTCGGCCGTTTCCGCGGCGATGAGCGCGAGCAAGAGCGGCGTCGCGAACAGCTTCGCCTGGTGGCGGACGAAGAAGTGCGGACCCTCAATCGTGGAGGTGACTGCGCAGCGCCGCTGCACCGCGCGCACCAGCGGATTGTCGGTGGGGACGCGCTCTTCTTCCTCGTCGGCGAAGAGGATCTTGTACGCGCTGTAGATGAGCACCGCGCCGAAGACGGAGAGGATCCAATGGAAGCGGTGCACGAGCGCGACGCCGGCGACGATCAGGCTCCCGCGCAGCACCAATGCGCCGAGGACGCCCCAGAAGAGGACCCGGTGTTGATAGACCGGCGGAATCGCGAAGCTGCGGAAGAGCAGCACGAAGACGAAGAGGTTGTCGACCGAGAGCGATTTCTCGAGCAGGTAACCCGCAAAGAATTCCAGGCCCTGCTCGCCCCCGTAGCGAAACCAGACGAAGGCGCCGAACCCGATTGAGAGCGCGATCCAGAAGAGGCTCCAGCCGACCGCCTCCTTGAAGCCCGTCTCGCCCTGCTTTCCCGAGACGTAGAGGTCCACGCACAAGAGGAGCAGGACGCCGGCGATGAATCCCGACCAGAGAAGCGGAGAGCCGATGTTCGGCGGGTTGTACGCCGCAGCTGAGATCACGCCTCGCCCGACCCGCGCGGCTGGCTGCGGCTCTTTTGTCGGAAGACGAGGCGGACGGGAACGCGCAGCGAGAAGCGATCGCGGAACCGATTGACCAGAAAGCGCTTGTAGCTCTCGTCCACCGCGGACGGGCGATTGCACTGGATGGCGACGGTCACCGGTTGGACGGCCACCTGGTAGGCATAACTGAAGCGCACCGGAAATCCACGAAACAGCGGCGCGGGATGCTCGTCCTGCATGGCTTGCACCCACTCGTTCAACTCGGGCGTTCCGATGCGCCGCGACGCTTCGTCGTGCAGCTCGGCGGCGAGCTCGAGGATCTTGTGGATGCGGGTGCCTTCGAGGGCGCTGACGAAGAGGAGCGGCGCGAAGTCGACGTGCTGCAGGTGGCGCGCCGCCTCTCCGCGGAGTCGTTTGGCCTCGCCGTCCTTGTCGCTCACGAGGTCCCACTTGTTGACCACCATGATGACCGCGCGGCCGCGCTCTTCGGCCTGGGCGGCGATGCGCGAATCCTGATCCACCCCCAGGGCGGTTGCGTCGGTGAGCACCACCACCACGTCGGCCTTCTCCACCGCGCGGAGTGCGCGCTGCGCGGAGAAGACCTCCACCTTGTCGATGACCTGCCGCTTCTTTCGCAGCCCGGCGGTGTCGGTCAGGACGTAGCGGCGGCCCTTCCAATTGACCTCTTCGTCGACTGCGTCGCGGGTGGTGCCGGGGATGGCGGAGGCGACGAAGCGCTCTTCGCCGAGCAGCTTGTTGAGCAAGGTGCTCTTGCCCACGTTCGGCCGGCCGAGCACGGCGAGATGGATGCTGGCCGGTTCCGCGGCTGCTTCTTCGGAAGGCTCGGGCAGCTTTTCCACCGCCGCGTCGAGCAGCTCCGAGACGCCGCGCCCG
>DASXHM010000336.1:0-3018 GCA_036488495.1 Myxococcales bacterium | reverse complement strand
GCTTCTTCGGGGTGGTGGTGTAGACGCGGGTGCAGACTCCGCGCTTCTGCGGGCAGCGGGTCATCGCCGGGGCCTTGCCCTTGTAGATGACCTTCTCGCGGCCCTTGCGGATGAGCTGGTTGATCGTCGGCATCGTGCTTTTTGTTCCTTTGCGTTCCGCGAGAACCGCTCGCGGCCCGCCGTTCCTGCTCAAAAAATGGGCGTTCCCAAGCGGGGGTTCCCGCAAGGGCGCGCGATAATACTCAGGGACGACTTGGTGTCAAGGGAAGCCGCCCTCTCCGGCGCCCCTGGCGCGGCCGACTGCGCGCCTCGGCATGCTAAAGCAAGCTGGTGAGCGCTCCCAAGAAGATGACGCTGCTCGACTGCGTCGGCATCGGCATCAACGGCATCATCGGCACCGGCATCTTTCTCTTGCCCGCGCGGGTCTTCGGCGCAGCCGGCGCGTTCTCCTGGGCCGCGTGGATCGCCATCGGCGCGGTATGCCTCCTGGTCGGGCTCTGCTTCTGCGAGGCGGCGGGACGCGCGGACCACAACGGCGGGCCCTACCTCTATGCGCGGGACGCGTTCGGGCGATGGGTCGGGGTCGGGGTGGGCTGGATGGCGCTCGCCTCCAACGTCTTCGCTTACGGGGCCGTCGCCCGCGGGTTCGGTCGCAACCTCTCCTTCCTCTACCCGCCCCTCTCTCGCGAGGCCCCGCAGGTTGCGCTGGCGGTCGCGTTGATTGTCCTCCTCGCCGTGCTGAACTATCGCGGCGTCAAGCCGGGCGCGCTGATGAGCGACTTCTTCAGCGGCGCGAAGCTCGTGCCCATCGCGCTCTTCGTGCTGGTCGGCATCTTCTTCGTCGACTGGCATCGCGTCTCGATGGCGGTGCCCGCGCCCGAGACGCACATCGAGGCTTTGAAGCTGGGCGGGTTTGCCGCGCTGTTTGCCTGCACGGGCTTCGAGTACGTGCCGGTGGCGGCCGGCGAGACGGAGAATCCGCGCCGCAACGTCCCGCTCGCGCTCGCCTTCGCGCTCTCCGGCGCCGTCTGCCTCTACGTCTTGGTGCAGATCGTCTTCATCGGAACGCACCCGAATCCCGCGCTCGCCGACAAGCCGTTGGCAGAAGCGGCGGCTGCATTCGCGGGGCCGTGGGCGGGGCGGTTCATCGCGGTCGGTTCGGTGGTTTCGTCGTTCGGCTATCTCACCGCGGTCGCGCTGGTGACGCCGCGGTATCTGTCGGCGTTGGCGGAGAACGGCGAGTTGCCTCCGGTGCTGGCGCGCACGCACCCGCGCTTCAGCAGCCCCTACATCGCCATCGTGATCACGTCATTCGTCTGCGCGTTGATGGCGAAGTTCTTCGACTTCGATCGCGGCGCGGATTTGAACAACGCGGCGGTCTTCGCGCAGTACGTCCCGACCTGCGTGGCGGTCTTGGTCTTGCGCCGCAAGCGCGGACGGTCGGCCTTTGCGCTGCCGGGTGGACCAGTGATCCCGCTCCTCGCCACCTTCGGGTGCTTCTTGTTCTTGAACGGCATCGGCAAGGCAGACGCGATCTTCTCGGTGTGGACGCTGGTCGTCGGCCTCGCCCTGCACGGGCTCTGGCGGCTGGTCCGCAAGCCCGCCCTCGCCTGAGCGCAACCGCGCCCATGATGGTCCGGCACGCAAGGTCCCCCGGCGACCATCAGAACAATTCGATGGTCGCTCGATGTCCGGGCGCTGCGTGAAGCCGCGCGTCGCAAGTGATGAGCGACACCTCGAGCGCCTCCGCGAGCGCGATATACGCGGCGTCATACGCGGTGAAATTTGCACTCAGCTCCCAGCAACGCTGGAGCAGCGGCTCGTGCGGCTCACGAAACAGCGACATGGCCTGCAGAAATCGCAGCGCGAGCGAGCAGCGCGATGGGTCGAGCGCACGAGTTCGCTCAAGCCGCCGGAGGACCTGTGTCACTTCCAGATCGACGATGTGGGGCGCGTGCAGCTCTTCGTCCCGAAGTCTGGCCGTGACCGCGTCGCCCTTCCGCCCTCGGATCAGGACTTCGACGAGCGCCGACGCGTCGACGACAACCATCGATCGATGTCCTTTTCGCGCTCAGCGCGTCCACCCCGAACTGCTTCGGCCGCGTCGATATCGACCTTCGGCAAAGCTGCGAGCTTCTCGAAGAGCTCTTCGTTCGTAAGCCGCTTGGCTCCCCGCTCGAGCTCGGCGAGCAAGTATTCGGAAAGGCTCTGTCCCGCCTTCGCTGCGCGCACGCGGTACACGGCGTGCACCTTCTCGGGCACGTTGCGGATCTGAATGCTCTTCGTCGCCATGCATCGTGCATTAAGTGCATGCATTGTGCATGTCAAGGACTTGCGACACCGCTTCTGGCACCGAATGCTGGCCTGCCTATTTGCGTTCAGCGATGGCTACGACCTCGGACGACAGCCACTGAACTTCGCGCGCCCGTGCGGATGCTCAGGGGCTTCCAATCGCGGTCGTCGGTCGGCATCAGCCGACATCCTAATTCTCGCGCGGGCATTGTTTGGAGACCGAAATGAAGCGGGCGGGTCCCGTGAAGGAACCGCCCGCCGAAACCTTGCAGCCTACCATTCTGTGCGCGCGCCGAGAGGTGCTCGCGGCTCGCAGTCGCGCGTTGCGGCCCTTAGTCCTCCGCGCCCATTGCCGTGGAGTGGCTCTCGGCGCCGGCGGCGATGGCCAGCGCTTCTTCCGCCGCCTCCACCTCGTCCACCGGCGTCTCCACCTCGATATCGAGGTGCTTGTACGCGGTGAGGCCGGTGCCGGCCGGGATCAGGCGGCCCATGATGACGTTCTCCTTCAGGCCGCGCAGGTAGTCGACCCGTCCGGAGATGGCCGCCTCGGTGAGCACCTTGGTGGTCTCCTGGAACGACGAGGCCGAGATGAACGACTCGGTCGAGAGCGACGCCTTGGTGATGCCGAGCAAGAGCGGCTCGCCCACCGCCGGCTTCCCGCCTTCGGCGGTGATGCGCTCGTTCTCGGCGTCGAACACCTGCTTCTCGACCTGCTCGTCGACGAGG
>DASXHM010000082.1:0-6896 GCA_036488495.1 Myxococcales bacterium | reverse complement strand
CGGTCGGCGGCGATGGCGTCGAAGGCCTTGCCGAGCAGGGTCTTCCGCTTGAACAGCTCCACCGCCGCCATCACCGCGAAGACCCCCACCGCGACCGACAGCTCGATGGGCGTCACGTCGACGCCGAGGATGCGGATCGGCGTCGACGGGATGGGAGTGGGGAACGGCCGGTCGTCCCGCCCCCAGATGTTCTCGGCGACAGAGTTCAGGAACAGCCCGAGGATGATGGTGAGCAGGATCCAGCCTTCGTTCTTCTGCTCGAGCGCGATGCGCACCGAGGTGCGCTCGGAGAAGATCCCGAGCGCCGCGCCGAAGAGAAGCCCCAAGACGACGACGAGCAGGTACGGCACGTGCCACTCGACCAGCGTCAAGGAGAAGAACGCGGACACCATCACCAATTCGCCCTGCCCGAAGTTCAGGCTCTTGCTCGTCGCGTAGGTGAGCTGGAACCCGTACGCGACGAGCGCGTAGACGAGGCCGATGAGGGCCCCGCTGACGCAGAGCTGGGCGAGGATCTGACCGGTCACCGCGCGCTTACTTTTCGGCCGAGGCCAGCTTCTGGCGATCCTCTTGGTGCGCGAACACCACCTTGCCATCCTGCACCATGCCCATCACCGCATTCTGCCGGCGGAAGGCCTCGTGGGTCTGCACGTTGTTCTCGTCCCACTTGGTGTACGGGTGCTTCCAGGTGGCGATCACGCCCTGCACCGGCTCCTTCAGGTCTTCGAGCGCGAGCTTGATCTTGTGCGTGTCGGTGGTGCCGGCCTGCTTGATGGCGGCGGCGAGCACGTAGACCGCGTCGTAGCCCTGCGCTGCCGAGACGGGGGAGGGGATGCGCTGGACGCTATAGGCCTTGTGGTAGGCGTCGATGAACGCCTTGGCCTTCGGCGTGACCGGATCCTCGATGAAGGTCTGCGGGGTCAAGGCGCCGTTGCCGTTCGCGCCGGCGGTGTCGAGGAAGTTCGACATCGAAATGGTCCAGCCGCCGATGATGGGCGCCTGGATGCCCATCTTGGTGCGGCCGTTGGCAATGGCCGCGAGCTCGGGGCCAATCGCCCACACGAGGAGGCCCTGCGCGCCTGCGGACTTGGAGCGGAGGAGCTGGGCGGTCATGTCCTTGTCGCCGATGTTGAACTTCTCGGTCGCCACCACCTGGAGCTTGTTGCCCTGCTCCTTGATCTGCTTGAGCAGGTCGTCGCGGCCGGAGATGCCGTAGTTGGTCGAGTCGTGGAGCACCGCCACCTTGGTGAAGCCGCGCTTGATCGCCTCTTCCACCACCATTTGCGCCTGGATGCCGTCATTCGCGTCGAAGCGGAAGATGGAGAGGTCCTTCGCCTTGCCCACCCACTGCGTCATCGAGGCCGAGCCGGAAGCCGGGGTGATGATCTTGGTGATGCCCTTCTCGGTGATGTGGCGGTCGCCTGCCATGCACACGCCGGTGTTGACGGTGCCCATGATGGCGGAGAGGTCCGGCATCGACGCGAGCTCCTGAGCAATCAGCGCGCCGCGCTCGTTCTTCGCCTCGTCGTCGCGTTCGAGCACTTCGATCTTCATCTTCTTGCCGGCGACGTCGACGCCGCCCTTGGAGTTGATCTCGTCGATGGCGAGCTTGGCGCCGTCGCGCATCGAGATGCCCATCGGCGCCGAGCCGCCGCTGAAGGGGCCGGTGATGGCGAGCTTGATCGTGTCAGCCGCGAAGGCCGGTGTGGCGAGAGCGCACGCGAGCAAGGGGAACAGCAATTTCCGCATGTGTGAACCTCGTAGAGGGGCGTGTTCGGGCAAAAGGTCTCCGCCGCGCGGGCGGAAGGTGGGCGAACGTAACACGTCCCGCGAGAGGTCTCTAGAACGCTTCGCCGGATGCCGTGCAGCTTTCCAGCGGGCGCAGGACACGGGGATGGACGCGTCGGTCGCTGGCTGGGCATCCATTGGGTCACCGCGCCGAGCACGCTACCCGCGCGGTCGTCCGATCCGCGCCCGCCGCCACCCGCTCCGGAGCAGCCACGTCTCCGCGCCCACGACGAGAACGTCCATCCCGGGAGCCGCCGAGCTGCAGGAGTCGACGCCGCGCTCGCCATAGTGCCGCTCGGCGTTGGTGCGCACGTACTGCAGCGCCCGCACAACCTCCGTCGGAGTGCGTAAGAGATGCGAGTGGTAGTGGTCCGCGAACACTCCGCCGCGCCGGCCGAGCATCGCGTTGAGCGCCTTCGCCACCCGCACATTCAGCCCCTGCATTCCCTTCGCCAGCGCAACGCTGCTCTCCGCCTCCACGACCAGGTGAAGGTGATTGCTGAGCACGCTGAATTCCACGAGGCGCAGTCCATGCAGCCCACGCGCAGCAGCGAAGCTCCTCTTGATCGCGAGGAACCTGCGCGACGATCGCAAGCTCGGAACATCGTCCCTGACCCGGACAGTGACGTGAGCCGGCATAGCGCGCTCGAAGACGGGCCGCGGGTGATGCGAAACCTTGTTCCCACGCTTGCGCCCGGCACCAGGCCGGCGGCCGCCGTGGAAGGTGAACTCACGCTGCGCCGGCCGCTTCAACATGAATTGAGGATAGATTGAGCGGCAACGACCATCGGTCGAGGGACCCCTGGCTGGGTGATTTCCGCGAGGGGCAGACGATGCCGCTCAAGCGATTCGATGGCCGCGGGCAGCCAGACAAACGCAGAGCGAAATCTCAGTCTTCAGCGCATGGCCTTCCAAATCTCGGCGCTGCCCAAGGTTGAATTCGAGTGGCTGTTTCGTTTGAGCGCCGCGCAGCTCTCGGCGGTGCGCGGGGCGAGGTGCATCATCGCCGACCGGAGTCCGGGATATCCCTGCCGCATCTCGCTACAGGATGCGGTCGCGGGTGAACAGGTCATCTTGCTGAACTACCTGCACCAAGGCGCGTTTTCGCCGTTCCGGGCAAGCCATGGCATCTACGTGCGAGCAAACGCGGAGGAGGCGCGGCTTGCGCCCTGCGAGGTGCCGCAGATGCTGCGGTCGCGACTCTTGTCGGTGCGCGCTTTCGACGCCGCGGGTATGCTGGTCGACGCAGACGTCGTCGAGGGCGTTGTCCTCGAGTCGCTCGTCGAGCGGCTGCTGCGCAATCCCTCGGCCGAGTATCTCCACGTCCACTTCGCGCGTCCCGGCTGCTACGCGGCCCGAGTAGACCGCAGCCACTAAGCGGTGTGGCGCTCCGGCCTGCGGCCTCCGCTCGTGCGGGGGCTCTACGCCGCCCCCGCAACGCCCCGCGCCCGCCGAGAGCAGCGATACCTCACCTCAGTACGGAAACTCCTCGCTCTGCGCGCGCAGCGCCGTCACCGCCGCCAGGCTGACGATGTTCTGCACGTTCGAGTTCATTTGCAGCACATTGACCGGCTTGTTCATCCCGAGCAGCACCGGGCCGATCACCTCCGCGCCCGCGAGCCGCCAGAGCAGCTTGTAGCCAATGTTCGCCGCGTCCAGGTTCGGGAAGACGAAGACGTTGGCCTCGTCGGTCAGCCGCGCAAAAGGGAACTCACTGAGCTCGTCCTGCAGCACCGCCAAATCCACTTCCATCTCTCCGTCCACTTCCAAGTTCGGCTGCTTCTCCCGCGCCAGCGCCACCGCCTTGCGCATCTTCGCCGGGCTCGTCCCTTTGGCGCTGCCGAAGTTCGAGTAGCTGAGCATCGCCACCCGCGGCGTCACTTCGAAGAAGCGCGCCAGGTCGGCGGTGCGCACCGCGATGTCCGCCAACTCTTCAGCGGTGGGATCGATGTTGACGGTGCAGTCGGCGAAGAACTTGAAGCCGCTCTTCAAGACCACGATGTAGACGCCGCCCGCCCTGCGCCCGTCGTGGCTCTTGACGATCTCGAGCGGCGCGCGAATGGCTTCCGAATAGTTCTCGGTCAAGCCGGTGAGGAGGCCGTCGCAGCCGCCTTCGTGCAGCAGCATGGCGCCGAAGTAGCGGGGCCCTCGCATGCGGTCGCGCGCGAGCCGCACCGTCACTCCCTGCCGGCCGCGCAATTCAACGTAGCGCTTCGCGTACTCCTCGAACTGCTCGGAGGCGCGCGGTTCGATGACCGTGATGTCCTTGAGCCCCGCGAAGTGCTGCTCGGCGATGGCGTTCGCGATCACGTCTTTGCGCCCGAGCAGGATCGGCTCGCAGATGCCGTCCTCGCGCAGCATGGAGGCGGCCTGGAGGATGCGCGGGTGCTCGCCGTCGGTGAAGGCGATCCGGCAGGCCTTCTTCCGCGCCTTGTTGAAGATGACCCCCATCACTTCGTGCGTCCGGCTCTGCCGCTTGCGAAGCGCCTCTCGGTACTCCTTCACGTCGAGCGTCGTGCGGGCGACGCCGCTGTCCATCGCCGCCTTGGCCACCGCCGGCGCCACCCAGAGGAGCACGCGCGAGTCGAAGGGCTTGGGAATGATGTACTCCGGCCCCAGGCTGAACTTCTCGCCGCCATACGCGAGCGAGACGGAGTCCGGCACCTCTTCCCGCGCCAACGCCGCGAGCGCCCGCGCCGCCGCCATCTTCATCTCCTCGGTGATGGCCTTCGCTCGCACGTCCAGGGCGCCACGGAAGATGAAGGGGAACCCCAATACGTTGTTCACCTGGTTCGGATAATCGGACCGGCCCGTCGCCATGATGATGTCGTTGCGCGCGTTCTTCGCCTCCGGATAGGTGATCTCCGGATCTGGATTCGCCAGCGCAAACACGATCGGTTGCTTCGCCATCGATTGGATCATCCGCGGGGTGACCAGCCCCTTCGCGGACAGGCCCAAGAGCACGTCCGCGCCTTCCAGCGCATCCGCCAGAGTCCGGCAACGCGTCTCGACCAGAAACGGCTCCTTGAATTGATTGATTCCCTCGGTGCGGCCCTTGTAGAGGACGCCCTTGGAGTCGACCATCATGATGTTTTCCCGCTTCACGCCGAGCGAGATGTAGAACTCGCTGGTGGCGATGGCCGCCGCGCCCGCGCCGGAAACGACGACGCGCAGCTTCTCCATCTTCTTGCCCGAGATCTCGACCGCATTGATCAAGGCCGCCCCGCTGATGATGGCGGTTCCGTGCTGGTCGTCGTGGAAGACCGGAATCTGCAATTCCTTCTTCAGCCGCTCCTCGATGACGAAGCACTCCGGCGCCTTGATGTCCTCGAGGTTGATGCCGCCGAAGGTCGGCTCGAGCGTCTTCACCGAGTTGATGAAGGTCTCGACGTCGTTGGCGCGCAATTCGATGTCGTAGACGTCGATGTCGGCGAACTTCTTGAAGAGGACGCCCTTGCCCTCCATCACCGGCTTCGCCGCCGCGGGGCCGATGTCGCCCAGGCCCAAGACAGCGGTGCCGTTGGTGATGACCGCGACCAGGTTGCCGCGGGCCGTATAGGTGTAGCTGAGCTCCTCCTGCTTCGCGATCTCCAGGCACGGCTCGGCCACTCCGGGCGTGTACGCGAGGGAGAGTTCGCGCGCGGTCGAGCAGGGCTTGGTCGGGATCACCTCGATCTTCCCGCGCCGCTCGCGCGAGTGGTACTCGAGCGCGTCCTCTTTGCGGATGACCGTCTTCTGCGAAGGCGTGAAGTTGCTCGACATGGTTGTCTCCGTTGGGGAGAAGCCGACAGACCGTTGCCTCCGCAAGCGTTTTCGTCAAGCCCCGCGTGTTGCCAATGCGCGACGTTGGTCCATCCCGTTGGCTGAAGAACGGGCTTTCGCAAAAGCGGGTAAGGTCCGCGCTTCCCGGAGGGCGAGTGGACCAGGATCGATCGAACCAGGTGCGGCACCGCGTCTCGCTGGTCTTTTCCTATTTCGAAGATGCGGTCTACGTCGGGCTCGGGCTCCTGCTCGCCTACAGTGCCGCCGCGCTCCTGGTCACCGCAGTCATCGCGCTCGTCAAGAGCGCCATGCACGGCGCGCCGGTGCCCGCCATCATCGATCTGCTCGACCGCAGCTTGCTCGTCCTGATGATCGTCGAGCTCCTGTACACGGTGAAGGTCTCGTTCAGGGAGCACGCGCTTCTGCCCGAGCCGTTCCTGGTGGTCGGCCTCATCGCCGCCACCCGGCGCATCCTGGTCGTCACCGCCGAGTTCGGGCAGATGATGGACAAGCCCGGCGACCAGTTCCACAAGGGCATGATCGAGGTCGGCCTCCTCACCCTGATGGTGCTCGCGCTGGTCGCGAGCCTGCGCCTGCTTCGGGCGCACGAGAAAGAGCCGGCGCCGAAGTAATCGCGGCGGCCGCGATTACCGATCTTCGGCGTCGTGCGCGTGGCCGATGGCGCTGCGCAGCCGCGGCTCCAGCATCGCGCACGAGAACGTCACCTTCTCCGACTGCACCGACTTCACCGCCGAGGAGGGAACCGTGAATTCGCCGGCGTTCTCCACGTAGACGGTGAGGGTCTTCCCGTCCGGCGAGATGCTGCGGACCGCGCCGAACTCCTCCAGCGAGTCGTCGACGAACGTCTGAAACCCGACCTCGATGCTTTCCCGCATGGACGCCCTCCTTCGTCAGCCGGGCGCAACCTAGCATTTTCTAGAGCGGCCCACGCCATCGCGCGGCATCATCGGGACGAAATGCGCGCGCTCGTTGCCCTTGCCTTCCTGGCTGCCCCCTTGCCGCCCGGCTCCGCGCACGTCTTCACCATCCCGCTCAAGGACATCGTCGTCTTGAAGCGCGACTCAGGCCCGGTCAATTACTACCAGACCGTCCAACAAGGCCCGTTGAGCTTCATCCACGGCGACTACAAGCCGGGCCTCGACACGGTGACGCTGTTCGATCCATTGCCGGACCAGTTTCACAAGGGCGTCCGCCGCATCCGCTGGAAGTGGCGCGCGGTCGTCCTTCCCAAGCACGGCAACGAATGCGCCGACGGGTACGGCGACTCGGCGGCGGCGGTGTACATCACCTGGAAGAGCGGCCTTCGCTGGTACTCGCTCAAGTTC
>DASXHM010000191.1:0-4126 GCA_036488495.1 Myxococcales bacterium | reverse complement strand
GCGATCTAGAAGGCACGGCCCCCGCAGCCCGAGGGCGAAGTCAGAGGAGAGGTGGCCGAGAGGCTGAAGGCGCTGGTTTGCTAAACCAGTATACGGCCCAAAGCTGTATCGAGGGTTCGAATCCCTCCCTCTCCGCCAGTGAGTAAGGACCCATAGCTCAGTTGGATAGAGCGTCGGACTACGAATCCGAAGGCCGCAGGTTCGAATCCTGCTGGGTCCGCCATCCTCGGTGAGGTCTCGGCTCCCCGCTCTTCGGTGCTGCCGCAAATTTGTAGGTGTTACCCACGATTTTCGTCGCGCTTTGCAACGGCTCTAGTAGGGTCGTGAACAGTGACCGCCCGCATCCTGCTGGTCGACGACGACGAGGACATTCGCGGCACTCTGGGGGCCGTGCTCCAGTCGGATGGGTACGACGTGCTCGAGGCGCGCAACGGGCTGCACGCGCTGCAGCAGATGCTCGCTCATCCTTTGCCCGATCTGATCCTTCTCGACATGATGATGCCGCTCATGAGCGGCTACGAATTCCTCGACGTGCAGCAGGGCGATCCACGCATCAAGGACATTCCCGTCATCGCCATCACCGCGCACGCGAAGGTGGCGGAGGTTCCCGGGGTGTGGAAGCTCGTGCGCAAGCCGTTCGACCTGGACGAGCTGAACGGCGCCTTGCGCGAAGTGCTCGACGCACGCGTGTGACGGCGGGGATGGACGAGCGCTGGATGGGCGAGGCGCTCCTTCTCGCCAAGGCCGCACTGGCCGAAGGCGAAGTCCCGATCGGCGCGGTAGTGGTCGTCGAAGATCGGATCGTCGGGCGCGGCCGCAATGCCCGCGAGCGGCTGAACGATCCCACCGCGCACGCCGAGATAATTGCTCTCCAGGAGGCCGCGCGCTCGCTCGGGCGCTGGCGGCTGACCGGCGCAACAATCTACGCGACGCTCGAGCCCTGCTTCATGTGCGCCGGCGCGCTCGTGAACGCCCGCGTTGACCGGCTCGTCTTTTCGGTCAGCGATCCGAAGGCGGGCGCGGTCGGGAGCCTCTTCGACGTGGCGCGCGATCCCCGTCTCAACCACCGGCTCGAGGTTTCCTCGGGTCCGCTCGCCGCCGAGTGTGCGGACTTGTTGCGATCGTTCTTTCGCGCGAAGCGGTAGCTGCGCGAAAGTGATAAAAGGACCGCATGAGACGGGCGGTCGTCCTCCTCGGACTGTGTGCCGCGTGCGGCGGCATCGAGCCCACCAACAACGGCCTCGAAGGCCGCTGGACCTCGAGCTCGGACGTGGCTTCGTCCATCGTGATGGTGCTCGTTCCGGGCCCGAAGAACGTGTCCGGCCAGGTCTCGGTGACCTTCGCGGTCGATGGCCACGTCGCGAACTACGCGGTTTCGACGCTCCCCGACGAGCGCATCGAGTGGACGCTGACCTCGGGCGGTCAAGCTGGCGACCCGACGCTCAACGACTTCCACGTGCACATCGTGCCGTATTGCCCCGGCGAGGTGCACCCGCCGCCGAGCCGCGTCTACCTGATCGACCTCGACGGCCTCGTGTTCAAGCGCGACACCGAGGCGCCGTTCTGCCCCGACTTCAACCCCTGACGGTGGACTTTGCGCCGAAGGCGGTCTACAAGCGCCGCCCGCCTCAGTAGAGGCGCGTCTTGGAGAGGTGGCCGAGCGGCCGAAGGCGCACGCTTGGAAAGCGTGTATACGGCAACGTATCGAGGGTTCGAATCCCTCCCTCTCCGCCAAAACGTTGTGCTAGATCCGCCGTCCGGCGGTGCAGTCGACTGGCAGCAAAAGCCGCCACGCAGTCCGCAGCGCTTCAATTGGCGGCGAGGGCCGCCACGCAGTCCGGGAAGAGTCACATGGCGGCGCAGGCCGCCACGCAGTTGGGGGGTCCAGGGGGGAGCGAGCTCCACCCTGGTAGAGGCGGCGCAAGCCGCCGGATCTAACACGGGACAAGGAGACGCAGGTCGCGAAGAACGCACCGAAGGACCGAGTAAGGAGAGCTGGCCGAGCGGCTGAAGGCACCTGATTCGAAATCAGGAGTACCGAAAGGTATCGGGGGTTCGAATCCCTCGCTCTCCGCCAAATTCCTTCGTTGCGAGCAGGCCGGGGCGCTGCTACGTTCGACAGCCCTGAACAGCTTTGCCCCGAGGCGCTGGACCGGGGGCCGGGCGACGGCGGGACGTGAACCCGCCAGGCCCGGAAGGGAGCAACGGTAGCGGCTTTTGCCGTGTGCCCGGTCTCCGGTCGAGCGCCGCGGGGCCGGTCCGATCGGCGCCGGCCACCTCCACGTCCGGAACCGAGCGAGGAATCCGACTTGTCGACCCCCTACCTCGTCCTCGCCCGCAAGTACCGGCCGCAGCGCTTCGCAGACCTGACCGGCCAGGAGCACGTGGTAAGGACGCTGACCAACGCGCTCAAGACCGGCCGCGTCGCCCACGCCTTTCTCTTCACCGGTCCGCGCGGATGCGGCAAGACCACCAGCGCGCGCATCCTCGCCCGCGCGCTCAACTGCGAAAAGGGCCCCACGCCAGAACCGTGCGGCGCTTGTGGTCCGTGCCTCGAGATCGCCGCCGGCAACGACGTGGACGTGCAGGAGATCGACGCTGCCTCCAACAACGGCGTCGACGACGTGCGCGCCCTGCGCGAGGCCGCGAAGTACCTGCCGGCCCGCGACCGCTACAAGATCTACATCGTCGACGAAGTGCACATGCTCTCGTCCGCGGCCTTCAATGCGCTCTTGAAGACGCTGGAAGAGCCGCCCGGCCACATCAAGTTCCTCCTCGCCACCACCGACCCGCAGAAGCTGCCGGCCACCATCTTGAGCCGGGTACAGCGGCACAACATCCAACTCGTGCCTTTGAGCAAGATCGTGGCGCGGCTGCGGGAGATCGCCCAGGCCGAGAAGGTGCAGGCCTCCGACGGCGCGCTTTCGCTGGTGGCGCGGCAGGCGCAGGGCTCGATGCGCGACGCCCTGAGCCTCCTCGACCAGCTCTTCTCCGCGCACGACCCGGCCAAGGGCGAAATCGGCGATGCCGAGGCGGCGGAGACCCTGGGCGCGCTCGACACGGCCGTCGTTCGCGACACGGTCCGGGCGGTCCTCGCCCGCGATGCCGCAGGAGCATTGCAGGGAGTCGTCCGCGCGTACGAGCAGGGCGCGGACATGAAGCGGCTCGCCGAGGAGCTGGCGGCGCACGCGCGCAATCTCGTCCTCGCGTCCTTGCCGAACGTGAAGCAGGACCTGCCCGACCACGAAGTGCGCGCCCTGGCCATCGACGCCAAGGAGCACGACCCGGCCCAGCTCGCGCGTGTCTTCGAGCTGCTCCAGCTCGCGCAGGACGAAGTGGCCAAGGCCGCGAGCCCCCGCCACGCGCTCGAGGTCGCGCTGCTTCGAGCCGTCCACCTTGCGCCTTCGGGGTCGCTGCCGGATCTGGTTGCGCGGGTCGAAGCGATGGGAAAGCTTTCGCCGATGGCCGACGCGAAGCCTGCGGAGCCGCGCAAGGCGCCGGCTGGCTGGACCGCGCGGGTGGTCGCTCCGGAATCCGCCCCGCTGCAAGCGCGGATTGAATCCGAGCCCAACAGGCCAACCGTCGAGCCGCGTGGGCGGAGCGCCGAGCCGGCGCCGCGCGTGCTCAGCCCTTCGCAGGTGCCGACGCCGCCCCCCGATCCGGAAGAGCCGCCGCCCGCGGCTGCCCAGCCGCAGGACCTGCGCGGCCGCTTTCAAAAGCTCATCGAAGCGGTCCGCGCCGCCCGCAAGCCCGGCGCCGCCTCCGCGCTCGAGCACGGCACTCCGCAGAAGATCGACAAGTCCGGCGTCCGCGTCGCCTTCCGCAAGGGCGATGGCCGCGCGCTCATCCTCGCCGACAAGGAAGCTCGCGCTGCCTGCGAGACGGCGTTCGAACGGATCCTCGGCTTTCGCGCGCCGCTGGTCGTCGTCGAGGAGGACGCCGCACCCGGAGAGAGCGTCGCAGAGCAGAAGCAGAAACAGCGCGCGCAGGCGTCGTCGAGCCGCATTGCGCTTGCCAAGGAGCACCCGGCTGTGCGCGCCGCGGTCGAGGTGCTGGGCGGGGAGATCGAAGACGTGCGCGACCTGGGAGAAGAATAAATGCCGGGAATCGATCTGAACATGCTGCT
>DASXHM010000134.1:0-33395 GCA_036488495.1 Myxococcales bacterium | reverse complement strand
GCGATGGACGCACCCGCTTCGGTTGCTTCCCGGCGCAGCGCGGCCATGAGGCCATGCGAGTCGACGATGCCGGTCTTCGGGCTCCACACCGCGCCAGCGCAGCGCACTTCCGGCTCGAGCGCCCGCGCGGCCTCGGCGGTGAGCAAGCTCAGCTCGGTGGTGCCGTTCTGCCGGCCGCGCTCGACGTAGCCCTCGAGGATGGGCAGCTCGGACTCGGCGGCGGCGACGACGAGCTTGCCCGGGACCCGCAGCCCGATGCCGTGCTTCTCCGCGTACGCGAACAGCTTGTGCCGGCCCTCCTGGCAGAGCCGCGCCTTCAGCGATCCCGGCTGGTAGTAGAAGCCCGCGTGCACGACCTCGGAGTTGCGCGAGCTCGTGTGCATGCCGGGCTTCTGCTCGGCTTCGAGCACCACCACCTCGCGGCCCGCGAGCGCGAGCGAACGAGCGATGGCGAGCCCCACCACGCCGGCACCGATGACCGCGACCTCGACTTGTTCCACGCTGCGATCATACAGCGCAATTCAGCTCAGTCCGAGGGCGCGCAACGTCGTCCTGCGCACCAGGACCGGGAGGATGTCGCGGCGCCATTCCGGGTCGGTGCCGATGTTCGTCAAAGGCTTGCACTGCTTGTGGGCGCGGCGGCCGAGCTCTTCGGCGAGGCGGGCGTCGGCGGGTTTGCCGATCAAGTCGTCCAAGCCCTTGATGATCGCCGGCCGCGCGGCCAGCGCGCTGACCGACAGCGCGATCGATTCCGCCCGGCCCGACGACACCCGGATTGCCACCGCCAGGTTGAGGGCGGGAAAGTCGATGGCTGCACGCGTTCGCAATTTGTAGAAGGCCTGCTTCAACGACGACGTGCCCCGAGGGATGCGCACTTCGACCAAAAGCTCGTCCCGCTCGACCACCGTGTTGTGCACGCCGTCCGCCAGGTAGAAGTCGCGCAGCTTCACCACCCGCTCGCCGCGCGGCGAGACCAGCTTCACCGAGGCGTCGTAGCTGAGCAGCACCGGCGCGCTGTCGTTCGAGGCGGCCGCGACGCAGCGCTTTCCGCCCGCGACCACGTGGCAGACGGTGCCGTCCTTCTTCAGGCAAAAGCCGAGCGCGCTGCGCCAGAAGTGCGACTGGTTGATGTAGACGCACCGGGTGTCGAGGCAGAGGTTGCCGCCGAGCGTGCCCATCCGGCGAAGCTGGGGCCCGGCAATCCCGGCGCAAGCTTCCGCCAGCGCCGGCAACTTCTCCCGGAGCAGCGAATTCTCCGCCAGCTCGTCGATGGTGCAGAGCGCGCCGATGCGAAGCTCTCCTTGTTCTTCGCGCAGGTAGCGCAGCTCGCTGGAGAGCCCGCGCAGCGCGACCAGGTGCTGGGTCTCGTACATGCCGTACTTGAGGTTCGGGACGATGTCGGTGCCGCCGGCGAGGACGCGCGCGCCTTGGTGCGCCGCCAGCGCCTCGACGGCCTCCGCCACCGTGCGCGGCCGGAGCACTTCGACGGAAGGCAGCGTCATCATGCGACGCGCCCCTGCCCTTTCTCCTGGGCGGCGAGCGCATCGCGGCGAGCGTCGCGTTCTCTGAGCAGCTTCAGGACGCGCTGCGGATAGAACGGCAACTCGCGAATCCGGATCCCGCAAGCGTCGTAGATGGCGTTGGCAATCGCCGGAATGGCCGGGTGCAATGGCCCCTCCCCGGCTTCCTTGGCGCCATACGGCCCATTCTTGTCGTTGCTCTCGACGATGTACGCATCCAATGCCGGCGTATCCACGGTCGTCGGGATCCGATAGTCGAGGAGCGACGGCCCGAAGAGGAGCCCGCGCTGGTCGTAGACCATCTCCTCCATGTGGGCTTCCGCCGCGCCCATGTAGACGCTGCCTTCGATCTGTCCTTCGACGAGCGTCGGGTTGAGCGCCTTGCCGCAGTCGTGCGCGGCCCAGATGCGGTGCACCCGCCAGATCCCCGTCTCTTCGTCGACTTCCACCTCTGCGACGTGAGCGGTGAACGAATACGCAGGCGATGCGCCGATGGTGCCGCCGCGGTAGTTGCCGCCGAGCTTCACGGTTCGATAACCGCCCGTCGCCGCCAGCGGAGCGCCTTCCGCGGCCTCCGCTTTCTGGCAGGCCTCGGCGAAGGTGCTGCCGCCCGCCGCGCGCAATTTCTCGGCGAGCTTCTGGCAGGCCTCCCGGGCGGCCTGACCATTCATGAACGTCACCCGGCTCGAATAGGCGCCCAGGTCGACCGGAGTCAGATCCGTGTCCGCCGCCACCACCGTGACGTTGCGCGCGTCGCAACCGAGCTCCTCCGCGGCGATCTGGCAGAGCAAGGTGTTGACGCCCTGGCCGATGTCGGACGCACCCGAATACACGGTGACGCGCCCCGAGCGATCGAGCTTCACCAGGACGCCACTCTGCGGCATCTCGTTCGGATAGACGGGATAGGCGGTGCCGCTGATGTACATGGAGCCGGCGACGCCCAGGCCGCGGCCGCGCCCGAGCTTTCCGCGGCGCTCCTTCCAGCCCGAGGCTTGTTCGACCAGCTCCAAGCATTTCAAGAAGCCGTTGGAGGTGATCCGTTGGCCGTTGACGGTGTCGACCTCCTCGCCGATGAAATTGCGCCGCCGCACTTCCATCGGGTCCAAGCCGAGCTTTTCCCCCGCCTCGTCGAGCGCGACTTCGAAGGCGAAGCGCGGCTGCACCGAGCCGTGGCCGCGCTTCGGCCCGCAGGGAGGCTTGTTGGTGTACATGCGAAAGCTGTCGAACCGATAGGTTCCGAATCGATAAGGGCCGGTCAGGAGCTGGCCGGCGTAATAAGCGGTAATCATCCCAAACGAGGCATAAGCGCCGCCGTCGATGAGGATCTTGTCGTCCACCGCGGCGATTCGGCCGTCGCCGTCCAACGCCACGGTCACGTCCATGGTCATCGGATGGCGTCCCCGGTGCGCGTAGAAGACTTCCTCTCGGGTGAAGAGGATCTTCACCGGCCGGCCGGTCTTGAGCGCCAGCTTGCAGGCGCAGAACTCGAGCGAGAACGGGTCGCTCTTGCCGCCGAACGCGCCGCCGAGAAGCGGCTGGATCACCCGCAGCTTCGACTGCGGAATGCCGAGCACGCGCGACACCTCGCGCTGGACGTAGTGGGGAATCTGCGTCGAGGACCAGAGGGTCAGGTTGCCGTCGGCGTCGACGCGCGCCACCGCGCAATGCGGCTCGATCGGCGCGTGGGTGGACCCGGCGTAGCGGTAGGTCTGCCGCGCGATTGACGCGGCTTTGGCGATTGCCTCGTCGACGGGGCCGAACTCGAGGTGGACGTGCTTCGTGATGTTGCCGTCCTTCGCCTTCTCGTTGACCTTCACTTCCGGATGCGCGAGGGCGTCTTCCGGCGTCAGCACTTTGGGAAGGACTTCGTAGTCGACCTCGATCAGGCGGCAGGCTTCTTCGGCGGTGCGTTCGTCGAGCGCGGCGACGCAAGCCACTTCGTCGCCGATGAAGCGCACTTTGTCGGTCGCGAGCGCCTGCTCGTCGTGGGTCCAGGGGATGACGCCGTACCGTGCCGGCAGCTCGCTGCCGACCAGCGTCGCGACGACACCCGGGTGCGCCAGCGCCTTGGAGACGTCGACGTTGCGGATGCGGGCGTGAGCGTGGGGTGAGCGGAGGAATTTCGCGTGCAGCATGCGCGGGAACGACAGGTCGTCGGCGTAGAGGCCGGACCCGTCCGCCTTGACCCCGCCGTCGGACTTGGGAAGCCGCGCGCCGATGCCCTCGGTAGACCGCGCCCCCGAAAGTGCGCTTTCGCCACTCGGAAATCCCGCGCCGTCGGATGGCAGCTTCATGCTCATGGCGCGAACTCCTTCACCGTTTGCGCCTTCGAGTCGCTGGCCGCGGCGCGCTCCGACTGCACCGGCGCGCGCGACGAAGGCATGCGAAGGCCGGCAGCGACTTCCACCGCTTCGTAGATCTTGGTGTACCCCGTGCAGCGGCAGAGATTGCCGCTCAACGCCGCCTGGATCTGCGCGAGCTTCGGCTGCGGGTTCTTGTCGAGGAGCGCCCGCGCCGACAGCATCATTCCCGGCTGACAGAAGCCGCACTGCAACGCGCCGCAGTCGGCAAAAGCGCGCTGGACCGGGTCCAGCCCCGAGGGGCCAGCCAGGCCCTCGATGGTGGTGACGGCGAGGTCCTGCGCGTCGGCGGCGAGGGTGATGCAGGCCAGGATCGCCTCGCCCCGTCCGGGCGCGCCGAGCGCCTTTGCCAGCACGGTACAGGCGCCGCAATCGCCCTTGTCACAGCCCTGCTTGGAGCCGGTGAGCCCGAGATCGTAGCGGAGCGCCTCCAAGAGCGTGCGCTGCGGCGGGGCCGCGACTTCGTGGGTCTCGCCGTTGACGCAGAGCCGTAAGAGAGGCACCCCCGGTGCATAAGGCAAAGGCGGCGGCCGTTCAAGGCGGGCGAGCACTGGCACCCTCGTGACTTGCGCCGCGGGCGCCTCGCTTCGACCTTTCCCGCAAACCAACGATACAGGAGTGTGCAATGCCGGAGGAGAAGGGCTTGAACCGCGGTGGAGCGGGCGGGCAAGAGGGCGAGTTGAACGACGGGCGCTGGCGGGAGACGACCGAGAACAAGCTCGACCGCGACAACGAGAAGCAGCGCGGCGGCATCGGCCGCGAGCCGGGGCTCAACCCGGATTCGCAGCGGCCGGAGAAGCACATCTCGGATTAGCGCTGGCCGCCCCGGCCGGCGTGGTCGCCGACTTCGGGCCTGCCAACGTCAGGGCGGCTCAAACGGAGTTGCGGGTCGTCGTGCCTGGTTGCGCCAGCCGATGCGCAGTAGCCACAGGCGCGGCGGCTCGAGCGGATTGTCCGGGCCGGAAGCGAGTGGGTCGACGAAGTCGGGCGGCAGCCACTCGCGGGTGTGGCGGCGGTAGTTGCCGACCACGTAACGGATGGCGTTCGCGACCTCGCGCGGCGATGACAAGAGCCGCGCGTGATAGCGGTCCGCGAAGACGGGCCCCTGGCGGCCGAGCCGCGCGTTCAAGCGACGCGCGATGCGGATGGCGAGGCCCTGCATGCCGCGCGTGAGCGCTTCCGCGCCATCTGCCTCGACGACGAAGTGAAGATGGTTGCCTTGGATGGAGTAGTGCGCGATGCGCATCTGCCCGCCGGCCGCTGCCGCACGAAAGGCGCCGAGAAGCACCTGCGCGGGACCCTGCTTGCGTAGATAGCCGACTCCGGGACGGACGCGGTGCGTAACGTGCACGGCCTTGCAGGCTTTGAACGCAGCGCGCGTGCGATGCGGGACGCCGGGGCCGATCAGGCCTGGGTGCTCGCGGAGCCTCGGGCGGCCGGCGCCGGGACGCTTCCCGCCACGCTTCCGGAAATCAAACGCGGTCTGCGGGGGGGACTGCACAGGAGAATATTACTGCCTTTCGAATTCATCGTCAAGCGCTGCCGCGCCGCCGCGTGCAGTTCACTGCGGCTCGCGCGGCATGTCCCCCTGTGCTGTGCTGGTCCGCGTGCTGGTGCTGGTCCGGGTGCCGCGGCAATCGGGCGCCCCGCCGCCGTCAGAGGCCCTGTTCACGGCGCTCAGACGACGCTATTGCTCGTGCGCCCAATACCGGCACACGGGGCGCAGCGTGCACCCCTTGCAGCGCACCTCGTCCCGCCGCGAGGCGCATGCGCCGCTGATGCCCAGGTGGCTCAACGCAAAATCGAAGCGCACCGGGTCGTCCGCGTCCAGGCTCCGCAAGCGGCGAGTCACGTCCTCCGCCGTCCGCCAGGACAGGTCCTTGCGCGCGGTCAGCCCGATGAAGCGCCCGATGCGGTGCACGTGGGTGTCGAGCGGCATCACCAGGGCCGACGCCGGCACGCCCCGCCAGAGGCCGAAGTCGACTCCGTCGGGCCCGCGGATCATCCAGCGCAGGAAAAGATTCAGCCGCTTGCAGGCGCTGCCCCGCGACGGGTGCGGCAAGAGGTGCTTGAGCCGGCGCGAAGGCGCGCGCTGCCCGGTGATGGGCGTGAAATCCTCGCCGCACAGCTCGTCGACGAACGCACCCAGCGCTTCGCGCACGGTGCCGAGCCGCTGGAAGTGCGCGGTGAACGATGCTCCCAAGGAGCCGTGCCGCCGTAGCATGGCTCCGGCTCCGTAGAGGAGGCAGGCCACGTCGCGTGGACCGGTCATACGATATTCAAAATCTTTCGTCAGCTCCAAGAGCTGTGCGGCCGAAGCGGTGCGGGCGATGCGCGCGGGCGACTTTCCCAGCCGCTCGAGCAGCGCAGTCAGGCGCGGCTTGAACAGGTCGACGCGGCCGTAGGCGACCGCCGCGGCGAGCAGCGCCGACACTTCGATGTCCTGCGCGTCTCGATACCGGTGCGGCAACTCGACCGGATCGCCGCGAACGCGGGCTGCGGCGTCGGTCGAGGCGAGAAGCGCCAGAAGCGCCGGCCGCACCTGCGCGGCGCGCTTCCACTCCTTCACCGGCCCAGCTCTTCGCACAGGTGCGACAGCTCCGGCAGGATCAGCCGCTCGCAAGCGAGCTTCACCGCCGAAGGGCTCCCCGGCATGGCGAAGACGATCAATCCCTCGCGGGTGACGCCCCCGACCGCGCGCGAGAGCATGGCCGCGCTGCCGATCTCCTGGAACGAGAGCATGCGGAAGAGCTCGCCGAACCCCGGAAGCGGCTTCGCGATGGCGGCCGAAACCGCGTCGAAGGTGCGGTCGCGCGAGGAGACGCCGGTGCCGCCGGTGAAGAGCGCCACCTGCGCCCCCGACGCCGCGGCAAGCCGGAGTTGCTCGGCGATGTTCGAAGGTTCGTCGCGGACGATGGCGGAGCCGGTCAGCGTGTGCCCGCGAGAGGCCAGCATCGACTTGATGGAGTTCCCGCCGTCGTCCGTTTCGGGAGTGCGGGTGTCCGAGCAGGTGACGACGTAGACGCGGACGACCTTGGGTCCGCGCTCCTTGTGCTGGTCGGGGACGACCTTGTGGTGGTGGTCGTGCATGCGACACGCTCCTCAGACGAGGCGGATCATCACCCTGCCGCCCTCGACGCGCACCTCGAATGCGCGCTGGTCGTCGCAGAGCACCGGGAAGGTCACGTTCTTGCCGCTGCCGAGCTCGAACGCGTATTCGTGGCAGGGGCAGACCACCGCCCTTTTCTTCTCGTCCAGCCAGCCGCCGCTGAGCAGGCATCCGGCGTGGTTGCAGGAGTCGTCCATTGCGGTGATGCAGTCCCCGAGGCGCGCGAGAAGGACGAGCCGCTCGCCGACTTCCAAGCCCCGCAGCTCCCCCTCGGTGAGGTCGGCCGGACCAACGTCTATCCAACTCATGCTGGCCCGCTGGCTACCACCTTTACCTCAGCGTTGACCACTGCCACTTTCGCGCTTACACGTTGCTGCATGAAGAAAGCGGCCCTTGCCTCGCTTCTCCTCCTGGCAGCTTGCTCCCACGCCACTTTGCCGGGCACCACCATCCCCGCGAACGACGACACGAAGGCCGTGCTTTCGACGTTCACGAAGTATCACGATGCGTTGGAAGCGCGCGATCCCGCGGCCATTTATGCGCTCGCGGCCAAGAGCTATTACGACACCGGCGACGCCACCCGCGGCATCGGCCCGACCGACTACGGCGCGCTGCAACGGAAGCTCTCACACGATTTCGACAAGGTCGACGGGCTCAAGCTCGAGGCGACCATCAAGAACATCGAGGTGGACGGCGAAAAGGCAAACCTCGATTACTTCCAGGTGCTGCGCTACGCGGTGGTCACCCCCAACGGCGAAACCTGGAAGAGCGAGAGCGACGACGCGCGGATGCGGTTCGTGAAGGTGTCGGGCGCGTGGAAGATCGCCTCGGGGCTGTAACCGTCATTCTCTGCAGGCCGCGGAACCCGCAGAACCTGGGGGCGGCGGCGCGCGCGCTGCGGTGCGCCGGCATCTCGCGCTGGGCCATCGTCGATCCGCGCACCCACGACTTCGAGAGCGCCCGCAGGGTGGCCGTCCACGCCGAAGACCTGCTCGACAAGCCGCGGCTGTGCGGCGATCTGCACGAGGCGATCGCAGGCTGTTCGCTGACCGTCGGCACGACTGCGCGCCCGCGGCCCGATCGGCCGTTGCTCTCTCCGCAGGAGGCCGCCGCGCGGCTCGTCGCCGCAAAAGGCGCGGTCGCGATCGTCTTCGGCGACGAGCGCAGCGGCATGACCGCCGCGGAGGTGGAAGCGGTGGACTTGCTCTCCTCGATTCCCAGCGATCCGGAGCAGCCGAGCTGGAACCTCGCGCAGGCCATCGCCATCTACGCGTTCGAGGTGCGGTCCGCGGCGCTGCAGCAACGAGGCTTGCCCATCAGCCGGAGCGGCGGCGGCGCCGGGCCCGACGGGCTGGCTGCGGGCGGGGGCGCCGGGCCCGACGGGCTGGCTGCGGTCGATCGCGCGCTGGCCGAAGCGACGGGGTCGATGGGAAAGCCCGGTCTACGCCGCCGGCTCTTTCGCGCGCTCGACCGGGCGCAGCTTTCGCCGCGTGAGGCGACTTTGTGGACCGCTTTCTTCCGGGCCGTCAGCTCGCAGCGAGACCGCGCAGATCGGCGTCGCTGAAGCCCTGCAGGGTCTCGAGCGGCGTCGCGCAATTCCGCCGCGCGGCCTCGCGCGCAGCCGCGAGCCGCAGCGTCTGCGGCAGCGCGCGCCCTTCTTCCGGCAAGAGCTTGCGCGAGCGCTGGTAGCCGGCGAGGAGCGTGTGGATGGTGGCGAGCGGCTGCGTCGCGCCGGACAGGAACTGCACCGCCGCGTCCGCGATGTCGAGCAGGAAGGCGCCGAAGCAGGCCGCGCCGGACGGCAGGACCGCGCTGCAGCGCTCACCCATGAAGAGCGCGCGTGAAGGTCCGAAGCCGCCGTGCAACGCGCCGGACGGCAACGGCGGAAGCGGCTCGTCCAGGGCGCGCGCGAGCCGGTCGCGAAGCGGGCCCTGCGGGATCCGGGCGAGCAGCGCCTGCGGATCGGTGCAACCGGAAACCTTGGCGGGATGGGTTTCGCCGAGCTGGTGCAACCGCGCGACCAGCCTGCCCACTTCGAGCAACTGCGACAGCGATGCGGCTTGCGCAGGCTCTCCGGGCGGCCGCGGATAGCACGAGACCACCGCGCCGTCGGAGACGCGCGAGAGCAAGGAATCGCCGCGCGAACGTTTCGGCCTCGGCGCCGGATAGCGGCTTTCCGCCAGCAGATCGAACAGCGTCGTTTCGTAGGCCGTGACCAAGGGCGCCCGCGAAGAGAGCACGACGAACCGGCCCGAAGGGGCGCTCAGGCAAACAGCTTCGACCACGCCCGGCGCGGGCGACGGCAGCTCTTCGACCAGGTGTTGCGCCGCCGGAAGATCGAACTCGGGCAGCGCCTCCGTCCACCCCGGCATGCCTCCACCTGTACCAGACCGCCCGCGCCGGGGGGAACCGGCCGGGTCAGCGCTGCGGACCGCCCGGGGTCGGCTGCGCGGCTTGGGCGGGGCCGAAGAGATCGTCCTCGCGGTCGAGCAGCGCCCGCGCTTCTCTCTGCGCATCGCCAGAGACCTGCGCATCGGCGGAGACCTGCGCATCGGCGGAGACGGGAGCACTGGCCGAGACCTTGGCGAGCTCTCGTTCGAAGAGCGCGCGGTCCTGCGTTTTCACTGCCACCGCCCGTGCGTACACGAGGTGGTTTCGCGGCTCGTCCGGCGCCCGCGCGATGGCGGCGTCCAGGTGGCTGCGCGCTTTCTGCAAATCGCCGCCCGCGTTGGCGGGCAACTCGGCGAAGAGCGCGCCCAACTCGCGTTCGGCGCCCGCGCCATCCAGGTCCGGGTCTGCCTGTGCGACCCGGCTGAACGCCTGGAACAGCTCGCCCCGCCGCTCGATGAGCGGGGTGAAGCCCTGCGTCCGCAGCCAGGCAGCGGTGCACACCGCCTGCAGGTAGACCGCCTCGACCGCCGCGGACTGCGCGCCAGCGTCGGCCGTCGAGGCATCCGCGGCGTCCTCCGCTGAAGCATCGGCGGCCATGGAGGCATCGGCGGAATCGCCGGCAGCGGCGATGGCGCGTCCAGCTTCGAACGCGCGGTGCGCTTCTACCGCGCACCGTTGTGCATCGGCCGCGGCTTGCGGCAGCGACTCCGCGCCGGAGCGCAGCTCTTGCTCGGCCCGCGCGCGCGCGGCTCGTGCCGCATCGAGCGCGCCGGCATCGGCACCCGCGTCGAGCGGCGAAGACTCGTTCAGCGAAGCATCGGGCGCCGAGGCGACACCCGCATCCGCCTCGGCCGCGGAGGGCCGCGCTGCCGGAGGAGATTTGCATGCCGCGGCAGCCAAGAGCGCCGCGGCAAGAACGCGCCTCACCGCTTGCGAGGAGGCTTCGCGGGCGGCGGCGGCGGAAGCGGCTTGCGGGCCATCGGCGGCACGGCGGGAGGCGGATTCTGCAGCGCGAACAAGAGCCCGCCGCCATCGCCGCCGCCGACTGCCGGCGACTCGTACAGCTCGCAGGTGGCAGCGCCGCGCAGGACCAGCTCGCCCTTCTGGTTTTCCGCCCACAGCTCGACGTCGGCGTAGCAGCCGCCGCCTTCCTTGCGCAATTCGGCGATGCGGCCGCGGCAGGTCAATTCGTCGCCCGGCCAGACGATCTTCACGAACCGCGCCGACAGCTTGCGGATGTGCCCGCGCCGCAGCCACGCCGACAACAACTGCCCGACGAACGACATCGGCAGCATGCCCGGCGCGAACAAGCCCGGGAAGCCCACCTGGTGCGCGTACGGCTCGTCGAGATGCAGCCGGTTGAAGTCGCCGGACGACGCCGCGTAACGGACGATCTGCACCCGGTCGATGGCGGGCTTGGTGAGTGGCGGCAGGTCGTCGCCGACGCGCAATTCGCTCCAATAGAAGCTGCGCGCAAGGCTCTGCTTCGGCTGCTGTACCTGCTTGGGCGCGGTCAACGCAGGCAGGTTGCGCTGCGGCGCCTCCGCGCGCTTGGGCGCCGAAGACTGCGGCGGGGCGGACTTCTTCGCAGGGGGCAACGGCTTCTTGGCGACTTTCGCGGTGGGGAACTTGGTCACTTTGGCGAGTTTCTTCGGCGCCGCTTTGGCGACGGGCTTGTTGGTGGGTCGCGGCATCTTCTTGGCTGCGCTCCGGCTAATCATGCAACTCCCCTTGCGCGTGCTTTGGGGCCATGCGAACCACCCAGAGCTGGCGCGAGCGATAGACGAGCTCGCCGGAATCGTCGCGGCCCTCGTCCTCGATGATCACCACGTCCGTCGGCCCGCTGGGCGTCGCGCGCTGCTCGATTCCCACGACCTTGCTGCGGACGGTGAGCTTGTCGCCGGCCACGATGGGCCGGGCGTATTCGAAGGCCTGCTCCGCCTGGAGGAGGTGCTTGCCGGGCGCGAGCATGAGGCCCTCGCGCAGATCGCTGCCGGCGCGCAGCGTAGTCGGAAACGTCGGCGGCGCCACCACGCTGCGGTAGCCGGCTGCGCGCGCCGCCGCCTCTTCGAAATAGATGGGGTTGGTCTCGCCGATGGCCTCGGCGAAGCGGCGGATGGCGCCCTTCTCCACCTCGTTGACGCCCGGCTTCGACTCGCGCCCTGCTGCGTTGCGATCCACGATGCTTCTCTCCCTTTACCTGCCCGCCGGCAGGTCCAAAACGCTGATCAGGCCGGGCTCCGAACCTTGGACGAGGGCTGCGGCGTGGACCACGGTCCACGCGGTGGCCTTGTCGCCCGGCGTCCCGCCCGGGATCACGATGCGAATGCCGGGGTCGCCGACGAGCACGATCTCGTCGCGCGGGTCGGGCGCGCCCAAAGCGATGGTCAGATCCAGGTTCGCGACTTGCTTGCCTTCGTGGAAGGCGCGCGCCACCTGGTTGAGTCCGACGATGCCGCCCCGCGGCACCCGGAAGCCTTCGCCCTGCATGTCCTCGTCAGCCTCGACCGGGTCGATCTGCTCGTCCACTTCGTCCACTTCGAGGCCCACACCGAGCGCCGCCAGCGCGGCCGACTCCATCAGCCCGACGTGGCCGAGCTGGCCTTCATCGACGCCGCGATCGAACTCTTCTTCGTTGAGCCCGGCGCCGGTCTTCTTCTGAAGCTGCACGCGCCGCGTCCGCGAGTCGACCACCCGCACCACCTCGACGCGCTCAATGGTTCCGCACACCGCGCCCATCGTCGCCGGCAGCCGGTCCATCACGAAGCCCGGATTGACGCCCGTCCCGAGGAGCGCGAGCTTGCGCTTCTGGGCGAGCTTGTCGAGCCGTTCGGCGATGTCGGGATGGCGAAGCCACGGATAGGCCAGCTCCTCGCAGGTGCTGACCACGCAGAGCCCGGCGGTGAGCGCCTGGGCGAGCTCGCCTTCGACGCGATCCAGCCGGCTTCCGGTGGCGTGGAGGAGAAGACCGCCCTGCGCCTTGCGCATCTCGGCGGCGGCGTCCGATCCGATGACGACGTCCGGTGCCGGCGCGTCCAGGATGTCGGCGAGCTTGCGTCCGACGCGTGACGGATCGAGGTCGATCGCCGCCACGATCTCCAGCTCCGGCTTCTGCAGAGCGCATCGAGCGATTCCGCGGCCGATGGCTCCGAGGCCCATCAGTGCGACCTTGATCGGCAAGACGCTCGGCCTCCTCGAAACTCCGGGCGAAAGTGTGCCCAGGCGGCTTATAGCCCGACGCTGCGAGGCCCTACAAGGAAAAGCCTGTGTGACAACGCGCTGCGTCCAGACGACGCGCGGCGTTAAGCCTTCGGTTTTGCTCCGAAAGATTCGAGGACCACGGCAACGTTCGGATTCATCCAGTCGCGCGGACCGACGAACTTCAACCGCACCTTCCCTTCCTTGTCCACCAGGTAGCTCTCCGGGAACTTGCTCGTCCCCCAAATGCGCGAAACGACTGCCCCTTCGTCGAGCGCCACCCGGAACGGCACCGACTTGCCCAGGAACTTCTCCACCGGCGCCCAGCCGTCGTCGACGCTCACCGTCACGACTTCGAAGGTCTTCGGATCGAACGATTGGGCGAGCCTGGTCAGGCTGGGCATCTCCTCGCGGCAGGGAGGGCACCAGGTGGCCCAGAAATTCACCAGCACCGTCTTGCCCTTGAAGGCCGAGAGATCGAGCTGGCCGCCGCCTCGGGCGGGAAGCGAGATGGCGCCTTCGTGAGCGTCGGTGTCGTCCGCCTCGATGGAGGACTTCGCCCGCTCGAGCCGGCCGCCGTAGTGCTGGACCGACTTGGAGACGAAGAGGCCGGCGACGGACACCAGCGCGAACGCGACGAACGCCTCCTTCAGCCAGCGCGGCACTACCCAGGTGCGCTTCTCGTTGATGGGGATGCCGGAGTAAGCGTTGCTCATGACAGCTTTTCCTTCAGGGCCGCCGGGTCCACGCGATGCTTGAACGCCTTCTGCCCGTCGATCGTGACGACCGGGATGTCGTGCTTGTATAAATCGAAGAGCTCCTCGTCGAGGCCGATGTCGACTTCCTGCAGCTCGAACGCGACGCTACGCCGCACCGACAGGATGACCGCCTTGGCGTTGTCGCAGAGGTGGCAGCCGGCCTTCGTATAGAGGACGAGCTTCTTCAAACGTTCCTACGCGCGGCGCTTGTGCCGGCGCACGTGCCGGACGCGCGCCGCCGGGGGCTGACCGAGCGGACCGTAGCCGACCAGGTACGCTTTGAGCGCTTCGCGGGCGATGAACGGCGCGTGGATGCGCCACTTGAGGCCGTTCACCACCACCGCCGCGACCGCGATCTTGGGGTCGTCCGCGGGCGCGAAACCGACGAACCACGAGTAATCCTTGAAGGGCCGCTGGTGATTGGAAAGCGAGCCGGTCTTCCCGGCCACCGCGATGTCGCCCAGGATGTAGCGGTGGCGCTCGCGGAACGAGCTCGACGCGGTTCCCTCGCTCACCGTCAGCTTCATCATGTCGCGCAAGGTGCCGGCGGTCTCCGGATTCAAGAGCCGCAAGGAGCCGGTCGGAGGCACGTCGGTGCCGTCCACGTCCTCGATCATCGAAGGCTCTTCGGCGATGCCGCCGTTGCCGACCGCGGCGGCGATCAAGGCCGCGTGCATGGGCGAGAGCTTCACCTGCCCGAAGCCGGCCGCGCTCTTCGCGAAATCGAGGCCGCTGTCGGGGATGTTGGCGGTGGACTGCTCGACCGGCTGATCGAACATCGGCCGGTTGAAGAGGAACTGTTCGGCTTCCTTGCGCAGCGCCACGCCGTCGAGGTGCTTGACCGCCATCTTGGCGAAGACGACGTTCGCGCTCTTGGCGAGCGCCATGCTGAGCGAGAGGCAGCGGCGGTCGAGCCCGGGCTTGTCCTTGAGCAGGTTCCCGACGATGCCGTGCATGCCTCCGTGGTAGCAGGTCTCGACGTCCGGATTGACGCCCTTCTCAATCAGCGCGGCGCCGGTGATGATCTTGAAGACAGAGGCCGCCGGATAGAGCGGCTTCGTCGCCTGGCCTTCTCCGTACTCCGAGAGCGCCAGCACCTTGCCGGTCTTGGGATCGAGCGCGACGATGGCCGCGCCCTGCGGCTTGTAGGTGCGCAGGAGCTTGTCCATCTGCGCTTGCAGCTCGGGGTCGATGGTGAGCCGCACGGTCTTGCCGTCGGCGGTGGTCGCGACGTAGGCGCCGTCGACGAGCTTCGCCTTCTTCCACAAGGACAGGCCCTGCAGGTGGGCGGTGTGCTGCACCACCGCGTTCGCGGCTGCAGCGGGAACTTGTTCGACGCGCGCCGGCTTGGGCGTTTCGGCGGCGGCCTCGCCGACTGCCTTCGCGAGGTCGTCGGCATCGATCGCGTCATCCGGAATGGGAGAGTCGCCGGGCGCCACCGGTTCTTCCTTGTACTCGCCGCGGTCAGCGCCAGCCGGCGTGTCGTGGCCCTCTTCGATGGCCGGCGGCGTCAGCCCTGGCTTGTCCTGCTGCGCCCGCGCGGCAAAGCAGAGGCCGGCGAGCGCGCAGGCGGCGACGATCAGGGCAGGGCGGAATCGGAGGCGTCGAAGAATGGGAGTCACCTGGGTCTCATCGTACCGTTGCCAAGGCAGCTCGCAACTTCACTGCGGACGGATGTTGAAGAGCGTGCGCGGGATGTAGGTGTGGCTGCCTTGACGGATCGGATCCCCGGATCAACCTTGCGGCGCCGTGCTCTCTTCCCCGCAAGTGCAGAAAACTTCACTCTTGTCGGCGTTCATCGCCGACCTGCAGCCCCGGCACATCATCACCGTCATCGTGCTGCTCGCGCTGGCGAGCGGGCTCTCGCGGTTTTTGGGCGCGGCGTTCAACCGGGCGGCCGAGAGGCACCGTGCGCGCGGCACCTACCTGCCCGAGACCGCCACCCAGCTCGCGGTGAGCCGGAGGCTGCTCAACGCCGGGGTTTGGCTGACCGCCGGCGCGATGGCGCTCTCGCAGTTTCCCGCCCTCCGCGTGCTCTCCACCGGCCTGCTCGCTTCGGCGGGCCTCTCCGGCCTGGTGGTCGGTTTCGCCGCTCGCAGCACGCTCGGCAACGCCATCGCCGGCCTGACCATTTCGATCTCGCAGCCGGTGCGCATCGGCGACGACATCGAGATCCGCGGCGAACGCGGCATCGTCGAGGACATCCACCTCATCTTCACGGTGGTGAAGCTCGGCGACGGCCGGCGCCTCTTGATTCCCAACGACACGCTGGCGAGCGAGGTGATCAAGAACGCCACCATGGGCGGCGTCACCCGGGTCGCCCGCGCGGACGTCCTGGTCCCGCCCTCAGGCGACGTGCAGCTCGTGCGTGAGGCCATGCTCGTCGTCGCGCGCGGGCACGACACGCTCGATCGCACGGTTTCGCCGGAGGTGGTTTACGTGCGCATCGACGAGCGCGGCACGCTGCTCCGGCTGGTCGCACCCTGCAGCGACGTCAGCGCCGCCGACAAGCTGACCCAGAAAGTGCTCGCGCGAGCGGCGGCGGTCGTGTTCCGCCGCTCGCTCGCCTGATCGAGCTACTTCGAGGTCGAGGAGGTGTCGGCGGACTTGTCGTCCGAGGCCTTGCTCTTCTTGTGGTGCTTCTTCGAGTGCTTTGAGTGCTTCTTCGACCCGGTGGTGGTGCCGGTCGCGGAGGTGTCCGAGGATGCGGCCGAGCCGGAGGAATCGGTCGAGCCGGTGGAGCCGGTCGAGCCCGACTGGGCATTGGCGGAAGTGGCGACGAAAGCGAAGGCGACCAGCGCGAGGAGGAGCTTCTTCATGTGGGGGGACCTCGGTCCTGCGCGGGCGGGATGCCCGCCGAGTGGGTGTCTTCAAGCGTACGCACGCCGTAGTGTCAAGCGACGGTCAGCCCGCTATGATGCGCAAGGAATGCCGCCCGCGACTGGCTCGTTGTTGCGGCGGCGTCTTGCCACCTGAGCGCGATCGGCTACGCTCGTCACGGGCCCGAGGAACGGTCCGACTTCTAGGAAGGGGTTTTCGTCGATGAAGAGCACCTGGAACATCGCCATCGCGGCCTGCATCGGCGCCGTCATCGGCTTCGCCGTCGGCCAGCACGTCACCGCCAAGCCCGGCTCGCCCATCCGCCCTGCGATGGCGCAGAACGCGGCCGCGCAACCCGGCTCGGATCAGATCTTCAAGGTCGCCGTCGGCGATGCGCCGCAGCTCGGTGACGAAGGCGCCAAGGTCACCATCGTCGAATTCTCCGACTTCGAGTGCCCCTACTGCGGCCGGGTGATCCCGACGCTGCAGGAGATCGAGAAGAACTACGGCAGCGACGTGCGGGTGGTGTTCAAAGAGAACCCGCTGCCGATGCATCCGAACGCCCCCTACGCGGCCAAGGCCTCCCTCGCCGCGCAGAAGCAGGGCAAGTTCTGGCAGATGCACGACAAGCTCTTCGAGGCGAACAACTCGCACAAGCCCTCTGCCCTCGCGCAGGCGAACGTGGACGAGATGGCGCGCTCCATCGGCCTCGACATGGATCAGTACAAGAAGGACGTGAACGATCCGTCCACCCAGCAGCGCATCCTCGCCGACCAGGCAGAGGCGCAGAAGCTGGCGGCGAACGGCACTCCGCACTTCTTCATCAACGGCGTGCGTATGGCCGGCGCCCTTCCCTACGACTCGTTCAAGGCGGTGATCGACCGGCAGATGGCGCGGGCAAACCAGGTGCTCGCGAGCGGCGTCACGCGCAAGAACCTCTACGAAACGCTCGTCAAGGACGGCCAGACCGGGCCTTCGGCGCAGCCGCAGCAGCGCGAGCCGCCGGCGCAGGCGAAGAACGTCGATCCCGGCGAGGGCCCGGCCATCGGCGGGAAGAAGCCGAAGGTCGTAATCGTCGAATTCTCCGACTTCCAGTGCCCCTACTGCGGGCGCGTCGAGCCGACGCTGAAGCAGATTCGCGACACCTACAAGGACGACGTCAAGCTGGTCTGGCGCAACGAGCCGTTGCCGTTCCACCCGAACGCGCTGCCGGCCGCGAAAGCCGCGATGGCCGCCGCGAAGCAGGGCAAGTTCTGGCAGATGCACGACCTGATGTTCGCGAACCAGTCGCAGCTCTCCGAGCAGAAGTACGAAGAGTGGGCGAAACAGATCGGCCTCAATCATTCGAAGTGGAAGGCGGACAAGGATTCGAAGGAGATCGCGGACGCCATCACCAAGGATTCGACCTACGGCCAGTCGGTCGGCGCGGACGGAACGCCGTCGTTCTTCCTGAACGGCAAGTTCATCTCCGGCGCGATGCCGTTCGAGAGCTTCAAGGCGGTCATCGACGAGCAGATCAAGAAGGCTGACGAGCTCTTGAAGAAGGGCACTTCGCACGACGAGCTCTACAAGGCGCTGGTCGCCGAGAACGTGAAGTCTGCCGGCAGCCCCACCGCGGCGAACGATCAGAAGGTGGAAGTGCAGGCCGGGAACTCGCCTTCGATCGGGCCCAAGAACGCGCCGGTGACCATCGTCGAATGGTCCGACTTCCAGTGCCCGTACTGCAGCCGGGTCGAGCCGACGCTGAAGCAGATCATGGACGAGTACAAGGGCAAGGTCCGCATCGTCTGGAAGAACCAGCCGCTCCCGTTCCACCCGAACGCGATGCCCGCCGCGGAAGCCGCGATGGCCGCCTACGAGCAGGGCAACGACAAGTTCTGGGCGATGCACGACAAGCTGTTCGCGAACCAGCAGCAGCTCTCGCCTTCCTACTACGAAGAGGCCGCGAAGGAAGCGGGCGTGGACGTGGCGAAGTGGAAGGCGGCGGTCGACAGCCACGCCGCCAAGGCCGCCATCGACCAGGACATGAGCGCCGGCACCGCGCTCGGCGCCAACGGAACGCCGACGTTCTTCATCAACGGGCACAAGCTGCTCGGCGCGCTGCCGTTCGACTCGTTCAAGCAGGTCATCGACGCCGAGCTCGCCGCGAAGGTCGCGCACAAGTAGCGCGGACGAGTGCCGGGATGACGCGGACGACGGTGCGCGGGTGACGATTTCGAGCCAGCCGCCGCCTGGCGCCGCGGGCAAGGACTACAAGATTCGCCCGCTCAAGCGCGGCGACCGCGACGCGGCGTTCCGGCTCCTCGCCGAGGACGGTTGGGTGGTGCAAGCGCACGACCAGGAGCAGGCGCTGTCGTGGGTGGTGCAGCATCCGGAGATGGAGAGCTTCGTCGCGCACGACGCGGCGTCGTTCTCGCGCCTGGTCGGGATGATCACCATGTCGCACCGGCCGCAGCTCCGGCTCGGCGGGCGGGCAGCGGCCATCGACCTGTTCGTGGTGCCACCCGAGCATCGAGGCCGCGGCATCGGGCACGATCTGCTCTTGCAGGTCCTGCGGCGGGCGCAGGCGCTCGCGTGCAAGCAGGTGGAGATCCAGCTTTTGCCAGAACAGCGGCACGAGTTCTTCGAGAAGACGGGGTTCGTGCGGGCGTCGAGCGATCTGTACGTGCGGAAGTCGCAGGCGGTGAAGTAGCGATGTTCGTCTGCCAGGCGTGCCGCAAGGAGATCGACCTCGGCGTCACCGGGACCGCCGGCCGCCGCGACGAGTGCCCGCAGTGCCGCGCCGCCCTGCACTCCTGCCTCAACTGCCACGCCTACGACGAATCGATGCGCTACGGCTGCCGCGAAATGGGCGCGGAGCCGCCAGCCGACAAGGAGCGCGCGAACGCGTGCGAGCTGTTCGTCTTCAAGAAAGGCGACCGCGGGGAGAAGGAAGAGGATCCGCGCGTGGCAGCGCTGAAGGCCCTCGAGGGGCTGTTCAAGAAGTAGCGTCCTGAAGGCTGTTCGAGGTCATGAACCGCACGCCCGAATCCCTGCCGCGCCAGAGCAACTCGGCCAGCGTCGCACCCACCTTTTCAAAGTAATTCGGCGACAATTGCTTGCTCGCGACCGACTGACCTGTGCCGCCGGCGGCACAGTAATCGCGGTGACTTTCCATGAACCGGCCGCGCGCTATGCTCACGTGCAACAGGGGCAGCAAGTTCGTAACACCCGGCGAGAAGCGTGCCGTGGCAGCGCGAAATTCGGCCCCAAGATTCTTCGCGGTCCACTTCGTATGAGGTCTGTCGTCTCGCAGGGGATCGGGAGAACAGCCAGCGACCCGTGCGGCACGCAGAGAGAATTCATACGCGAAGGCACCGAACGTAAGGACCAACACAGGCCGATGGGCCGTCAGAAGACGCGCCAGGTTCTGTACGACGTTGCTGACGTTTTCAGGCCACTCTCGAATGTTTCCGCGAGGTCTGTCGTCTGGATCTTGAACGGCATTACGAACGTACAGCCCTTTTTGGTCGTCAAACCGAGCGCGCTCGTTCACAAAGAGATGCCTCTGCGCGACGTCGAGAACCGACGTCCAGATGTTGTGCCGCGCAGGATGAAGCGAGTCGAGCGGGACCGAGAGCACCTGACGCCAGCGGGTGGGCTCCGAATTGCCGATGAGCCAGACCTTCTCAGCCGGGTTGCCGTGCTCGCATTGCATCATGACCGTGACCGTCCTGTCGCTACGGCTGGACGACGCCGCGAGTGCCGAGGACGGCCCTCGCCATGCCGTCTTGTTCTCGTTGGCATGCGAATTTCGTCACCGGTCATGGCGGTTCGAACGGCGAAGGCTGGCGGACGGGTTCGGCGCGCCAGCCGACACGCAACAGCCAAAGCTTGGGTTCTGCGAGCGGGCGGTCCAGCTCGGTGGCGAATTCGTCGCGGAAAGTCGCAGGGAGCCATTCCCGCGTGTGGCGTCGGTAATTGCCCACCACATAACGGATGGCGTTGGCGACCTGCCTGCGTGATTCGAGAACGCCGGAGTGAAAGCGATCGGCGAAGACCCCTCCGCTGCGGCGCAGGTGCCGGTTGAGGCGGCGCGCGATCCGCACCGCCAGGCCCTGCATTCCGCGCGACAGCGCCTGTGCGTCGTCAGCCTCGACGACGAGATGCAGGTGGTTCCCTTGGATGGAGTAGTGCGCGATGCGCATTCCACCGCGGTCGGCAGCGTCCGCGAACGCGCGCTGAAGCACCTTCGCCGGGCCCTGCTTGCGCAGGTAGCCGACGTTCGGAAGCAGTCGCTGCGTGACGTGGACGGCCCGCCGCGACGTGAAAGACTTTCGTTTCAGGTGCGGGACCAGCGCGCCGATGACGCCGGGATGCTCCCGCGTCCTAGGCCGGCCCGCACCGGGTTGCCTCCCGCCGCCGCGCTTGGGGAACGCCAACGCCAGTTGCCGTGATCGCTTCATGAAGACGAAAGATTAGCATAGTTTTGCTTGAGGCAAGTAACACACAGCCGCTTCACCTGGAGCGTCGATTCACTTCCCGCGTCGATTCACTGCAGCCTTCGACGAGCGCGCCTGCGCTCTCGCGGCGCGGCCGATCAGCGAGTCTCGCGCATCAGCCACTCGAGATAAGCCGCGTGGCCCTGCTCGACCGGGAGCGCGAGGACTTCAGGCACTTCGTACGGGTGCAACTCGAGGATGCGGCTCCGCAGGCCGTCGAAGTGCGCGCGCTGGGTCTTGAACAGCACCAGCACTTCGGGCTCATCTTGGACCTTGTCCTGCCAGCGGTAGATCGAACGCACCGCGGGCAGGATGTTGGCGCAGGCGGCGAGGCGTTCGTCGACGATGGTCTTTGCCAGCGCGGCGGCCGAGTCTGCGTTGGGAAGCGTCGTCAGCACGATCAGTGCGTCGGTCACGGCTCGCTCCTCGACAGACCGGCGGCGCCGGCGCGCCACATCACCGCGCGGCTCAGCCCTTCTTCAGCCGGGAGATGGCGCTGGCGATGGCGGACGGACCCTTCAAGCCTTTTTGCGCCATCCAGCCCATCACCTTGCCGCCGCCCTGGGCGACGACGCCGAGCCAGCCGCGCATGGTCAGCTTCATCACTCCGCTGTGGAGCTTGACGTTGATCTTGTCGTTCGGATCCTTGGAGAGGATGTGCTGGAAGAAGACGATGCCGAGGTCGCCCACGTCAGCGTTCGGCTGCGCGGCGATGGCTTTCACGGCGCCGGGTGGCATGGTCAATTCGAAGTCGGGATCCTCGGCCTTGCCGGTGACGAAGCGCGGCTTGCCGTCGATGGCCTTGAAATGGAAATCGCCGGGCACGTCGGTGAAGCGCACCGCGACTTCGGCGGCCTTCTTCAACGAAGAAGCGGCGCGGCGGGCGGATTCGCTGGTCTCGAAAAAGCGCTGGAGGACGACGTTGGACGGCTCGGCTGTGGGAGCGGTCGACTGCTCGGTGGTCATTGGTCGAACCTATGCCCCCTACAAACCCTCTGCAACGGCTATACAGGGCGAATGACCGGTCGTGAGGTGGCGGCCATCCTCCGCGAAATCTCGCAGCTCCTCCAGCTCAAGGGCGAGAACACGTTCAAGGTGCGGGCGTACGAGCTGGGCGCCGATGCGTTCGAGGCGCTCCCGCCCGACCCGGCGGCGCCGAACGGATTGAACCAGCTCGTCAACGAGGGGCGGCTGGGCGAGCTGTCGGGCGTCGGCAAGGCCATCGACCAGAAGGTCACCGAGCTGGTGAAGACCGGGACGCTCAAATACCTCGAGGATCTGCGGCGCGAGTTTCCGCACGGCGCGCTCGACCTGGTGCAGATTCCGGGGCTCGGTCCCCGCAAGGCGGTGACGCTCATCCAAGAGCTCGACGTCGTCTCGATCGACGACCTGGAGAAGGCGGCGAAAGAAGGCCGCGTGCGCGGGCTCAAAGGCTTTGGCGAGCGGACCGAAAAATTGATCCTGGAAGGCATCGTCAAGCTGCGTGAGCGCAAGGCGGCACGGAAGCCCCTGTGGGAGACGCGGCCGCTGGCAGAGCAGCTTCTGCGAAGGGTTCGCGAGACGGCCGGCACCGTCCGCGCGGAGATCGCGGGCAGCGTTCGACGGTACGCGGAGACGAACGCGGACGTCGACCTGGTTGCCTCGAGCGAATCGCCCGAAGCAGTGATGGAAGCGTTTTGCAACGCGCCCGGGGTCGCGGAAGTGATTGCGCGCGGCGGCACCAAGTCTTCGGTGCGGCTCCTCGACGGCCTGCAGGCCGATCTGCGCGTCGTGCCGGACGCGCAGTTCCCGACCGCCCTGCACCACTTCACCGGCAGTAAACAGCACCACGTGAAGCTGCGCGGGATCGCGCGGACCAAAGGCTTGAGCATTTCCGAGTATGGCCTGGCATCGCTCGACGGCGGCCCATCGCTTTCGCCTGCGAGCGAAGAGGAGCTGTACGCGAAGCTCGGCCTCGCCTACGTGCCGCCGGAGCTGCGCGAGGACACGGGCGAGATCGAGCTCGCCGAAAAAGGCGCGGTGCCGGAGCTGGTCACGCTGGCGGACGTGCAGGGCTTCGTGCACTGCCACACCACCTGGTCGGACGGAAAGGCGACGCTCGAGGAGATGGTGCGGGCGGCGCAAGCCTTGGGCGCGAAGTTCATCACCATCACCGACCACACCAAGCAGGCGCACTACGCGAACGGCCTCGACACCGATCGGCTGCAGCGGCAGTGGGACGAGATCGCGGCGGTGCAGGAGCAGATTCCCGAAGTGCGGATCCTGCGCGGGAGCGAGGTGGACATTCTGGAGGACGGCGCGCTCGACTGGCCGGACAAGATCCTGGAACAGCTCGACGTGGTCATCTGCTCGGTGCACCAGCGCTTCAAGCTCGACGAGGACAAGCAGACCGCACGCATCCGACGCGCGCTCGAGCATCCGCTCTGCGGCATCTGGGGACATCCGACCGGACGGTATCTGGGCGACCGCGATCCGCTTCCCGCGCGCTGGGAGGAGTTGATCGCGATCGCCGCCGAGCGCGGGGTGACGATCGAGTGCAACGGTACCCCGCACCGCCTCGACTTCAGCGCCGATCTGCTCCGGCTCGCGCGCAAGCACGGCACGAAGGTCTCGCTCTCGGTGGATGCGCACTCCACCAAGGAACTGCAGAACCTGCACTACGCGGTCGGGACGGCGCGGCGCGGCTGGACGGAGCGAGCGCGCGTCGTCAACGCGCGGACGGCGGACAAGTTCGTCGCCGCGCTGCATCGGCGGGCGTGACGCAGTGAAGGCTGGGACGCAGCGAAGGCCGTGGGGACTCCAGGCTGCGAGGGGTCGCTGGCGGGGCACCTCCCCGCGTGCGGCTTCAGACATGCAGAATTTGCCCGGCCGGGCGGCGTCCGGACTGCTCACGGCTCGGGCAAATTCTGAACTCGCCGCGCCGCGGGGAGGTGCCCCGCCAGCTCTCGCGCGCTTACTGGCTGTCTCGCGGCATCCCTGAAGCGCGCGGTCACGCCTGGCCGCGTTTGCTGTCCTGTGCTTCGTCGGCCGCCTCGCAGCGCAGCCCCTCGCCCGCCGTGCCGCGTCGGCGGCCCGCGTCGCCCGTGCCGTTCGCGAGTGCGTTGAGCGATCCGATCAGCGATCGATCAGCGGCGCGATTTGAATCGGGACATATGTGTCGAACCGCGCAATCGCGAAAGTGATCCGGCGCCATCGGGAATACCGAACACGGCAGAACTTCGCCGCGGCGGCGGGACATGACGGAAGCAATTCGATGCGGCGGGCGATGCAGAGCACGGCAGAACGCGCCGGCGCAGGGCGGTGACGGAAGCGATTGGAGCGGCGGGCGATGCAGAGCACGGCAGAACCGGCCAGGACAGGCCGCGCGCTCTTGGGACGCTGAGGGACGGTTCGTAAGCGCGTGAGAGCCGGCGGGGGGTGTCCTCGCGCCGACGCGATTTCGAGGCGCGCCGAAGTTCCGCCACTGGCCGAGACCGTGCGGGAGGGCGAGCCTTGCATGAGCGGCGCGCGAGGGCGCCCCCCGCCGGCGACCCGATGTCTTGAGCCGCACCATCCCGCGCAGTCAGAGGAGCTTGTCCGGCGTGATCGGCAGGCTCCGGACCCGCCGCCCTGTCGCGTTGAAGACCGCGTTCGCGATGGCCGCCGCGGCTCCGCAGAGGCCGAGCTCGCCCAGGCCTTTGACGCCCGCCGGATTGCCTTTGTCGCCGTGTTCCTCGACGATGTGCGCCTCGAGCACGCCGACATCCGCGTTGACCGGCACGTGATAGCCGGCGAGGTCGTGGTTCATGATGCGGCCGAGGCGCGCGTCGTACTGCGTGTGCTCGTGCAGCGCCGTCCCGATGCCCCACACCATCGCGCCGAGAAGCTGGCTTCTGGCGGTGCGCGCGTTCAAGACCCTGCCGGGCGCGAACACGCCCACCATCCGCGCCACCTTGACCATGCCGAGGTCGGGATCGACCAGCACCTCGGCGAAGTGAGCGCCGAAGGCGTGGTTGGAGAGCTTCTTGCGCACCTCGTCCGGCTCGGCTTTGGCGCGAGCCTCCACCGGCGCGCCCGACCGGCGGACCACGTCCGCATGCGCGTCCTCGCGGCCGGAAGCGAAGAGCCGCCCGTCCTCCGCGCGCACCTCCGCCGGGTCGAGGCCGTGCAGCGGCGACGCGGGATCGGCAACCGCCAACCGCACCAGCTTCTCGCGAAGCGCATTGCAAGTGAGGAGCACCGCGGACGACACGCTGGCGGCGGTCATGGAACCGGCGGCGATGGGCGCCTCGGGAAGCTCGCTGTCGCCCAGGTCGAACGTCACCTGCTCGTACGGAACCCCGAGCGCGTCCGCCGCCACCTGGGCCATCACCGTATAGGTCCCGGTGCCGATGTCGATGGTCCCGCTCGTCACCTGCACGGTTCCGTCGGCGAGGATGCGCGCGGCGGCGTTGCAAGCCTGGAAGTTCGCCGGATAGGACGCGGTCGACATGCCCACGCCGACCAGCATTTCGTTGCGCGAGAGCGAGCGCGGCTCCTTCCGCCGGCCCTCCCAGCCGAACCTTCGCGCGCCCTCCTCGTAGCACTGCCGCAGCGCCTTTGACGAGAACGGCTTGCCTTCGCTGGGATCGACCTCCGCGTAGTTCGAAAGCCGCAGCGCGAGCGGGTCGACGCCGGCCGCATGCGCCACCTCGTCGAGCGCGGATTCGAGCGCGAAGCTGCCGGTGGATTCGCCGGGAGCGCGCATGAAGGTGGGCGTGCCGATGTCCAGCCGGACGATGCGGTGCCTGGTCTCGATGTTCGCGCACTCGTAAAGGTGGCGGGTGGTGAGCGCCGCCGGCTCGACGAAGACGTCGAACTGCGAAGTGGAAGACGCGCTCTCGTGCAACAGCGCGGTCAGCTTTCCCGAGCGCTCGGCGGAGGCTGCGAGCCGCATGTGCGTCCGCGGCCTGCCGCCCACCGGTCCGAACATCTGCTCGCGGGAGAGCGTGAGCTTGACCGGCCTTCCCACCTGTTTGGCGGCGAGGGCGGTGATGAGCACGTGCGACCACGCCGACCCCTTGCAGCCGAACGCGCCGCCGACGAACTTGGTGACGACGCGGACGTTCTCCTTCGGGATGCAGAATGCATTCGCGATCTTGTTCCGAACCGAGAAAACCCACTGCGACGAGTCGTAGACGGTGAGCTGGTCGTCCCCTTCCCAGACGGCGATGGTCGCGTGCGGCTCGAGCGGATTGTGGGTCTGCGGCGGCAGGTCGTAAGGGTTGTCGACCAGCGCGTGACCTTCGTGCAGGGCAACTTCCACGTCGCCCTTTTTCGTGTCCGGCTCCTGCTTGCGGCCTCCGGCGAGGACCTCCTTGGGAAAGCCCAGATGCAACCGCTCTTCCAGCACCACCGAATGCGCCTCTGCCTCTTCGCGCACGCGGACGAGCCGCGCCGCGTGGACCGCGCGCTCGAAGGTGTCCGCGACCACCACCGCCACCGGCTGGTTGCTGTACTGGATCCGGTCGTCCTGCAGCACCTGCACCACCCGATCGGGAGAGTCGCCGCTGGTCTTTCCCGGCAGCTTCAGCGCGTTGTGCGGCGTGATGACTTGAAGCACGCCCGGCTCGCGCTCGGCGGCTGCGCTGTCGATGGCGAGAATGCGGCCGCGAGTAACGTGGCTCATCACCAGGACGCCGTAGACGGCGCCGGGGACCTGCACTTCGTAGGAGTAGCGCGCGCCGCCAGTGACCTTGGCTCGGCCGTCGGCGCGCGGGATGGGCTTTCCAACGCTCGGCATGGGGAGCAAGCTTTGCACACTCAGCCGCGCTTGCCGGATGCTTTCGAGGACCCCATCCGTACGCTCTCGTACGAACGCTTGCCCTGTTGCTTTTTCCGGTGAGGCTGGTTGTCGCAAGACGAACGTTGCTGATTTCTAGGCTTGCACATCCGTTGGAGCACCAACATCCTGCCTGCGCATGCAGCAGCGCCCAGCGGGGGACGCCGCGCTACCGCGCGACGCAACCGGTCAGCAAGAGGCCGACAGTCCGAGCGCTGCCAAGGGCGCCGACCAACTGCGCCTGCTCGTCGACGGGGCGCGCGACTTCGCCATCTACATGCTCGACCCGACGGGGCACATCACCTCCTGGAACCGGGGCGCGGAGCAGGTGCACGGCTACGCGGCGAGCGAGATCATCGGCCAACACGTCTCCCGCTTCTATGCGGAAGAGGCGCGCACGAGCGGCCACGCGGAAGAAGAGCTACGCCGGGCGCTCGCAGAGGGGCGGTACGAGGAAGAAGGCATCCGGGTCCGCAAGGACGGCTCGCGCTTCTGGGCCAACGTGGTGCTGGCGCCGATTCACGACGCCCAAGGCACCCTCTTGGGTTTCACCAAGGTCACCCGCGACTTCACCGAGCGCAAAGCCGCCGAAGAGTCGCTGCGCCAGAGCGAGGAGCGGTTCCGCATCCTGGTGGAGGGCGTCCGCGACTACGCCATCTTCATGCTCGACCCGAACGGCGTGATCGTCTCTTGGAATCGCGGAGCCGAGCGCATCAAGGGGTATCGGCCGTCCGAGATCATCGGCAAGCACTTTTCCGTCTTCTACGAAGAGGCGGACCGCGCGCGGCACCACCCGGAGGAGGAGCTGAAGGCGGCGCTGGAGAGCGGCGCGTATGGCGAAGAAGGTTTGCGCGTCCGCAAGGACGGCACCCGGTTCTGGGCGAGCGTCGTCATCACCGCGCTCCGGGACGCGCACGGCAAGCACGTCGGCTTTGCCAAGGTCACCCGCGATCTGACCGAACGCCGCGCTGCAGAGGAGATGCTGCGGCAGAGCGAGGAGCGGCTGCGGCTCTTGATCGAGAGCGTGCGCGATTACGCCATCTTCATGCTCGACACCGACGGCAAGGTGTCCTCGTGGAACTCGGGCGCGTCGGTGATCAAGGGTTATCGGGCGGACGAGATCATCGGCAAGCACTTCAGCGTCTTCTACCCGCCCGAGGACGTGGCGGCGAAACGGCCCGACCGCGAGCTCGAGATCGCGCGCGCGGAAGGCCGCTACGAGGAAGAAGGCTACCGGGTCCGGAAGAACGGCGAGCGCTTCTGGGCCAACGTGATCATCACCGCGGTGCACGATCCGGTCACGGGCGAGATGCGCGGCTTCGCCAAGATCACCCGCGACCTGACCGAGCGTCGCAGGCTCGAACAGCAAGCGCGGGCAGCGGCGGAGCGAGCCGGCAGGGACCAGGCGCGGCTGGCGGAAGCGCAGGAAGCGCTGCGGATGCGAGACGAGTTCATCTCCGTCGCCGCGCACGAGCTGCGCACCCCGCTCACCGCGCTGCAGCTCAAGATCCAGAGCGTCGAGGCGTCGCTGAAGGCGACCGGTCCGCGGATCGCCTCGCCGTCGAAGCATCTTGAGCGCCTCTCGGGAGCGCTGCGGCAGGTGTCGCGGTTGACCGACCTGGTGGAGCGGCTGCTCGACGTCTCGCGCATCGTGCAGGGGCGGTTGTCGATGCAGTTCGAGGACACCGACTTGGGCGCCATCACCCGGCAGGTGGTCGAAGACATGCGCGAAGAGGCGCTGCGGGTGGGATCCAGTCTCTCCTTGCAGGGGCCGAAGTCGCTGCCCGGGCATTGGGACCGGCCGCGACTCGAGCAGACGCTCGTCAACCTTCTCTCCAACGCGCTCAAATACGGCGCCGGCAAGCCGGTCGAGATCTCGCTCGAGGATCTGGGCGACGGCGCGCGGCTGCTCGTGCGCGACTACGGCATCGGCATCGCGCCCGAAGATCACGAGCGCATCTTCGGTCGGTTCGAGCGCGCGGCGCCGACCCGCCATTACGGCGGCCTCGGCCTTGGCCTCTACGTCACCCGCAGCATCGTGGAAGCGCACGGCGGAGTCATCGGCGTGGACAGCCGCCGCGGCGAAGGCGCTACCTTCATCGTGGAATTGCCACGCGATGCCCGGGACAAACTGTCGACGCGAGCGAGCGCATGAACAGCCATTACGTGATGATCGTGGATGACGATCGCGATGTCCGCGAGTCGCTTGCCGAAGTGCTCGAGGACCACGGCTACCCATCGGTCGCCGCGGCCAACGGTCAGGAGGCGCTGGACCGCCTGCGCTCGGTGCCGACCCGGCCGTGCCTGATCCTCCTCGACCTGATGATGCCGATCATGGACGGCCGGCAGTTCCGCGCTCAGCAACAGCAGGACGAGGTGCTGGGGATGATTCCGGTGCTGGTTTTTTCCGCGCACACGAATGTCGAGGAGGCGAGCGCCGCTCTGGGCGCCTCCGCTTGTCTGCGCAAGCCGATCGAGCTGCCGCTCTTGCTCGAGGCTGTTCGCGCGCTCTGCCCTCCGCAGCCGCAGTAGCGTTGCGCGACCTTCGGTCCGTGTCCACGCTTCTGGAAACTTCCAGGAGCGGACACCATGAATGCGATCAAGTTCTTGATGGAGCAGCACCGCGAGGTCGAGCAACTGTTCGAGAAGCTCGAACAGGGCGAAGGCGACAAGCAGCAGTTGTTCGACGATCTCGCCGACGCGCTCGCCGTGCATACCGCCATCGAAGAGAAGCTGTTCTACCCGGCGACCAAGAGCGCGCGCACCGAGGATCTTCTGCTGGAAGCGGTCGAGGAGCACCTGGGCGCGAAGCGGCTCCTTGCCGACATGCTCGACGCCGACGTCGACGACCAGGCGTTCGACGCCAAGGTCAAGGTTCTGAAGGAGCAGGTCGAGCACCACGTCAAAGAGGAAGAGGTGGAGCTCTTCCCCAAGGTGTCCGAGCTGTTCTCCGAAGCGAAGCTCGAAGAGCTGGGGCTGCGGCTCGCGGAGATGGCGGCGGACGTGAAGGAAGGCGTCGCCGAGCCGCGCGAGATGGTGCCCGAAGAGACGGACGCTCCGGCGCCCATCTAGCGCTCTCAGTTCCGGCCGTGAACGCTACTTCGCGCTCACGGCCGGGCGGCGGCGCGCGCGAATGGCCACGCCGAAGGCGAGCAGGACGACCAGCGCCGCCGGGACGCCGCCCGTGCTGCACCCGCCCCCGCCGCTCGACGCCGCGGCCGTCTTGTCGACGGAAATGGTTGCGCTGAGGTTGTCGTTCGCGTCGGTCCCGGGCGCGCTGATCTGCGCGGTCACCACGAAGGGGAACACCGCCGTCGACGGCGCCTTCAGCGTGACCACCAGCGGCAGCACCGAAGAAGCGGTGACCGTCCCGACCGCGCAGGGCAGCGCGGCGCAGGCGAAGGCATTCAAGCCGGCAGCGCTGACGAAGGTTGCTCCGGCCGGCAGCGTCAGATCGAGCTGAACGCCGGCCACGTCCGCGGTGCGGCGGTTCACGATGGCGACGAGGTACTTCACTTCCTCGCCGTCCGACAGCGTCGGCGCCTCGGCCTTGCTCATGCCGACCGAGAGCCCGGTCACCACCGGCCAGCCCATGTCCGCGAAGCTGTTCGGTGTCAGGTCGAGATCCAGGCGGGTGGATGCGCCGATGAACGGCTCCATCAAGAGCGTGCGCGGAAACGATCCCGCGTTCCAGTGCGACAGCGTCGAGCCGGACGAGGCCACGGGCGGCGTGTAGAGCAGCACCCGCGTCTGCGCCGGGTCGGTGTTGGAGAGGTGCGAGGAGGCCCCGAAGGTCGCGGTCACCGTGCCGCCGTCGAGCCGCTGCAGCACCGCATTTCCGTCGTTGTTGGTGATGAACACGGCCGGCACGTCGAGCGGCACGCCGCCGTCGACGGAGGCCATGGTGATGAGCGAGCCGGCGTCGTTGTCGAACACCACCACGCCGGAAGCGCCCGCCGCCTGGGCCCGCTGCGCCTTGTCGTAGAAATTGCAGGTGCCGCGTTCGATCAGCGCGAGCGAGCCGTTGAAGGTGCTGGTCAAGTCGCTGCATGCGTCCAGCGGAGCGGCCGGCACGATCGACTGCGAGGCTCCAGCGTCGGGGACGGGACCGGAAAATTGCCCAGGCAGGTATTGCGCCTCGGAAGGCGCCGCGCCTCCGCCAGCAAAATCCAACACCGGCTGGTTCGACAGGTAGGTGGCGGCTTCGGCCGCGACACTGGCGCCGTCGAAGGAGAGCTCGTTGCCGGCGGTGAGCAGCGGCTTGCGCTGGGCAGCGGTATAGCCGGCCCAATTGCTCTGCCGGGTCTCGTCGAAGACGTGGAAATCGAAGATGGCGGGCGCATTCGAGTTGTCGCCGGTGGTCGGGTTGACGAAGGAAGTGAAACCGAGCCCGTGGGCGAACTCGTGCAAGAGCGTCGTCAACAGCGAGGCCTGGCCCGGCGCCGCAACCCCGTCCAGGCCGTAGTACCAGCCGGTGCCGGCGAGGCAGGTGGCGCCGCCGATTCCGGCGTTGAACCGGGTGAAGATGTGCGCCTGGCCGGGCGTGGTTTCGCGGCCGAGCAGCGCGTTGGCGAGCGCGGCGACGTAGCCGGCGGTGTGGTTCGGCAGCTCCGCGCCGGTGACGAAGTTGTTCGGGTGCGTGTACCCGAGCAGCCCCGTGGTGGCGTTGCAGGTCATGTTCGAATCCTGCGCCGCGGTGACGAACGCCGCGTCGATGACGATGGGCACCGGGCTCTTCAGCACCGCACCCCAAACCGCCGCGGCGTACTGGAAGTCGATGACTGCTTGCGCACCCTTGGTGGTGCCGAAGTTCAAGCCGACCGGCGTCGCGGCCGTCGTGTCGTTGAAGCCCTGGTTGGCGGCGTTCTGGTTGCTGATGCGCAGCTCGGCCGCGAGCGCAGAAGTGGTCACGCAGAGGGCGGCCGCGGCCGCGAACAGCCTCATTGCGCGCTCCCCTTCTCGCCGCCGAGGAACTCGTCGCTCGCGGACTCCACGCACTTCGCCGTCAGGGTGCCGTCCGGGTTGGTCTTGGCGACCACCACCTGGCTGCCCTTGTTGATCTTGTAGATCTGCAAGCCGCCCGGGCCGGCAACAGGCGTGGCGGTTTCTTTGGCGGTGAGCTCCTGGACCTTGGCGCGGACGTCGCTAGCGCTGAGCGCGGCGGACGCGGAGGGAGCTTTGTCGAGGCCAGGGCCGCTGCAGGCGGCGCAGAGTGAAAGCCAGAGCACGGGAAACGGAGCGCGCATCCCCGCAGTCTAACCTGCTCCCGCGCCGCACGGCCAAGCGATCCACCCTTTGTCTTACGGCGGACGACAGGAGCAAAGAAACCCGGCCGTCAGCCCTCCGCCGCGGAGCCGCGCGGCGCGGGCTCGCCGTGCGCTACTCGCAGCGCCAAGGAGAGCCCGAACCACCCAGCCATCAGCGCCACGAAGACCACCGCGGCGAGCACCAGGCCCAGGCGCAGCGATCCGCACCAGCGCTCGGTGACGACCGCCAGATCGAGCGCGAGGCCGGCCGCCAGGGTGACCAGCGCCGCGAGCACCATTCCACTCGCGAACCGCTCCAGCCGGTCGGTGTCGTGGCCGCGCTCCGCCACCCGGTGGAAGGCGGCCGGCGCCATCAGGAGCACGGTCGTCAACGCCACGAAACAGAGGCTGACGAAGTGCAGCATCCGCGCCTTTGACGAGAGCTTCTCGAACGCGTCCATCAGCATCATCGCGAGCTGGAAACCGAGCATCGCCTGCGCGCCGGGCAGCACGATGCGCGCCTCGGTGAGGACGTGCTGGATGCGCTCTTCGAGCTTCGGCTTCGACATGCGGTCCTCCTCCGGTTGCATCGGCCTGCGCAGCTTGTGGGGCAGCGCGTACCAGAAGAACCCCGCACCGGCCGCGCAGCCGAACCCCGCCACGGCGGCGGCGGCCGTCCCCATCACCCGTTCGGCCCCGATGAAGAGCGCGAGTCCGAGCGCCGCGGCGAACGGCAAGAGCGCGAGGTAGAGCGCGTTCATGGTGAAGTAAAAGAACTGCGTGCTGTCCCAACCGCGTTCGACCAGCCGATGCCGCGCCGCCGGCAAGAGCAGCGCGCCCAGTGCCGCGAGCAACAGGAAGAGGCCGGCCATCTGCAGGTTCTTCGAATGCTCGGGGAGCTTGTCGAAGGCGGGCTCCATGAAGCCGCGGTACTGAAAGCCGAGCAGCACCTGCGTGCCCAAGACCAGGATGCGCGTCTCGTCGAGCGCATTCTTCACCTTCTGGCCGAGCTTTGGCACCCGAGCAATCTGCGGGGCCGGCCGGGACCGCGCAAACCGCCGCTCCAATTCATTTACGTCCAAAGTAATGAATCGATGGCAGGCCTGCATGCACTCGGCGACTCGGAGCGTCATCGGGCGAGGGCTTGTCTGCCCCCTGGTTTGTAGGCAATAAGACGTTCGCCGCCTCCCACCCCCTCCAGTTTCCCCACACCGAGGTATTCGTGAAAAAGCTCGCCTCCCTGTGCGCGCTAGCGCTCGGACTTTCGTCCGCTGCGCAGGCGCGCAAGCTGCCCGAGATCGACGTCGTCGCCAACGCCGCCCCGGCACGCTCCGCTCGCGCCGCGCAGACCCGATCCGTGCAAGGCCTCGCGAACCCTGCCCGCGAAGTGCAGGTCCACGAGCGGTTCGGCGTCCCGACGTTCCTCTGGGCATCGCGGACGGCTTCCGCCTCGGGGCTGGCAGCAGCCCGGGCCACCGTCTCGCGCCGCGCGGGAGTGTCGAGCGCCTCCCCCGCAGGCGCCGCGCTGCCGCTCCTTCCCGCCGACGCCGCACGAGCGCACCTGGGCGTGTTTGCCTCCGCCTACAACCTCGCCGCCGCCGACGTGAACGACGCGACGGTGACGCACGTCCACGACCTCGGCCGCGGCGGCATCATCGTGCAGTTCCAGCAGACCATCGACGGCATCGAGGTCTTCCGCGAGCAGGCGCGGG
>DASXHM010000126.1:0-32289 GCA_036488495.1 Myxococcales bacterium | reverse complement strand
CCGCCGCGGGCGATGAAGCTGCGATCGATCTTGATGGTGTCGAGCCGGAAGTTGTGCAGGTAGCTGAGCGACGAATAGCCGGTGCCGAAATCGTCCAGGTCGAGCGAGACGCCGAGCGCGCGAAGCTCGGCCAAGACCAGCGCAGCCCGCGACGCGTTCTCCATCAGCATCGACTCGGTCAATTCCAGCCGCAGCGCCCGCGACGGCAGTCCGGATTCGGCGAGGGCGCGGCCGACCATCTGCACCACGTCGGCAGTCAGGAACTGGCGCGCGGAGAGGTTCACGCCCACCGAGAACGGCTCCTGGAACTTGAGCTGCCACTCGCGCGTTTGGCGGCACGCCTCGCGCAGCACCCACTCGCCGATGTCCACGACCAGCCCGGTCTCCTCGGCCAGCGGGACGAACTCCAGCGGCCGGAGCAGGCCGCGCCGCGGATGCCGCCAGTGGACCAACGCCTCCACTCCGGCGATGCCGCCGGTCATCAGCGAGACCACGGGTTGGTACTTCAAAAGCAATTCGCCGCGTTCGACTGCATGGCGCAATTCGCTCTCCAGCCGCAGCACCGCCACCGCCGAGGCGTGCATGGCCGGATGGAACACGGTGTGGCGGCCGCGGCCGCTCGACTTCGCGCCGTACAGCGCGAGATCCGCGTCGCGCAAGATCTCGTCGGCGGAGGCGTAGTCGGGCTTGCCGTGGACGATGCCGATGCTCGGGGTGACGGCGACTTCGTGCCCGTCGATCTCGATCGGCGCCGACAGCTCGCCGTGAATGCGCCGTGCGGCCTCCGACGAATCGGCCGCGTTCTCGAGCAGCACCGAAAACTCGTCTCCGCCGAGGCGCGCGACGGTGTCTTCCGGCCGCACGCAGGCGGTCAGGCGATGCGCGGTGGCGACCAGCAGGCGGTCACCGGCGCTGTGGCCCAGGCTCTCGTTCACCACCTTGAAGCGGTCAAGGTCGATGAAGAGCATGGAGAACTCCGCCGAGCTCCGCCCGCGCAAACGCGCCAGCGACTGTCCCAGCCGGTCCAAGAAGAGCGTCCGATTGGGGAGGCCGGTGAGCGGATCGTGCAGGGCTTCGTGGCGGTGCTGTTCTTCGACGTGCTTTCGCTCGGTGACGTCGGTCTGCGATCCTGCCACCCGCAGCACCTCGCCGCGCGGATTCCTCAGCGAGGCCCCGCGCAGAACCATGAAGCGGTATCCGCCGCTGCGGTGCTGCAGCCGGTATTCGACCTCGAAGTGCTCGTCTTGACTCTTGAAATGGTCTTCCAGCCGCCGCCACAGCCGCGGCCGGTCGTCGGGGTGCACGCGCGCCATCCAATCCTCGGGGCGGCTGCCGAGCTGGTGCTGCTCGAGGCCCAGCATCTCGGCCCACCGCGCGCTGACCTCGAAGCGGCCCGACACCAGGTCCCACTCCCACAACGCGTCGCACGAGCCGCGCGCAATCAGCGCGTAGCGTTCCTCGCTGCGCTGCAGGGCGTCTTCTGCCCGCTTTCGCGCAGCGGTCTCCGCCTCCAGCGCCAAACGCCGGACACCCTCGATGTTTTTCTCGAAGCGGGAACGGTCTTGTGCATCCATGTAGTCGCGCAGGATGTGGGCAGACGGTCCACCCGTCAAGCGCTTTTGATCCGCGCAAAAATCTTTTGAAATCGAGAGGTTAATTCTGGAACGGCGCGTGCTGCGCGACCACGTGCTTCTTGTGCAGCTTGGTGAGGTGGCGACGCGCTTCGTGGTGGTGCTGGCGTTCACCCACCGTTTCCTGCACGCCGGCAGCCGCGATCATCAGCGCGCCAGCCGCGAGCAGCGAAGCGAAGCCGAGCGGCACGCCCCACCGCCAGTTGGGAGGCTCGAGCTCTGTCACGGACGGCGTCTCGAGCTGCGTCGCGTGCACCAGCTCGTGCACGTCCCGCGACACGGTCTTTCCGACTGTCATGATGAGCGGGTCCATGTGGGATTGGATGAGCGAACCTGCTCAACGGTTCAGTTGAGGAATTTCGCGGTGTTACGCGCCGCGCAGCGGACCCCGAAGCACCTGCGCGCACCTTCGCGCCGTAGTCTGTAGGTCTACGGAGGGCTTGAGGATTTTCCGAACCGCGAGGGCTTTCGACCAGCGCGCCGCGGCTGCTACGCGGGCCCGCCGCCGCCCTTGCGTTCGTCGCGCCGGAAGAAGTCGCGCAAGGCCTGCTTGGTGGTTTCGCGCGCCATCTCGGCAATCGACGAAGTGAGCGGAATTCCCTTGGGGCAGGCGGTGACGCAGTTCGCGGCCTTGCCGCAGTCGGTGACGCCGCCCTCGCCCATCAATCCGTGCAGCCGGTCCGCCGCGTTCATCTTCCCGGTCGGGTGGCTGTTGAAGAGCCGCACCTGCGAAATGGCTGCGGCGCCGATGAACTTCGTCGAAGGCGAGACCTGCGGGCACACTTCCAGGCAGCAGCCGCACGTCATGCAGGTGGAGAGCACGTACCGCATCTCTTGCTCTTCCGAAGCCTGCCGCGGGCCGGGCCCGAGATCGTAGGTGCCGTCCACCGGCACCCAGGCCTGCACGCGCTTCAACGCATCGAACATCTTCTGGCGATCGACCGCGAGGTCGCGCACCAGCGGGAACTTCTTCATCGGCTGGAGGCGGATGGGCTGCTCGAGCTTGTCGATCAAGGCCGAACAGGCCTGCCGGACCTTGCCGTTGATGTTCATGGTGCAGGAGCCGCACACTTCTTCCAGGCAGGCAGCGTCCCAGGCGGGCGGCGTGGTCTTCTTGCCGTCCGCGGTCACCGGATTGCGCTGGATCTGCATCAACACCGAGATGACGTTGGCGTTGGGCCTTCGCTCGACGTGGAACTCCTCCCAGCGGTCCGGGTGGCTGCGCTCGATGCGGACGACGAGTTTGTCGGTTTGCGCCATGATCTAATCGTAGTGACGAGGTTCGGGCTTGAGGATGGGGTTTTGAAGCGACGATAGGTCGCGGAACTCGACCTTGGGGCCGGACTCGCTCCAGGTGCCGATGCTGTTCTTCAGCCACTTCTCATTGCGCGCGTTCCACGCCGCCATGAACACGGGGTCATCGCCCGGCTTCTTGGTCGTGGGCTTCGGCAGGACGAACTCGGGCTTGTAGTGGCTGCCGCGGCTCTCGTCGCGCAGCCGCGAAGCTTTCAGGATCAGATGCGCGATCTCCAGCATGTTCCAGAGCTGGTTCACGTACGCCGCGCTCTGGTTGACGGTGCGTCCGGTGTCGAGGACGTTGCACTTCTTCCAGCGGTCCTTGAACACCTCGATCTGCTGGAGGGCCTGGTCGAGCTGCGCGTTCACCTTCACCACCGTGGCCGACTTGATCATCAGGTCGCCCATCTCGTGGCCGATGACGTACGGGTTCTCGCTGCCGTCCATCTTGTAGATGGCCTCGAACCGCTCGCGCCATTTCGCCTTGGAAGAGTCGAGCAGCGAAGAGGGGACGTCGCCCTTCTTGGGCGCGTTGTTCTTCGCGTAGCTGATCATCGCCGGGCCGACGATGGTGCCAGCGTAGATGCAGGAGAGGAGCGAGTTCGCGCCCAGGCGGTTTGCGCCGTGGTAGGCGTAATCGCACTCGCCTGCAGCGTAGAGCCCCGGGATGTTCGTCATCTGCTGCCGCGGGCTTCCCGGGATCAGATTGCCCTTGGAGTCCGCCTCGTAGTCGACCCACAAGCCGCCCATCGAATAGTGCACGGCGGGGAAGATCTTCATCGGCTCGTGGCGCGGATCGACACCCTGGAACTTCTCGTAGATCTCCATGATGCCGCCGAGCTTGCGGTCCAAGGTGGCGGCGGGGATGTGCGAGACGTCCAGGTACACCTGGTCCGCGCCGCCGATGCCCATGCCCATGTCGCGGCAGACGGAGAAGATCTCGCGGGTGGCGACGTCGCGGGGGACCAGGTTGCCGTAGTGCGGGTAGCGCTCCTCGAGGAAGTACCAGCGCTCGCCTTCGGGGATGTCCTTGCCGGACCGCTTGTCGCCCTTCTCTTTCGGCACCCAGACGCGGCCGCCTTCGCCGCGCGCCGACTCGGACATGAGCCGGTGCTTGTCCTCGCCCGGAATGGCGGTGGGATGCACCTGGACGAATTCGGCGTTGGCGTAGATGGCGCCGTCCATGTAGCTGCGGCCGTTGGCGCTGCCGGTGTTGATGGTGCTGTTGGTGCTGCGGCCGTAGACGATGCCGGGGCCGCCGGTCGCCATGCAGACCGCGTCGGCGGGGAACGCCTCGATCTCCATGGTGCGCAGGTTCATGGCGACGATGCCGCGGCAGGCACCGCCTTCGTCGCGCACGAAGCTGAGGTACTCCCAGTATTCGAACTTGCGGACCAGACCCTCGGTCTCGTAGCGGCGCACCTGTTCGTCGAGCGCGTAGAGGAGCTGCTGTCCGGTGGAGGCGCCGGCGAAGGCGGTTCGGTGGTGCAGGGTTCCGCCGAAGCGGCGGAAGTCGAGCAGACCCTCGGTGGTGCGGTTGAAGGGCACGCCCATGCGGTCGAGCAGATAGATGATCTGCGGGGCGGCGTAGCACATGCCCTTGACCGGCGGCTGCTCGGCGAGAAAGTCGCCGCCCTTCAGCGTGTCCATCACGTGGATGTCCGGGTGGTCGCCTTCGCCCTTGGTGTTGACCGCGCCGTTGATGCCGCCCTGGGCGCAGACCGAGTGGCTGCGTTTCACCGGGACGATCGAGAACACGTCCACGTGCTTGCCGGCCTCCGCCAGCTTGATGACCGTCATCAGCCCGGCCAGCCCGCCGCCGACGACGATGTAGCGCTCCGCCATTCGCAGACACCCTCGCTTTCGAGACGGGCGGCGTCATAGCGCACAAGCACCGCACCCGCAATTGTCGTGGCAGGATGAACACCATGCCAATTGCGCATTGCTACGGAGGCGGCTGTGTCCGCGGCGGGCCGCGCGTAGCGTTGGGAGAGGTCATCCGTGCGTAGGCCGCTGCGGTCGTTCCGGCGACGCCCCGCCGGCAGCATCCCGGAGGGGCAGCACCATGACGCGCGCTTCGTCTCCGCCGCCGATCGCGCGCGCATCGTCGCATGGCTTTCGACGTTGCATCCGATCTGGGAGCAGCGCTTCTCGACCAGGCGTCCGCCGCCGCAAGGGCAGGAGCAGCGCTACCTGCTGCGGCCCGTGTATTGGCTGGGCAACTGGCAGTTCGCGTGTCTCGACTATTACCGGCCGCCGCACGGAGTTCACGGACGTTGCGTGCGGGCCGAGCCGTTCCCTCCGGTGCTGGCTGAGCTGGTCGCGCGCATCGAAGAGCGTGCGCGGTCGATGTTCCGCGGCGAGGACATGCCTGCGCGCTGGCACTTGAACACCTGCCTGGTGAACTTCTACGGCAGCCGCGGCGCGGCCGACACCGCCCGCGTCGGAGAGCACCGCGATTTCGAGCCGGGCCCGGTCGCCTCCGTCTCGCTGGGCGAGCGCGCGCTGTTCCAGTTCGTCAAGAGCTCGCGGCCGGGAGATCGCGACGAGGTGGTGTCGCAGACCTGGCTCGGCGATTCGTCCTTGCAGATCTTCGGCGGCGAGCGCTGGAAGCGCCAGCACTTCCACCGCGTGCAGCGGGTCACCGACGAAGGAACGCGCTTCGACTTGCAGATCCCGCGCGCTCCGTCAGGCGAATCGTTCGAGACCCGCCGGGTGAACTTCACCTTCCGCTACGTCCCCGACGAGCATGTGCTGCCCTTCCGCGAATTGCCCCTCGAGGCGCAACTCGACGTGCGCGCATACGTCGAGGAGCTCGCCAAGCACTCCTCGTTCTGGGCGGATACGCTCGCGGCGGCGCCAATCCGGTGAAACCAAAATCAAATCGCGAAATCGTTTCCGCCGCGAACGATTGCATATTGATTCCTTCGCTATCGGATAATTGCAGCTTCATCCTTCTCCGAGTGATCTGCGCCACTTGCAATGGCCGGTGTACTGCCGTATAGGCCATTTCAACGCCGCGATGATTTGCGGCACCGGGGGGAAATCAATGCCTAGCGGATTTTTCGTCACCTTGAAGACCAGGGAGCCCGTGCTTTATTTCGCGGGCATCATCGTGTTTCTCGTCGTCGGCGTTGCGCTCGCGGGGCTCTCTTTCGCGGGTGTGATCGGCGGCGGCGCCGGGCTTGGAGTCATCGGGCTCGTCGTCGCGCTTGGCGCGGCCGCGCTCCTCGTCGAGTACATGGCGACAAGATAAACAATACGGCGCAGACGCGCACGCTCGGCGTCTCCCGCAACTCAATCATGATCGAGGACGCAGATTGCCGCGTCACCGCCTTCGTCGGGCAAGCCGCCGCGCACGCGACGATCTGGCTCGATCCGCCGGCACCTGACGAGAAGCGGACAGGCATCGGGCTGTACCTCCTCGAGATCGCGGAGGGGCGTGCGCCGCGCGAGGTTTCGCCGGCGCCGATGCAGGTCGATCTCCGCTACCTGGTGACGGCTTGGGCCGCGACGCCGGCAGACGAGCACAAGCTGCTCTCGGACGTCGCCCTCGCCGCGCTTGGCCGGGAGGACGTGACGAGCGTCTTCCGCACGATCGACCCGGCGCTGTGGGCTGGCTTTCGCATCCCGCCGCGGGCCGCGTTCTTCTTGCAGGTGCCGGTCCGGCTCGAGCGCAGCCAGACGCGCGGGCCGCCCGTGCGCGAAACGCACACGCAGGTCGTGCCGATGGAGCCGTAAGCAGCGAACAAAGCGCCGCCCGCCGAGGGCGTCCGCACATCCGCAGCGCGCAGCAAAGAGGGGGTTCTCGAGCGTGCCGATGTCCTACAAATATCCCGGCGTCTATGTCGAAGAGATCCAGAGCGGACCGCGCTCGATCGAGGCGGTGGGCACCAGCACCGCCGCCTTCCTGGGAGTGTCGCCGAACGCCGGCGCGCATCTGCAGGAAGCGATCGCGATCACGAACTGGATGCAGTTCGTGCGCGAGTTTTGCGACGGCGCGAATGGTACGACGCCACTCGCACAGGCTGTCTTCGGCTTCTTCGACAACGGCGGCACCCGCTGCTACGTGATCAACGTCGGCGAACGCGGCACCATCGCCGGCACCTTCCAGGACGGCAAGCGCCGCGGGATCGCGCTCTGCGACGAGATCGACGAAATCGCCATCGTCGCGGCGCCCGGATATGCAACCATCGACGCGTACGAGGCGCTGCTCTCGCACTGCGAAAAGCGGAAGGATCGCTTCTGCCTCCTCGATGCACCGCCGACGGTCAAGCGGCTCGAGGATCTCACCCAGGTTGGCGCGCCGGCGGACGCGGAGACGCCGCCCAAGCCGGGTGCGAAGCCGGGGTTGAAGCCGCGCGAGTCTTCGTTCGGCGCCTTTTATTTTCCCTGGCTCGTGATCCGCGATCCGCTCACCGGCGCGAGCGCAACCGTGCCGCCATCGGGCCATGTGGCGGGCGTCTACGCGCGCGTCGACGGCACCCGCGGCGTTCACAAGGCGCCCGCCAACGAAAACCTGCGCGGCGTCGTCGACCTCTCCTACTACGTCACGAACGAGGATCAGGAAGCCCTGAACCCCGCAGGCGTCAACTGCATCCGGTTCAACCAGCCCGCTGGCATTCAGATCTGGGGCGCGCGAACGCTCGATGGCGACGGCCAGTGGCGCTACATCAACGTCCGCCGATTGTTCCTGATGGCCGAGGAATCCATCGGGCGCGGCACTCGCTGGACGGTCTTCGAGCCGAACGATCTCACGCTGTGGAAGTCGGTGCGAAGGGACGTCGGCGCGTTCCTGATGCGGCTGTGGAAGTCGGGGGCCCTGTTCGGGCGGACGCCGGAGGAGGCGTTCTTCGTGAAGTGCGACGAAGAGACGAACCCTCCCGAGAGCATCGATGCCGGCCAGCTCATCACCATCGTGGGGATGGCGCCGGTGAAGCCGGCGGAATTCATCGTCTTCCGCATCGGCCAGTACGCGGCCGGAACGCAAATCGAGTGAGGAGGCTGTCATGGCCGAAGCCAAAAAGGAGAGCGCCCAAGGCGCGGCAGCGCAGCGGTCCGATCCGTACCGCGCGTACAACTTCACCCTCGAGATCGACGGGAAGATCGAGGGGTACTTCACGCGCTGCAGCGGCCTCGGGGTGCGCGTCACACCAATCCGGTATCGAGAGGGGGGCGACGGGCGCACCGTCCATTATCTCGCGGGACCGGTGGACTACGGCGAGATCACGCTCAAGTACGGGCTGTCCGACTCGAAATCGCTGTGGGACTGGCTGATGAGCGCGGCTTCCGGGTTGCCCGCGCGAAAAAACATCTCGCTGATCATGCAGGGGTCGGACGGCGTCGCCGAGCGGCTGCGTTGGAACCTCTTCGACAGCTGGCCGTGCGAATGGAGGGGCGCCCCCCTCGACGCCGGCGGCAAGGAAGTCGCGATCGAGACGTTGATCCTCGTGTGCGAGCGAGTGGAGCGCGCGTGAGGTGGCGAAGGGGAGCATGGCTGCGATGGGTCGCCGCGCGTGTCGTCGTGTGGGCGGAAGCGGTGCTCGCCGACGCCGACGGCCATGACTCGGGGCCGCCCGCTCATTGGTTGGCGAAGGTCCGAAAAGGCGCACCGGAGCTGTTGCGCGACGCGCCACCTGGCCCTGAGCGACCGCGATCCCTCGGCGGAGACGAGGCTGCGCGCCGCATGGACGACTCCCGCGTCATGACGAGCGAGGATGAGGCGGAGCCCGTTTCACGCTCCCCCACGACGGCCGGGTTGAACCGCCAGCGCAACAGCGTTGCGAAAGACCGCGACGGCGCTGAAGACCGCGAGGCGTTTACAGCGCCCGATCCGACCGCAGCTCCGAAGAGCACCTCGCGCCGGCGTGACGAAGGAACGGATGGCGACCGCCACGAGCGCGGTTCCAGTGCGGAAGTCCAAGGGTCTCCGGACGCTGGCGCAGCGACGGCACCCCGTTGCGCGCCCGTCCAGCCGAAGGCGCAGCCGGGTGGAGCGCACGAGCGCAGCCGGCCGCCGCCGCGCCAGAGCGCCGACGAAAACGCGGTGCTCGCGCTCGTGCCTCCGCTGCGTGAAGGTCACGCTCCGATCCCGGCCTCGCCGGCACGAATCCCTCGCGACGACAAACCCGTTGCTCGAGCTCCGGCCACAGACGAAGCGGCCGTGCAACTCGTGCGCGAATCGCGCCCGCACTTCGTCCGTTCCTCGCCGAGCCGCACCGAAAACGAGGCCAGCCGGCGGCCAGCGATCACCGCGCAATGGTCAGACACCGATGCGGCGGCGGCACCAATGCTGCGCCCCGACCGCGCCCGTCCTGACGCTCCTTTCGCCGTCGCCAGGCCGCGCGATCCGCCGTGGCCGCAGCTGCGTCTTGAAACGCAGCCACAAGATTCCGACGTCGACGACTTGCTCCGGGAGCTCGATCGCAGGGCGCGCCTCGCCGCTGAACAAAGGGGCGGGTAGATGGAACGCGTCGCATTCCTCGTCGAATCGAGCGGCGAGCGCATCTCCTGCTTGCTCAACCCGGAATCGTTGCTCGTGGAGCGGTCCGCGGGAGTCCGGCCGCGCCGCTCCATCGGCGGCTCGTTGCGCGCGGCCGCGCTCTCCGACGATCCGGTGCTGGTCACCGGCGGGGGCACCACCGAGCTGACGCTCGAATTGCTCTTCGACGTGGGAATCGCTGCCTCGAGCGCAGAGACGCCCGTGGGTGACGTGCGCCAATTGACGCTGCCACTCTGGCGGCTTGCCGAGAGCGCACGAGCGGACGAAAGCGAGCTGCGGCCGGGTGTCGTCCGCTTCGTCTGGGGCAAGGCGTGGAACGTTCCGGCCGTCGTGGTGTCGGTGGCGGAGCGGTTCGAGTCTTTCGCAGCCGACGGTTCGCCGCGGCGCTCGTGGATGAAGCTGCGCCTCCTTCGCGTCGCCGAACCCGACCGGCCGCAGGCGTTCGACGCCGGCGACGAATCCGACGGCGATGTCCATGAAGTCTTGGGTGCAGGAGTGGAAGAAGAGGAAGAAGCGGCTCCGGCCGCGGGCGGCGAGCGCCTCGAAGATCTGGCGCAGAAGTATTACGGCGATCCGTCGGCGTGGAAGCTCATCGCGGAGGCCAACGCCGTCGACGATCCGCTTCACCTCGAGCCTGGCGCCGTCCTGCGCATTCCCGCCCGGGAGGCCGGATGAAGGCCGTCACCGCACTCCCCCGACTCGACGTGCGCATTGCCGGCCGTCAATTGGCGGCGGGCGAGATGGATGGCCTCGTCTCGGTCCGGGTCCGCCAGGCGTTGTCGGTGCCGTCGAGCTGTGAATTGACGTTTGCATCGCCGCCAAAGTCGCTCGTCGCGTCGGTGACGGCGGGCGCGCCGCTGCAGATCACGGTCGCTCCGGCGCGGGAGCTCTTCGAGGGAGAGGTGACGGCGTTCGAAACCGCCTGGCACGGAACGAACGTCCGCGAGCTGCGCTTGCGCGGGTACGATGTGCTCCACCGGCTGCGCAAGCAGCAACCGGTCCGCGCCCACACCCAAATGACCGCGGCTGGCCTCGCGCGCGAGCTCGCGATCGAGCTCGGCGTCGCCGTGGAGACCGCCGCCGACTCCGCGGTGTGGCCGTGGCTCTTGCAATGGAAGCAAACCGATTTGGAGCTGCTCGCGGAAGTGGCTGCTCGATCCGGTCTCTATCTGTCGTTCGTGGAAGGCGTGCTGCGACTCGTCGCGCTCGACGGCTTTGGCGATCCGATGCCGCTCGTTCCCGGCGAAGGGCTGCTCGAGTGCGATGTCGAGGTCAACGCCGACCGCGCCTGCCGCTCCGTGGACGCCGCAGGGTTCGATCTCGCGGCAGTCGCCGTCAGCAACGCCCACGCGGAAGACCGCCCACAAGGCCGCCCCCAGGCAGATCCAGTCTTGGGGGCAGGCGCGGTCTCGCTTGCCGATGTCGCAGCGCCGACTGTCGCGCACCTCGAGGCGGCAGCGCGCGCCGAGCTCTTTCGCCGCGCCGCGAGCGCCGTCGTGCTGCGCGCGGTGGCCGAAGGAAATCCGCTGCTGCGGCCTGGCAGACGCATCGCGCTGCAAGGGGTCTCGGCCGAGCTGCGGGGAACGTACGTCATCACGGCGGCAGAGCACCTCGTCGATGCGGAGCGCGGCTTCGTATCCTCCATCTCCACCGACCCGCCACGACAGCCATCGCCGCCGGATGGCGCGGGCGCGGCTCTCGGAGAGGTGGTCGAGATCGAGCTGCCGCGCGGACGGGTGAAGCTCAAGCTGGCCGCTTACGGATCGGTGGTGACCGATTGGCTGCCCGTCGCGAGCGCCGGCGCCGGCGCAGGCAAGGGGATGATCGCCCTGCCCGACGTCGGGGACATGGTGTTGGTGCTGTTCCATCGCGCGGATCCCGCGCGCGGGGTCGTGCTCTGCGGTCTGTGGACCGCTGCGGGACCTCCGGACGCCGGCATCGAGGGCGGCCGCGTCCGCCGCTTCGCGCTCCGCAGCAAGGGCGGCCAGAAGGTCGAGCTCGACGACGCGACATCCGCCCTCCGCCTGAGCGACGAGACCGGCAGCTTCGTCGAGCTGACGCCGCACGGAGTGACCGTGCACGCGAAGACACCCCTCACCCTCGACGCGCCAGGGCAGCCCATCGTGCTGCGCGGCCAGTCGATCGATTTCCGGAGGGCGTGAGCGATGCTCTTCCTCACCGACGACGCGACCATCCTGTGCGGCCACGCCGGTCGCTGCGCGGTCGGGGCGTCGCAACGGTGGGTGACGGTGCAAGGCCGCCCGCTCCTCGTCGCAACCGATCCCGAAGGCAAGGGCATCTCCGGCTGTCCTTTTCTGGCCGGCGGGCAGCCGTGCGTCGGAACAGCGGAGGTGTCGCGAGGGTATTCGACGCTCGTGCGCATCGACGGGCGGCCCGTCTGCCGTGCCGATGTCGAAGGTCCGACGCTGCCGTTGCGGGTCGCTCACTACACGGTCGCGAGGCCCGGCCAGAGCTTCGTTTCGGAGACGCCGTGAACCGGCCGCCCGTGCGCGCCCTGCGTTTCGCTCTCGGCGCCGGCGGGACCGGCCTGCGGGTCGCGCAAGGCGGCTTGCAGATGGCCGAGGACGACGAGGCGCTGCGCCAGGCGATCCTGATGCTGATTTCCACCCGCCCCGGCGAGCGCGTGATGCGTCCCGGCTACGGCTGCGATCTGCAGCGCTTGATCTTCGCGCCCAATGACGACACGACAGCCGGCCTCGCCGTGCACTACGTCCGGCGCGCGCTCGCAACCTGGGAGCCACGCATTGACGTGCTCTCGCTCGATGCGGTCCGCGAGGGCGACGGAACCGTACTCAGCATCAACCTCACCTACCGCGCCAAGGCGACTCTGCGGCGCGCCGAGTTGCAGGTGCGCTTTTCGCTCGAGCAGGGCGTCGTCTGATGCCGCTTCCTTCTCCCAGGCTCGACGATCGGACGTTCGACGAGCTCGTCGCCGAGGCGCAGCAGTTCGTCGCTCGCAACTGCCCGGCGTGGACCGACCGATCGCCGCACGATCCAGGGACGGTGCTGCTCGAGGCGTTCGCCTACCTCACTGAGGTGCTGCTCTATCGGGTGAACCGGATCCCTGAGAAGGCGTACGTCGAGCTGTTGCGGCTCATCGGAGTCAAGCTGACGCCGCCGTCTGCGGCGCGGGCGATGCTGACCTTCTCGGTGCCGCAGCCCGCGACGGCGCCAATCCTCATTCCACGCGGGACCAGCGCCGCGTCGGCGCGGCCGGGCACGTCCGGCGCACCGCCGACCTTCGTCACCGCAGCGGACGCGACCATCGCCTCGGGAGAAACCGAGGCGACCGCCCTCGCCTTCAACTGCGACGTCGTCGAGGGCGAGCTAGCTGGGACCGGCAACGGGCTGCCCGGGCAGTCGGTGGTGCTGAAGCGGCCGCCGTTGATCGCGGCCACCGGCGACGCGCTCGATCTCTTGGTCGCGGTGGAAGCAGCGGACGAGGAGCTCACGCCTGACGTCGAGACGGTGCGCTTTGGACAGAAAACCTACCGCGTCTTTCGGGAGGTACCCCGCTTCGGGGACGAGGCGGACGAAGGTGCCGCCGTGTATGTGGCTGATCGGGAGCGGGGCGCCCTCTCTTTCGCGCCTGCGGTCAGCCTCGTGGACCGCGACGGGACGCTCGAGCCGGCGGCGCGGCCGCACGCGCTGGTTCCGGCCGTCGGACGCGAGATCCGCGTCTCGTATCGGCGAGGCGGCGGGCCTTCTGGGAATATCGCCACAGGCGAGATCACGACCCTCAAGCAGCCGATCCCGGCGCCGCAGATGGTTTCGGTCGTGAATCGTGAGCCGGCGATGGGCGGCCGCGCCGCCGAGACGGTTGCGAACGCGATGCTGCGCGGACCTGAGGAGATCCACGCGCTCCGCCGCGCCGTGACCTCCAGCGATTTCGAAATCATCGCACGCCGCCAGGGGGGGGTCGCGCGGGCACTCGCGCGAACCCAGGTCGACCTTTGGGTTCACGGCACGCCCGGGACGGTGGAAGTGGTGCTGGTGCCCGAGCTTCCGCCCAACGTCCGCGGAGACGACGATTCGGGCGTGACCGCCGAGGCGCTCCGCCAGCACCACAGCGAGCCGACGCGCTCGATGATCCAAGCGCAGTTGAGCGCATGCCAGGCTGCGGGCACCCGAAGCGTCGTCAGCTGGGCGCGCACCCGGACGGTGACGGTGAAGGTGCAGCTCAAGCTCCACCGCTCCGCCGATCGCACCGCGGTCGAGGCGCGGGTGCGCGAGCGGCTCAACGCGTACATCAACCCGCTGCCGCCGTACGGCGAACCCACCGGAGGCTGGCCCTTCGGAGCGTCGCTTGCGAAGAGCACGCTGTATCACCTGATCCAGTCGGAGGCCGGCGTCGCCTACGTGACCGAGTTGTCGTTCCTGCTCGATGAAGTGCCCGCGGTCGCCACTGCCGTTGCGGCCGATCCGTTCCAGCCGAAGACCTGGTACGCAGGCAGCGGTGAGATCCTCTACCGCTCGCTCAACGACGGCGACGGCTGGCAGGCGGTCGGGCGCTTCGCCCAAGGCGCCCGCATCGACGCGGTTGTCGGGCATCCGGCCCGCGCCGGACTGCTCGCCGTCGCCGCGCGCCTGACCACTGCCGCGGGCCAGCCGGGATCCTCCGCAATCTACCGATCCAACGACTGCGGCGAGACTTGGCTCCCGTGGGACAGATCGCTGCCGGCGGCGACCGATCTGACCTGGACGCTGCGCGACGGCATGCCGCTCTTGCTCATCTCGACCGAGCGCGGGCTCTATGAGCTTGCGTTCGACGAGCGCGCCCAGCCGCTGCCGGTGACCGTGGATCCCGCGAACGCAAACCGTCCGCTGCACGCGGTGGCGAGCAGCGTGGATGCGCGCGGCAACGCCATCGTCGCCGTCGCCACGCAGGACCGCAATGGCGTCTTCCTCTCGACCCAGGGCGGCCGGAGCGGCAGCTTCAAACCCTTCGGTCTCAACGGCAACGACGTGCGTCGCCTCGAGCTGCAGCAGGACGGCGTGCGGACGCGGCTGTGGGCGGGGTCGTACGCCGACGCCCCGGACGACGCGGGCCGCGGCGCGTTCATGTACGAGCTCAACGCGACGGAGGGTTGGAAGGAGATGCGCGCCAACTGGGATGGTGGAAGTTGCTTCGCGCTCGCTTTCGCCGGCTCCAAGGTCTACGCAGCGACGCACCATCTCGGGGTTCTGGCGTTGAACGCGAGCGACACGACGCCTTCGTGGGTGCGTCCCGATCTCGGCTGCGGATTGCCGCAGCGAGGACCGGAGAAGCTCTTCCAGCCGGTGGTCGCGCTCGCGGCGCGCGATGGCGTCGTGCTGGCGGGGGGGCTCAAGGGCGTCTTTCGCAGCCGCGATGCCGCTACCTACGAGACCTGTTCGGCAAGCGAAGTCGCACCCGACTTCCTGCCGTTGCCCGAGACGTGGCTCTTTTGTTCCGGCCAGCACCAGATCGAGGCGCAGAGCGGATGAAGCGCGACGAAATCAGGCGCCTCTTGCCGGCGGTGTTCCGCCGCGCGTCGTCGGACGAAACGCCGCTCGGAGCGCTGCTCGGCGCGATGGAGCTCCTGCACGCCCGCACCGAAGACACGCTCACGACGGTCGATCGCTTTTTCGACCCGCTGCGCGCTCCGGACGAGTTCGTGCCTTCGCTCGCACGCTGGATCGATCTCGATCCGGAGCTGGCCATGGGGACCGCGCGCTTGCGGTCGCTCGTCGCTTTGGGCGCGGAGCTCGGGCGCTTTCGCGGCACCACCCGAGGTCTGACGGCGTTCCTCGAAGCGGCGACCGGCGTGACCGGTTTCGAGGTCGACGACGCCGTCAAGGGACCAGACGGCAATGTCCGGCCGTTCCATCTTCGCGTCTCGTGCCCGAAGGCGCTCGAACCGTACCGCGAGCTGCTCGAGGCCATGGTCCGGCGCGAGAAGCCGGCCTACGCAACCGTCGAAATGCTGCTCTTCAAGTGAGGAACCCATGCCCAGCGACATCTTTGCCATCACCGCGAAAGAGTCTGGAAAGAAGCTCGACACCCAAACCCGCCAGGGCACGCTCGCGTTCACCGTCGCGAACACGCAGGACCGTGCGGTCAAGGCGCGCGCAACCGCCAAGGCCGACGCGGGCTCCAACGCGAGCGTAAAGGTGGATCCGGAGACGGTCTGGCTGAACCCGCACGAGTCGAAAGACTTCAAGGTCAGCATCACCGTCCCGGGCGCGACGCCGGGCGGGCCTTACGGGGTGAAGCTGTCGGTCGTCGACGAGGACGCGCCGGATGAGTTCGCCAGCACCGGACCTTCGGCGTCGTTCGAGGTGCCGCCGAAGCCCGTCGATCCGGGAGGGCGGTTTCGCTGGTGGTGGGTCGCCATCCCGGTCGGCGTCATCGCGCTCGGCGCGGCCGCGTACATCGTCTTCCACGACAAGGGCAAAAAGCTCCACGAAGCGTGCAAACAAGACGACCAGTCGGCGAAGTGCGAAGCGACCCTCGCGTGCGTGGAGCTGTCCGGCTCGTCGAAGGAATGCCGCCTCGCCGGCAAGGAAAAATGCAAGAACGACGCAGATTGCGCGAGCTACTGGTGCCACGGCGGCACCTGCAGCGCCGACGACGGGAAATGCAGCGCCGCGACCGACTGCCGCCAGCCGGATTTCATGTGCACGGAAGGTTTTTGCCTCGCCGTCAATGGCATGAATTGCAGCGATGCTTCGAATTGCCAAAGCCACTACTGTGACGGCGTGTGCAAGCCTCCCCCGGTCACGTGCAGTTGTCCGAAAAACGAAGTGTGCTTTGCGAACAATCGCTGCATACGGCTCGGGCCGTGGTCGGTGAGCGGCTATGCGAGGACAATGATGCGGACGTCCCCTGCGAGCAAGAACCCGCTGCAGTGAGTCGCGCTGGTCAAACTGAATGCCGCGTTCCACTCGGATCGTCTTAGGCGTGTTCGCGCTTCTCGTGGTGGCGATCTACGTCCTCGCGCTGCCGCGTGGCGAGGCGAAGCCGGTTACGCTCAACCGCGACGCGTGGTACGCGAAGGCGACGGCCGTTTCGCCTTCCGAGCTGACCGATCCTGGCCACTGCATCGCGAACGGAGTGCTGCGGGTGAAGGCGCGGCAGGCGTGCGCGTTGACCGTCGGTTCCACGTGGTCCATCCGGCGCCGCGCGCTCGTCTTGAACAGGTCGACGCCCGGCCTTTCCGCGCACGTGTCCGCGAGCGACAACCACCCGGAACGGAACGTCGACGCCGATTTGACGGCCGAGCAGAAGGAACTGCCGGTCGACCGCGGCGGCGCGAGGTTGCAGTTCGTCTGCGGCGGAATGCTCGACTGCCAGGCGATCATCGTCCCGCCGTGACGTTCAGACCGTGCGCACCGAACCCACGACCTTGAGCGCCGCCACGATGGCGCGAACGACCAGCACAATCGCGAAAACGAGGCTCAAGATCGCGACCACGATGGCGGCCACGCCGTCGGTGATACTGGCGAGGATCGACGGGGGAAAGCCCTGCAGCACCGAAACCACCAAGTTGCACAGAATCGAGACGCCGAGCAGGACCATGAGGAACTTGTTGCGGAGAAATCCCGGGTTCGCGAGCAGCAGGCAGACCGCGAAGGCGAGCTTGCAGAAGAGGATGACGCCGAGGGTCGCGGCTGCAGCGCCGACCGGAAAAGTCCCCCACAGCGCGAGGTAGACGATCGTCCCGAAGGGTGCCGCGAAGAGCAGGCCGACCATCGTCAAGGTGAGGCCGACCGCAGCGAACAGCGCCAAGATCGAGCCTAGAAGGACCACCAGTCCGCCGAGTCCGGTGACCACCGCGCCGGCCGCCGCGATCGATCGCTCGGGCAACACGATGGTCGCCGCGATGATCACATAGGTGACCGCGAGCAGCGCATCGAACAGCGCCAACGTGCGGATGGCGAGGCCCGGCCGATCAAGCTCTTCGCGCGCGGCCCCGGTCATGCTCGCGCGCACGCGCGCAGGACCGGCGGGGTCGGTCCCCGAGATCGCGGTGCCGGAAGGAGCGTCGCCGCTTGGCTTCACGATCCAGGTGCCGCCGCACAATTCCGCGAGCAAGCAAGACGCGACGAGGACGAGCGCCGCGACGATCAGCGGCTTCTTCGCGTTCATTGCGGGCAGTCCCGCTCGATCTTCTGCTGCGCGTCTTTGGCCAGTTGTTCGCGCAAGCGCGGGTCGGCGAGCCGGCGGCAGCGTTCCTTTGAATCGGCCTCGACGCCGACATAGCGGTTGACGATTTCAGCGGCCTTTTGCGTGTCGCCTTTCGCCTGGTACAGCCGCGCGAGCATCAGGTAGCTGTCCGCGTGCTGCGGATTCACCTGCACTTGGGTCTGCAGCGCCTGGATCGCAGCGTCGCTCTGACCTTGGCGCTGCAGATCGACGGCGCGTTTGAAGTCCGCGTCGTTCGTGCAGGCCGGCAGGATCGTGCTCATCTGCGGGCGCAAGCCGCCCTCCACCGCTTCCGGCCTCGCCTTGCTGAACACGTTGCAGCGCGTGGTGCGCGGTTCGTCTTTGGTTTGATCGAAGGCCGTCCTGACGATGCGCTGGGCCCCAGCCACTTGATTGAGCGCCGCGAGGCGGTTCGCGAAGGCGAGGTCTTGGCGCGCGCCGTCCGCCCCGCTCGGCGCACGGAGTGACTGGTACCGCTGGTAGGTCGCTGCGGCCTTGGCGGCGTCGGCGGTGCGCAAATAGACATCCGCGAGATCGCGATGCGCGGGCGCAAAATCCGCGCGCACCTCGACCGCTCGCTCCAGCAAGGTCCGCCGCGAAACGTCGTCGGCCTTACGCAGGCTGAGTTGGTAATACGGCCGCGCGTCTTCCACCTTCGCGTCGACGAGCGTCTGCAGCGTGCCGACGCTGCGCGCCTGCAGCGCCTGCCGCGCCGGGGAGCCTTTTGGTTCCTCGAACGATCGGTTCCAATGGGCTTCCGAGAGCGCTACCGCCGCGTCGATCTGCGACGGATCCTGTTGCACCGCGCGCTCGAGCAGTTGCGCGGCCCTCGCGCAGTCCGCAGGGACATACCCCTCCGAGGAACACGACTGCTGCTCGAGCGCGATTCCTTGCGCGGCGAGAGCGGCCGCCGGAGACGCCGCGGCCGCAGAGGCCGGCTGTGCCGCGGCCGGCAAAGCGAGCAGAACGGCACCGAGGCAGCATCGCATCACGTCACCTCTCGATGTGGACATGGTCCGCGGCAGGTGAATCGCACTCGAGGAACGTCGCCGCGCCCTTTTCGGTGAAAGCGCGGCCGTGCAGCGGCTTCACGGCCAGCAGCCCGGCATTCTCGACGACGCACATCATGTCGGAAGAGGTCAGTCCGGCAATGGGCACCGCGCGCGGGTCGCAGTCGATCGCCCTGCCCCGCACGTGCAAGCTGTTGAGCGCGATCGACCCGGCGGCGCGATTGCGCTGCGGGTTGCGAAATCCGCTCGTCACGCAACCTTCGAGATCGAACTCCTGGCTCAAACCCCGCTGGTGCAAAAGCGCCTTCACCTGCGCGCCGACTTCGTCGACCAGCGAGTCGAGGGTGCCGCTCACCTCCTCCGCAACCAAGGTGTAATTGCCGGTATTGAGCCGCGGATGCTTCAGCGCGCCGAGGTCCTTCCGTTTCGGTTGAAAGGCGGTTTTGTAATCGGCGTATTCCTGGCGAAGTACGTCCGCCTCGTCCTGCTGGACGCGCAGCGTCGTCTGGATGGCCTCTCCGTCGACGCGCGCGGTGATCTCGTATTGCAACGCGCGGTTGGGCTTGCGGCTTCCCGCCTGATCGTTACCCGAGGCAGCGCGAAAGACGAGGCGTGGCCCGTGCCCCTGATCGACAATCACGGCCGCAGCGGCGCCGAGCGGCTTCACCTCCCAGCGCACGCCGGGCGCTGCCGCGGCGGGGGTGACCTGCAGATCCACCGTCACCGGCTCGGATGGTGCGACGAACGACGGCAGCGGCTTCTTGAACGCGAGCGTGACCTTTCCGAATCCCGCGTCCGCTGCCGCACGCGCTGAGTCCGCTTCATGCGAGGCGAACGAACAACCCCCAAGGCACGCGAACGCGCATGTCCAGACGAAAATTGATTTCATGGGCAGCCCCCCCTTAGCCCAATCTGCTTTTCCTTAGATCACCGGATCGCCGAAGACAAGCCGGCACGGCCCTGCGACCGCCACGGCCCCTCAGAACGTCTGCTGGACGCGGCCGAAGACGTAGCGTCCGAGGTAGTCGTAAGCGGTCGGATCGGAGCTCGCCAGCGCCGCGCTGTAGATGTACGGCGGGTTGACGTCGAAGACGTTGCTCATGCCGACGAAGAAGTTGGTCTTCCCGATCGACGTTGGCAGCGTGTAGCCGGCGTGGATGTCGGTGACGAAGTAGGCGCTCACGCGGCGACGCGACGGATTCTGATCGCCGTTGACGTTCAGGGTGCAGAGGCCGCCGGCGGCGGTGGTCGGGTCGCTCGGGTTGGCGCATTCATCGAAGCCGCCGATGTACCGGCCGAGAACGCCGGCGACGAAGCCCGCGTACGAATAGTCGATGCCGGCGTTGGCCTTGAAGGTGGGCATCAGGCCGAGATCGTAGTTGCCGACGCCGTGGATGGTCTCGGTGCCGTTCGGGAGGCTGAGCGCGGTATCGAACTTGATCAGGTAGTTGCCGTCGAAGGACAAGCCGAACCGGCCGACCGGCGTGGGCACTCCGTAGCGGACGGCGAAGTCGAGCCCCGAGGTCGACTTCTGCGCGAGGTTCTGGTTCGGGTCGTTGATGATCTGGATCGGGCCGTTCACGTTGCGGGTGATGAGCGAGCAGAGCTGATCGTTCAGGTTGACGTAGCAGCCCTGGAGGATGTTCGCGGCGCCGACCGTGCCGATGGCATCGTCGATGCGGATGTTGAAGTAATCGAAGGTGACGGAAAGGTTCGACACCATCCGCGGCTGGATGACGATGCCGAAGGTGAATTCCTTGGCGGTTTCGGCGGAGAGGTGGGCATTGCCGATGTTGGCGGTCAGCTCCTGCGTGTTGATGTCGCCCGAGCCGCTGCCGGTGACGCCCGTCTTGCGGCACTGCGCGGCGGTGGCAGCCGAGACCGCGGAGAGGTCCGCGCAAGGGTCGGTCGCGGGCGGATCGCTTTGAAATGCTCCGAGGTAGAGCTCGGAGATGTTGGGAGCGCGGAATGCCGTCGAATATGTCCCGCGCACCGTCACGTCGCGGATGGGCGTGTAGCGCGCTCCGAACTTGTAGGTGAAGTTCGTCCCGAAGGTGGTGAAGTTCACGAAGCGGGCCGCCGCGCTCGCTTCCAACGCCTCGACGCCCGGCACGTTGGAGAGGATGGGCACCGACAGCTCGGCGTACGCTTCGTTGGCCACGTAGTAGCCGTTGGTGGACTTGAAGTTGAAATCCGCGGAGTCGCCGGAGTTGACGATGGGGTCGGCGACCTGCGCGCCGGACTGCCTGCGGAACTCGTAGCCGACCGCGAGTGAAGCCGGCTGATCTGCCGCGAGCTTGACCAGGTCACCCACGACGTTGAAGTCGATCGCATAGAGCGCATCGAACGCGCGCGAGGTCCCGCTGAAGCCGAGGAAGTCCTGCTGCGACTGGCCGATGCTGCCGGGTCCCCCGAGGAGGTTCAGCGGCGTGCAGCCCGGGATCACCGTCGTCGGATCGCCGGCCTTTCCCACACAGACGGCATTCCCGTTCACCACCATGCTCGGCCCCACCGCCTGCGCGACGCGTGAGTTGCGGAAGGAGCCTCCGAGCGAAAACGTTCCCGAGGTCTTCCCGTAGTTCATCGAGGCATCCCAGTACCAGCCCTGCAGCGGCCCGAGCGCGCTCGGCAAGGTGCCGTCGATGCCGGTGACGATGCGGAAGGTGTTGAGATCTTCCCCGTACGTGCGATCGCCGAACTCCACCAGGCGCCGGCCGACGTTGGCGACGTCGACCCCTCCGTTCGGGTCGCCGGTCCCGACGGCGCCGAACGGGTTGTAGACGCTGTCGCGGGAGACGAAGTTGTTGTTGAAGTCGGAAGGATTGAGCGGCATGGGAGCCGCGTTCTGCGTCGACGAGCGCGAGCTGTACGAGACCTCGTAATAGCCGCGCATGCCGAAGTACTTCACGTCGCCGGACGAGTACGCCTGCACCGTCGTCGAAGGGATGGTCAGGTAGTTGGCGGAGGCGAAGTTGTAGAAGTCGTTGCCGGTGTTGCCGTTCGCCACCGCGTTGGTGCCGAAATCGCGAAAGCATTCGGTCTGGCCGAGGCCGTTCGGCCCGCAAAACGGTCCCGTCGGATCGCGGATGAAGCGCTTTCCGACATGCCAGCCGCTTGCGGTCATGGCGATGCAGAGGGCGTTGCCGTTGCAGAGCGCATGGCCGGTGTGAGCGGGATCCTCCTGGAACACCACCGTGCCTTGCGGCGTCCGGCTGCTGCCGCTCAGCACCTGACCGCCACCGGTGTAGTCGTAGTCGAGCGCTTGCGCCGCCCACCCGCGGGCGCCGAGCAAGGAGCCGCGCTGGTTGAAGTAGCGCACCGAGAAGAGCGCGCTCGTGTGCTCGTCACTGTGGCCGGTGGTCGCGTGAGCGTCGAAGGTCTGCGCGTCCGCGTGTCCGGAGAGGCCGTACTCCGCGCCCACTTCGGTGCCGCTGAAATTGCGGCGGGTGATGATGTTGACGACGCCCGCGACCGCATCCGAGCCGTAGATGGCGGACGCGCCGTCCTTGAGCACCTCGATCCGTTCGACCGCCGAGGTGGGGATGGTGTTGAGGTCCACCGCGGAAGACGCGCCGAGGCCGCCCGGAACCACCCGGCGGCCGTTGATCAAGACCAGCGTCCGCTGGACGCCGAGGCTGCGCAGGTTGATGCGGGTGGTGCCGTCGGCGCCGTAGCTGACGCCGCCGGTGTTGAGCTGGAAGTTCGGCGCGTTCCCCTGCTCGGGCATGGTCTGCAAGAAGTCGCCGATGGTCGCCTTCCCGCTCTGCTCGAATTGGTCGCGGGTGATCACGGTGACGGGCGCTGGCGTGGTCAGGTCCTTGCGCCGGATGCGCGAGCCGGTGACGACGACTTCTTCCTCGGCGGCCCTTCGCGGCGGCGCATCGCTCGGTACGGGCACGTCGGGCGCGGGTTGCGCGCCTGGCGCGTTCGCCGTGGCCGGCGGCACGCTTTCCGCGGGAGCGGAAGCGGTCTGCGCGCTGGCGGAAGCCGCGCAAATCGAGAGGAGAACAGCGGGAAACATCAGCCCGACAGCCTTCGAGTTGTGCGGCATCGAAACCCCCTGCAGAGGTCGACGGTCCGCCATCTTTTTGACAAATGTTAAGTTGTTTGTCGAATTGTTTCCACGCGTCGTCTGCCGGACCATCACTCAACTATTGAATTTCATTATCGAAACAGGTCAAGCCCTCCGCCGGACGTGAAGCGCGTCCCGACCCCGCTTCGCTGCGCCAGCGAATGACGCCCGGGCGACCGCCTAACACACCGCGCGGCGACCCAGGCGAAGCTAGCCGTCACCGACCGTCTGTCAGGCGTAGCCCGCCTCGCGTTGGTGCTGGACCGCAAGGACGATCACTTCGTCGATCTGCTCGTCGAAGAAGTAGAGCGCGACATAGCCAGTCTTGCCGCGCGAAATGATCAGCTCTCGCAGGCCCTGCTCGATTTCGCGCCCGAGAAGGGGGTGACGGTCGAGCAGGAGCACGGCCTCTTCGACCAGGGCGAGGGCGCCCGGAGCGGTGTTTTCTAGCCTGTCCAGATCCTCTAGCGCCGACCGCGAATACTTGATCACCCGCGGGAGACCGGTTTCGGCCGGGCAGGCTTCTTTCCAGCCGCCCGCGCCTTGAAGTACGCGTGCACGTCGTCAGCCGCGTAGGCCGTTCCCGTCTGGCGATAGTGGTCCAACGATCGTTTCGCGCCCGCGACGAAACGGCGGCGTCTCATCGCCCGCTCGGCTTCTCGTTCGATGATCTGCAGTAGCCAGGCGTGCGGCGTGACGCCCGCGTCCTTCGCTGCTTCGGCCACCATCGCCTTCGTGCGAGCCGGGATCTTCACCGACGTCGTCCGAGCCGCGGAGCTGATCTTGCGCGGTGCAGGGGCCATGTCACCCGGGTAACACCGGCGGCCGACGCGCGCAAGCTGCACCATCCCACGCCCGCGGGAGCTACAGCTTGATCTCGTCCACCGTCTTCTTCACCGAGGCGAAGCTCTTCTCGAACATCGCCTTCTCCTCGGGGAGGAGCTCGACCTGGTGGATCTTCTCCACGCCGCCTGAGCCGATGGTGACCGGCACGCCCATGTAGAAGCCGTTGATGCCGTACTCGCCCTCGAGCAGTGCCGCGCAGGGCAGGACGCGCTTCTTGTCCTTGAGATACGACTCCGCCATCAGGATGGCGCTGGTGGCCGGCGCGTAGAAGGCGGAGCCGGTCTTGAGCAGCGAGACGATTTCGCCGCCGCCCTTGCGGGTGCGATCGACGATGGCGTCGAGGCGGTCCTTCTTGATCAAGCTGGTCAAGGGAATGCCGGCCACCGAGCAGAGCCGGGTCACCGGCACCATGTCGTCGCCGTGGCCGCCGAGCACCATCGCGTGCACGTCCTCGATGCCGACGTTCAGCTCTTCGGCGATGAAGAGGCGGAAGCGCGAGGTGTCGAGGACGCCGGCCATGCCGACCACCCGCTCCTTGGCGAAGCCGGTGATCTGCTTCATCGCGTAGACCATCGCGTCGAGCGGGTTGGAGATGACGATGACGAACGCGTTGGGGCACTTCTCCTTCAGGTTGTTGGCCACGTCGCGCATGATCTTGATGTTCACGCCGAGGAGATCCTCGCGGCTCATGCCCGGCTTGCGCGGGACACCGGCGGTGACGATGACCACGTCCGCTCCCGCCACTTCGTCGTACCGGTTGGTGCCGGTGATGCGCGCGTCGTAGCCGTCTGCGGCGCGCGATTGCATGATGTCGAGCGCCTTGCCCTGCGGAACGCCTTCGACGACGTCGAAGAGCACCACGTCGCCCAGCTCTTTCTGCGCGGCGAGGAGGGCAAGGTTGCCGCCGATCTGGCCGGCGCCGATGAGCGCGATCTTCTTGCGAGCCATGGTGTTCTCCTTGGAAGCGGGCGGCTACCTAGCGCACCTTTTCCGCGCCCGCAACAGCGGTTTCGACGACTCTGCGGCCGCGCGCGGTGGCGGCGAAGAGCAGCGCCAAAGCGCCGACGCCGGTGGCGGTGCCGCAGAGCACGACGCCCGCGTAACCGAAGCGGCGGAGCAGCACCGTCCCCATGAACGACCCGGATGCGCCGCCCGCGACGTACACGCTCATGTAGATGGTGTTGAGGCGGCTGCGCGCGCCTTCGCGCAAGGCGACGATGCGGGTCTGGTTGGAGACGTGGTTTGCCTGGGCGCCGAAGTCGAGCAGGATGGCGGCGAGCGCGAGGCCCCACAGGCTTTCGCTCCCGAGCGCGAGCACCGCGAACGACGAGAGCAAGACGCCGATGGCGACGGCGTTGACGGCGCGGCTCGCGTTGTTGGGGCCGCCTCCAATGCTGCGCGCCTTCGCGCTCCGCCCGTCGCCGGCGAAGCCGGCTCCTCCGGCCTTGTCCGAATACCGGCCGACGAGCGGGGCCGCACTGGCACCGACGACGCCGAGGAGTCCGTAGAGGCCGGCGACCTGCGGACCGTAGTGCCCTGGAATGGCTTCGAGGTGCGGGGCGAGCGTGGTCCAGAACGCGTTGAAGGAGGCGAAGGTGAGGACGCCGAGAATCGCGTGCAGGCGCAGCACGGGCTCTTCGACGACGAGCTCCCACAAGGAGCGCATCAAGGCGCCGTACGGCAGGGAAGTGGTCGGCTCTTGCCGTGGCAGCACGAAGCGCAGGATGGCGGTGAGCGCGAACATGAAGACCGCCGCGCCGAAGAAGACCGCGCGCCAGCCGAAGCGCTCGCCCATGGCGCCCGAGATCACGCGGGAGAACAAGACGCCCATCAAGAGCCCGCCGGCGACGGTGCCGACCGCGCGCCCGCGATCGCGCGGCTCCGTCACCGCCGCCGCGAACGGAACCAGAAGCTGCGGAATGATGGTGGCGGCGCCGAGCGCGAAGCTCGCCGCGAAGAGAAACGACGGCGTGTGCGAAATGCCGACCGCCACCAACAGGCCGGACGTCAGGAGCGAGAGGATGACGATGAGCCGGCGCAACTCGACGCGATCGCCGAGCGGGACCAGCAAGAGAACCCCGAGCGAATAGCCGAACTGGGTGATGGCGGCGACGAGGCCGACGGGCCGTCCGAAGCTGCGGCTCATCTCCACCAGCAAGGGCTGGTTGTAGAAGAGGTTCGCGACCGTGGCGCCCGCGGCGAGCGCCATGAAGGGGACGATGAATCTGTGCTGGCGCCGCTCGCTCATGGAACAGCAAGGGATGCGCGAACCGCGGCGGCGGTGCGCGCGCTCAGAAGCTCGCGACGATGGCTTCGCCGAACTCCGAGCACTTCACTTCGCGCACGCCCTTCTCGCCTTCCGCCACCATCAGCCGGGCGAAGTCGTAGGTGACGGTCTTCGCGGCGATGGCGGCGTCCATTCCTTTGATGACGAGATCGGCCGCCTCGTTCCAGTGCAGGTGCCGCAGCATCATCTCGCCCGAGAGGATGACCGAGCCCGGATTGACCTTGTCCTGGTTCGCGTACTTCGGCGCGGTGCCGTGGGTCGCCTCGAAGACGGCGTGGCCGGTCACGTAGTTGATGTTGCCGCCGGGCGCGATGCCGATGCCGCCCACCTGCGCCGCCAGGGCGTCCGAGAGGTAGTCGCCGTTCAGGTTGGGCGTGGCGATGACGTCGAACTCCTCGGGGCGTGTCAGGACCTGCTGCAGGGTGATGTCGGCGATGGCGTCCTTGATGACGATGCCGTTCGGGAGCTTGCACCAGGGTCCGCCGTCGATCTCCTGGGCGCCGTACATCTCCTTCGCGACCTTGTAGCCCCAGTCGCGGAAGGACCCTTCGGTGAACTTCATGATGTTGCCCTTGTGCACGAGCGTCACGCTCTTGCGCTTGTTCTGCACCGCGTAGCCGATGGCGCTGTGCACGAGCCGCTCGGTGCCGAGGTAGCTGATGGGTTTCAGGCCCACGCCCACCTCCACCTTGGTCTCGCGCTTGGGCGCGCCGATTCCCTCGAGCTGCTTCTGCCAGGCAGCGCCCTGCTCTTTCGAGCCGAAGCGGATTTTCTTGAACTCCTTGGGGAACGTCTGCGCCCAGAAGTCGAGCACCTTCTGCGCTTCGGGAGTGCCGGCCGCGTATTCGATGCCCGCGTAGATGTCTTCCGTGTTCTCGCGGAAGATGACCATGTCCACCTTGTCGGGCCGCTTCACCGGGCTCGGCACGCCCTTGAACCAGCGCACCGGCCGCAAGCAGACGAAGAGATCGAGCATCTGGCGGAGCGCGACGTTGAGCGAGCGGATGCCGCCGCCGACGGGAGTGGTCAAAGGCCCCTTGATGCCGACCCGGTAGGTGCGGAACGCTTCCACCGTTTCGTCGGGCAGCCAGTTGTCGAACTGGTTCTTCGCTTTTTCGCCTGCGTAGACCTCCATCCAGCGGATCTTTCGTTTTCCGCCGTAGGCCTTCTCGACCGCTGCGTCGAGCACGCGTTGCGATGCGCGCCAGATGTCCGGGCCGGTTCCGTCGCCTTCGATGAACGGGACGATCGGCTGGTCGGGAACGGTCAGCCTGCCGCCTTCGAGAGTGATCGCGGTTCCGTCCTTGGGGATCTGCGGCGCGGCGCTCGGCATGCTCGTTGCGGCTCCTGTTCGAGAGGGCGCGCAAGATAGCGCCGCGGATCGCGGGTGTCGATTGCCTTGCACGGCGCCGCACAAGGCGACGTTCGGCTTGCAGGGCCCGCAGCCGATGCACAGAAGAGAACGGCTTTGCCCATCGCGCGGCCGTTCTCATCCGGTATTGGACACGGGCGGCGTGACCTGGGTCAAAAAAACGCGGCAGTCGTCCCTCCCCTTCTGCGCTGGCGTGACTATGGTGTTGCGCGCTGGGGACCGGGACACCGCACCTTCTGGGGAGAAGCGAGAATGCAACTCGAATTCCAGTGTCAGAAATGCGAGGAATCGTTTTCGCTCGACGTCGCCGACGTCCAGAGCGACCCGGTCCTCCGCTGTCCAGGCTGCGGAACCCGCGCGCCCGATGAACAGGTGGAAACCATCGTAGGTGCGCTGGAGGAGCTGTTCGCGGCGCTGGCGCCGCTCCGCCGCAAGTTCACCTGCTCGGTGGAGGTGGACAGCGAGGACATGCCGCCACCGTACGACGAAGCGCCCGCTGTCTCGGCGAAGAAGGCCGCCCTCCTCGACGAAGAGGACAGCGAGGACGAGGACGAGGAGCTGGACGAAGAGGAAGCAGCCGAGCTGGAGTAGCGCGCTTCCGCCGCGGCGGGTTGGCGGCTGCGCAGTCGGCCGGCAGTTTTCAATTCGCGCGCAATCGTCCCTTGCAGCATTTGGCCGTGCACCCTAGGCTCCGCCGGGAATGCGCAAGGCCAAGATCATCTGCACGATGGGCCCGGCCTCCCGCGAGGAGCCTACCCTCGGCAAGCTGGTCGAGGCGGGCATGGACGTGGCCCGCCTGAACTTCTCCCACGGGACCCACGACGATCATCTGCGCGCGCTGACCGCGGTGCGGCGGGCTGCCGAGCATGCGGGGCGTCCGGTGGGCGTCCTGCTCGACCTGCAGGGACCGAAGATCCGCGTCGGCAAGATCGAGGGGGACAAGGTCAAGCTCGAGGAGGGCACGGAGACCACCGTCACCATCGATCCCGCCTTCGTCGGCAATGCCACCCGCTTCTCCTGCTCGTACGAGAAGCTCGCCGACGACGTGTCGATGGGCGACCCGATCTTGATCAACGACGGCGCCATCCGGCTCGAGGTGCTGGAGATCTCCGGCAAGGACGTGCGCTGCCGGGTGGTGGTGGGCGGCATGCTCTCGAACCACAAGGGCATCAACCTGCCGGGCACGGCGGTGTCCATTCCGGCGCTGACTCCGAAGGACATCGAAGATCTCAAGTTCGGGCTCGAGCACGAGGTCGACTACGTCGCCTTGAGCTTCGTGCGCTCCGCGGACGACATCCGCCTGGTCAAGCGGTACGCGCCCTTGATGCCGATCATCGCCAAGCTGGAGAAGCCGCAGGCGGTGGACCGGGTGGACGAGATCGCCCAGCTCGCCGATGGGGTGATGATCGCGCGCGGCGACTTGGGCGTGGAGATGCCGCTCGAGCGGGTGCCGCTGATCCAGAAGAGCGCGGTCGAACGGGTCAACTTCCACGGCAAGATCGCCATCGTCGCGACCCAGATGCTGGAGAGCATGATCGTCTCGCCGCAGCCGACCCGCGCGGAGGTGAGCGACGTCGCCAACGCCGTGCTCGACGGCGCCGACGCGGTGATGCTTTCTGCCGAAACCGCCACCGGGGCGCACCCGGTGGAAGCGGTGAAGACGATGGCCCGCATCGTCGAAGAAGTGGAGCGCAGCCCGCGGTACCAGGCGTTACCCGAGGCCGCGCTCGACCGCGGCGAAAGCACCTTCGCCACCGCCGTCGCCCGAGCGTGCGCGGCCGCGGCGCAGCAGCTCGGCATCGGCACCATCTGCGTCTACTCGCGCACCGGCGAGACTGCGCGGCAGATCGCCGAGTACCGCCCGCAGGCGCGCATCGTCGCCTTTACTGCATCGGAGCAGTCGTACCGGCGGATGTCGCTCTATTGGGGCGTGATCGCGCGCCGCGTGCCGAGGCCGTTCGAGACGACGGACGAGATGATCTCGACGATTGCGCAGACGCTGGTGGGCGCCGGAGAGGCGATGCGCGGCGAGGCGATCGTGATCGCGTCCGCGGTGCCGCCCAACCGGCCGACTTTCGGCGCGTCGATGATGCAGATTCATCGCTTGTGACGGCGATGCAGATTCATCGCTTGTGACGGCGATGCAGATCCATCGCCTGTGACGGCGATGCAAATCCATCGCTTGTGACCGCGATGCAGATTCATCGCTTGTGACGGCCATGCCAATCCGTCGCTTGCCGGCGTAGCATGCGTCGCGTGAAGCGCGTCCTCGTGCTGCTGCTCGTCTTTGGCTGTGGCAAGTCGGCACCGCTCGACCATGCTTTCGAGAGCGCGGCGGCGGTGCCCAACATCCGCAGCTTGCGCATCGAACAGCACGGCGCGCTCTTGCGCGAGCAGTATTGGGGCGGGACCGACGGTGACACGCCGCACGACGTGCGGTCGGTGACGAAGAGCGTGGTGTCGTTGCTCGCCGGCATCGCCGACCGGGACGGCTGTTTGCCGCTCGACGCGAGTCTGGGCGCGACGCTCGGCACCGAAGCCCCGGCCGATGCTGCCAAGGCGGCCATCACCGTGCGCGAGCTCTTGACGATGAGCGGCGGATTTCAGTGGGACGAGCTTGGCAACATCGACGAGTACAACAATTGGGTCTCGTCGCCGGACCCGGTGCGGTACGTGCTGGCGCGGCCTCTCGCGGATCCGCCGGGCACCTACTTCTCCTACGACTCCGCCGGATACGAGTTGATTGCCGTCGCCTTGTCGAATGCGTGCGGGAACGCGGCGGACTTCGCGCAGGCGAAGCTCTTCGGGCCGCTCGGCATCGCGTGGCCGCAATGGGAGGCATTCGACACGCCGCCGGGTGTGAATGGCGGAGCGGGCGTCCAGCTCTCGACGCGCGAGCTATCGACGGTCGGCGAATTGGTGCTGCACGGCGGCTTGAACATCCTCGCGTCAGGGGCCCGCGGCGGTCAGGTCGTGCCCGCGGATTACCTGGCGGCGGCCACCAGCGTGCAGATCGCGAATGGCGAGGCTACGGACTTCGGACCGGGCTACGGCTACGGGTTCTGGATTGGCCCCGGCTACGTCATGGCGCAGGGCTACGGCGGGCAGTTCATCGTCATCGACCCGCAGCACGACGCGGTGGTGGCGGCGACGAGCGACTGGCAGGGGCACGCCGCGACGGCCGACCAGACGTTCGCGCAACTGCTCGCCGTGATCACGACGCAGGTGCTGCCAGCCCTGACCGGCGCTACTTCGCTTGGTGGGCGATGACCTTGTCCTTGATCTTCTTGTACGTCGCCGCCGGGATGATCTTCTTCTCGACCAGCTCGTCCTTCGCCTTGTAGGGGCGGCCGTCGACGATCTTCTTCGCGTAGGCGTCGCCGATGCCGGGCAGGGCCTTGAGATCCGCTTCGCTGGCGGTGTTCAGGTCGAGCTTCTCCGACGACTTCTTTGCCGACGCCGCGAGCAGGGGCTGGGCGTAGGCGAGCGGTGCGGCGAAACAGAGCGCGAGGGCGACGGCGACGGCCTGCAAAAGTCTCTTCATGGCGAGCCTCCGAAAGGAAGTGTTTACTCGAGCGACGCTGCGAACTTGCCCATCAGGGCGACGGCGCGCTCGATCTGCTCCTCCGACGTGGCAAACGAGAGCCGCAGATACCCCTCGCGCCCGAACGCGCTCCCCGGCACCACCGCCACCCCGAACTCCTCCAGCAGCACCTCCGCGAGCCGCTGCGAGGTCGCCAAAGGCTCGCCGCGCAGTTTCCGCGACAGCAGTTTGGAAACGTCCGCAAACACGTAGTACGCGCCGGACGGTTCGCGCGCCTCGATGCCCGGCACGCCGCGCAGAAGCTGCACGAGCTTCGTCTTGCGCTTCTCGAACTGCACCCGCATCGCTTCCAGCGGCTCCTGCGGTCCGCGCAGCGCGGCCACGCCCGCGGCCTGAGAGAGAGAGCTCGGGTTGGAGGTGCTCGCGTCCTGCACCTTGTTCATCGCCGAGATGATCTCCTTCGGCCCGCACGCCCAGCCGAGGCGCAACCCGGTCATCGCGTAGGCCTTGGAGCAGCCGTTGATGAGCACCGTACGCGGCTGCAGCTCGGGGGCGATGCGCAAGAGGTTCACCGCCTTGGCCGAGCCGTAGACGAGCTTGTCGTAGATGTCGTCGGAGAGCACCACGGCCTTGGGGAACTTCGCCAGCACCCGCGCGATGCCGCGCAGAGACTCTTCGCTCCACACCGCCCCGGTCGGGTTCGAAGGGCTCCCGAGCATCACCACTTTCGTGCGCGGGCTCATCACCCGCTCCAGCTCCTCCGCCCGCGGCTCCCAGTTGTCCTGCGGGTGGGTCATCATCTCGACGGGCTTTGCGCCCGCGAGCCGCACCATCTCCGGATAGCTCACCCAGTACGGGTTGGGGATGACTGCCTCGTCGCCTTCGTCGAGGAGCGCCTGGCAGGCATTGAAGAGCGCCTGCTTGGCGCCGGCGGTGGCGACGATCTGGGGTAGCGGATACTTGAAACCGCAGTCGCGCTCCATCCAGGCCGCGATGGCCTCGCGCAACTCCGGCGTTCCCGCCGCGTTCGTGTACTTGGTGGCGTTCTTGCGAAGCGCCTCGACGATGGCCGCCTCGACGTGCGCGAAGACCGGGAAGTCCGGCTCGCCGACCGACAGCGAGACCACCTCCTTGCCCTCGCGCTTGAGCGCGAGCGCCCGCGCGGTGATGGCGAGCGTGGGAGAGGCTTTGACGGTCTCGACGCGGCGGCTGGTCACTTGGCGAACCTCTTCTTCAAGGCTTCGAGGACGTTCTTGGGGACGAGGCCGTCCACCTCGCCGCCCAGCCGCGCGACGTCGCGGACGAAACGGCTCGAGATGTAGAAGTAGTCCTCGCCGGTCATCATGAAGAGCGTCTCGATTTCCTTGTCGAGCTTGCGGTTCATGTTGGCCATCTGGAATTCGTATTCGAAGTCGCTCACCGCCCGGAGCCCGCGCAAGACCGTGTTCACCTTCTGGTCCTCGGCGAACTTCACCAAGAGCCCCTCGAAGGTCTTCACCTGCACCCGCGGGTCGTTTCCGACCGCGCCCTTGAGCAACTCC
>DASXHM010000115.1:0-1887 GCA_036488495.1 Myxococcales bacterium | reverse complement strand
CGCGACCGGCATCAAGCTGATCGAGCCGCTCGGGTACCTGGACTTTCTCGCGCTGACGGCGGGCGCGAAGCTGGTGATGACGGATTCGGGCGGCATCCAGGAGGAGACGACCGCGCTCGGCGTTCCTTGTCTGACCATGCGCGAGAACACCGAGCGGCCGGTGACGGTCGAGGTGGGGACGAACCAGCTCGTCGGCACCGACCCTGCGAAGGTGGTTCCGGCTGCCCGCGAGGTCCTCGCCGGCCGCGCCAAGAAGGGAAGGCTGCCGGAGCTTTGGGACGGCCGGGCGGCAGAGCGGATTGGGGACGTCTTGGTGAAGTTCGGGGAGGAGCGGCGATGAGGGCACGGAGAAGATTGGCGCGGCTGCGGCGTCTGCGTTCGCGGCTGTTCTAACCGCCGTAGGCGGTCACGCTTGTGGCGCTGCAGCCACGAACGCGCTTCAGGAGCGGCCCGGCCCGCGCCGGCTGCGGCGCGCGTCGGTTGGATTCCAGCGCCGCTCGTCGCTCGCGCGGCGGAGCTTCTTGCTCATTCCGTCGACCGGCAGATACGCGCCACAGCGCTTGCATTGCGCGACTTTCAGGTTGCGCTCCATCCGCCCGCAGGTGTCGCAGAAGCGGATCAGATACAGGTAACCGACCGCCACCGCGAGGAGCGCGAGCAGCAAGGCCAGCCGAAAGCCGAGGCTCGCACGGACGAACACACCGCGCCGCGTTCCAGCGGCGATGAGCCCCAAGAGGACGGCGAACAACGTGCCCCGGAGCGCGAGCCGCTTCACGCTGCCGCGCACCTTGCCGCGGGCGAGGAACCAGAGCCAGGCCACAGCGAGCGCAGCGGCGGGGGCGAGAAGCAGGTTCTGCACGCTCGCCGTGTAGCGTAGGAACCGCGGCGCGCGCCACTCGAAGCTACCCGGTCGTCTTGCCGAGGCTGACGAGGGGCTTGATGCCGAGCGCTTCGCGCAGCACGGCCGCCTCTTCGCTGTCCTGCGGGTGCTGCGAAAGCGCCTCCTGCAGAAGGTCGTTCGTGCCCAAGAGGTGCGCCGCCCGGACCACTTCGCCGACCGGCCAAGGCTTGTCCAGGAGCGAGAGCCGCCGTCGCGCCTCGGCGCCGGCCCGCGCGTTCTCGCCCAAGACTTCCAGCGCCGCCGAGACCAGCCGCGCCGCTTCCGCGGGGGACAATTCTCCCTGGCGCTCCGCCAGCCGCACCGCCGCCAGGGCTTCTTCAGCCCGGCCGCTCTTCGTGCGCAGCTCGGTCCACAGCGAATGGAAGCGCACCCAGTCGTCCTCTTCGAACAACTTTTCGTCCGCCGCCCAGGAGAGCAGCTCTTCGTCGAGAGGCACGTCGGCGTCGTCGCCTGTGCCGCCACGGAGCGCGAGAAGCTCCGCCGCCACTTCCAGCAAGGTCAAGACCACCTCTTCAGCGCCGGGCGGCAGCTCCTTGCTGTCGCGAAAAATCGCGATGTCCCGCGAGAGGCCCTCGATGGCGCGGACGAACCCTGCATCGGCGCGGGCTTCGTCGCCTGCTTCGCGGCGGGTTCGGGCGAGGCCGATCTCCGCGGCGGTCAGGCCCGGCGCCGCTTGCAGCACTTTGCGGAACTCGTGCTCGGCGCCGTCCAGATCGCCGAACTCCTCCAGGTAGATTTCGCCGAGCGCTCCCCGCGCCAGCACTTCCGCCTCGCCGCCCTCCTTCGCCGCGCGCCGCAAGACCCGCACCGCCTCCTGGGGATCGGTCTGCCTGAGCTCGAACGCGGCATGCCGGATGTCGTCGAGGACGCTCATGCTGTGACCGTTAGCACGCATGCTCCGCGATGGCAGTTGCGAAACGGCCGCCGCCAGGATTACAACGCGACGTGCGCCTCGCATGCATCATCCCCGCGCGCTTCGCCGCCCA
>DASXHM010000104.1:0-8982 GCA_036488495.1 Myxococcales bacterium | reverse complement strand
GTGGAAGGCCGCCGTCGCCAAGGCGTGACGGGTCAGTCGAACAGCGCCGACATTGCCTGGCCGATGGTCGCCACTCCGCACAGGTCGAGCGGCGTCTTCCGCGACCGTGCGCGGTTGCCCTCCGGAAGGATGCAGCGGGTGAAGCCGAGCTGCGCGGCTTCGGCCAGACGCTGCTCGATCTGTCCCACCGCGCGCACTTCGCCGGCGAGACCGACCTCGCCGAGGATGAGCGTGGCGGCAGCGAGCGGCAGGTCGCGCAACGACGACATCAGCGCGGCCGCCACCGCCAGATCGCCGGCCGGCTCGTCCAACGAGGCGCCGCCGGCAGCGCTGACGTAGATGTCCTTGTCGGCGATGACGATGCCTTCCTTGCGCTCCAGCACCGCGGTGAGCAGCGCGACGCGCGCCGAGTCCACCCCCACCGCGGTGCGGCGCGCGGACCCGCCCGACGACGAATCCGCCACCAGCGCCTGCACCTCGACGAGCAAGGGCCGGCTGCCGTTCATCACCGCGGCCACCGCGCTGCCCGCGGCGTCCTTGGGACGTTCGGCGAGAAAGAGCGCGCTCGGGTTCGGAACTTCGACGAGGCCCTCCGACTTCATCTCGAAGACGCCGATCTCGTTGGTGCTGCCGAACCGGTTCTTGTGCGCCCGCAGCACCCGGTAGGCGTGGCTGCGGTCGCCCTCGAAGAAGAGGACGGTGTCGACGAGGTGCTCGAGCACCCGCGGCCCGGCGATGGAGCCTTCCTTGTTGACGTGCCCGACGATGACGACGGGCGTTCCCGTCTCCTTCGCGAACGCCGCGAGCTTGTGGCCGACTTCGCGCACCTGCGTCACCGATCCGGGCGCGCTCTCCAGGCCGCGCAGCGCGAGCGTCTGGATGGAGTCCACCGCCAGCGCGCGCGGCTTCACCCTGCGCGCGTGGTCGAGCGCGATTTCGGCGTCGGTCTCCGCGGCGAGGAGGAGAGACGGCGAGAGGGTGCCGAGGCGTTCGCCGCGAAGCCGGATCTGCTGCAGCGATTCCTCTCCGCTGACGTACAGCACCGCGCGCGGACCTTTGGCGAGCCGGTCGAGCGCGGTCAGCAAGAGGGTGCTCTTTCCGATGCCCGGATCGCCCGCGAGCAACACCACGCCGCCCGGAACGAGACCGCCCCCGAGCGCGCGATCCAATTCGCCGATGCCGGTCTTGTCGCGGCGGCCGGTGTCGAGCGGCACCTGATCGATGGGCATGACCAAGGACAGCGCGCGCGCTCCGGCCGCTCGCGCCTGTTCGACCGAGCCGAAGGCGCCGCAGCCGCCGCACTTGCCGAACCACTTCGCCGTCTGGAAGCCGCATTCGCGGCAGACGTGCTGCATCGCTGCTTTGGAAGATGCCATGCGCGCAACCTTACGAGAGGGGTCTGACATCGGCCTCGGGCGAGGTCTGACATCGACCTTGGCCGGGCCTCTTCGCGCCTCTCTGCACGAGCCGTGCTAGCCTTTCGCGCATGCGCGCTGCCGTCATCGGCGGAGGAAGCTGGGGAACCGCGCTGGCGTCGGTGCTCGCGGGAAACGGCCACGACGCGGTTCTCTGGTCGCACGACGCCGAGGCCGCGCGCGACATGACCGAGCGCCGGGAGAACCCCAAGTATCTGCCGGGCCTTCGGCTCCCCGACAAGGTGACGGCGACTGCGGAGCTCGAGCGGGCGTTGGCCGGCGCGGAGCTGGTGGTGGCGGTGAATCCGTCGCACGTGACCCGCGAGGTGATGAAGCGAGCGCAGCCGCTTTTGCCGAAGGCGACCCCGATCGTCTGCGCGACCAAGGGCATCGAAAACGAGACCCTCTACACCATGTACGAAGTGCTCGAGGACGTGCTGCCCTCGGAACTGCACCCGTACCTCACCTGCCTGTCGGGTCCTTCGTTCGCGAAGGAGACGATGCTGCGGATGCCCACCGCCGTGGTGGTCGCCTCGCCGTGGGAGAAGATGGCGCAAAGGGTGCAGAAGGCATTCTCAAACGATTATTTCCGGGTCTACACCAGCGCCGACGTCCAGGGCGTCGAGCTCGGCGGCTCGCTCAAGAACGTCTGCGCGATCGGCGCCGGTATCTCGGACGGAATGGGGTTCGGCAGCAACACCCGGGCGGCGATCATGACCCGCGGGCTCGCCGAGTTGGTGCGGCTCGCGGTGAAGAAGGGCGCAAATCCGCTCACGCTCAGCGGCCTCGCCGGAATGGGCGATCTGGTCCTCACCTGCACCGGCGAGCTGTCGCGAAATCGCGCCGTCGGGCTCGGCCTCGGGCGCGGCCAGTCGCTCGAGGACGTCCTCGCCGGGATGACCCAGGTGGCGGAAGGAGTCCGCACCGCGAAGAGCGTCCACGACCTCGCGCACAAGCTCGGCGTCGAGATGCCGCTGCACGACGCGATGTACCGCATCCTCTACGAGGGGCTCTCGCCCAAGGCGGCTTTGCAGACGCTCACCGCGCGTGAATTGAAATCGGAGTTCCAACTCCATTGATGCGCAGCTGCAGCTACAGCACAGGCTGGAAGTGGTTCTTCATCGTGGTTGGCGTCGTGTTTGCTGCGGCGGCTGCGACTTGCTTTGCCGCGGACCTGCCGTTGTTCGGCCTCGCGCTCGCGCCGATGGCCGGTGTGCCTTGGATCGTGCTGCAGGAACGGATCGAATACGACGACCAGCGAATCGTGCATCGCACGCTGCTGCGGACGCACAGCATGCTGCGGGCGAGCATTCGCGGACGCCGGCTCTACGTCTATCAACACGGGATTCGCGAGGTGGCCCTGATCTCCGAGTTGCCTTCCGAGAAACCGCTGAAGGTCCCCGGGATGTTCGCCCTCGATCCCGAGCTGCGGGACTGGATTCAAGAGCTTCCCGACCTCGACCAGCAGGAGCGCGAAAGCGAGCTCCAGCGCCTGGTCGAACAGTTCGGCACGGATACCGTCGCGCACCGGCGACCGATGGCGAAGGTGCTGAACGCGCTCGGCTTGGCGTGCGCGGCCTGGGCCTGGTTCTGGCCACGGCCATACCATCCGGTGCTGATCGCGAACATTGCTGTCTTCGCTGCCGCGTTCTTCACCGCCGTGCGCAGCCGCGGCGGGTATGCCGTCGACTCGAGCCGGAAGGATCCACGCCCGTCCTTGGGCCCGGCGTTGATCTTTCCCGGGCTCGCGATTGCGCTCCGGATGTCGCTCGACGTTCGTCTGGTTTCGTGGACGCGGCCGCTGCTGCTCGCGGCGGGCGCGGGCGCGATCATCGCCGTGGCGTTGCTTCTCACCGCCCCGCGCGAGCGGCAGAAGCCGTGGCTCTTCTTGCTCTGGGCACCGATCTTCGCTGCGGCACCGTTCGGAGCGCTCGTCTATGCGAATGTCGCTCTCGATCGGAGGCCGCCCGTGCGGTACGAGGCAGTCGTGCAAGGCAAGTACATCGCGCACGGCAAGCGCACGGAATGGAGACTGCGCCTCGAACCTTGGGGCCCGTTCGAAGAAGCGAAAGACGAAGAAGTCAGTCGCGCGTCCTACGCCCGCGTGAAGCCCGGCCAGCAACTGACGGTGCGCCTCTATCCGGGCAGGCTCGACATCCCGTGGTTCGTCGTCGAGCTGCCGTGATGCTCTTCCTGCGCTTCGAACTGGCCGACGACGTGTGAGGCCGCGGCAAGGATGATGGGGCGGAACAGCAGGTTCAGCCCGGGAATCGCGAGCAGCGCGGCGGTGGAGAGGCCGAACCCGGCCGAGACGTAGCGGTTGTTCTCCATCAGCTCGATTTCGCCGCGCGAATCGAGGGCGAGCTTGTCGCAGAGGCGGCCGAAGGCGCGCAGAAGGCGCTTCCCGATCGGGACCTTGGTGGCGGCCGTGTTGATCCAGCGGACGAACCAGGGCGGGGGAGCGCGGCGGTCGCGCTCGATCGATTGGCGCAGCGATTCGCCGGGCAGGCAGACCTGGGCGTCGTCGAAGGCGTCGGCCACCACCCAGTGAAGGCCCCACACCGCCGCCACGGCCCCCGAGAGCAGCTTGCCGACCAGCGGCAATTCGCCGAGCAGCCACACCACCGGCGCGATGCCGATGGCGACGATCAACGCCTGGCGGATCAGCCGGCCAATCAACATGCCCATCGGCATCTCGCGCGGGCCGCAGGCGCCGAACCCGAGCCGCCAACGGATCATCGCGGCGATGCGCGCGTAGTGGTTCGCGAAGATGACCGAAGGCATGGGGGCGAGCACCGCGAACGCCCGGTAGAAGTGCTTGAACCACGACCACTGCCCGGCATCGGACCCGCCGTGCAGCGAGGCCCACACCGCGCAGGCGAGCGCCAGGAGCGCTGGCGGGTAGAGGGCCTCGAGCAACAGGTGCGGGTCCGAGAGCAGGATGCGGGCGCCCAGGATGGGCTGGGCAAAGCCGTAGAGCCCGTCTTCGACCGGCGCGGCGCGCGGCGGAGGCTGGACGCTGCTGTAGCCGCGGATGCGCGCCAGGACGTAGCGGACGGAGCTGCGAGGCCGCGTCGAGACGTCGAGGGGTTGCACCGGACGGAGAAGGCTCATGTCCATGCCATCTCTACGCCGGGCGGGCCCCGGAATTCCAGCCCGTCAGAGCTCGCGGCAGAGGATCCGCTGCAGAGTGGCGGCGTCGATGTTGGAGCCGGACAGGCAGACGCCCACTGCCTTGCCTTGCAGGTTGTCGCGCAGCTTGAGGAGGCCGGCGAGGCCCGCCGCAGCCGCTCCTTCGGCCAAGTTGTGCGTCGTGCGCACGTACACTCGCAGCGCATTGGCAATCTCGGCCTCGGTGACGGTGACGAAGCCCGCCAAACCCTCCTGAAGGGCAGGGAACGTGTAGTCGTAGGTGGAGCGGGTGGCGAGGCCGTCCGCAAAGGTGTTGGCGGAAGGAACGGTCACGCGCTTTCCGGCGTGGAACGAGTCGTGCGCCGCCGCCGCTTCCGCCGGCTGCACGCCGTAGATCTCGAGGCCGGGCCGCATCGCGCGGGCGACCGTCAGCGCGCCCACGGCCTGCGAGCCGCCGCCCACCGCCAGCACCATCGCGTCCAAGGCCGGCTGCTGCGCGAGCATCTCCAGCGCCATGGTGGCGGCGCCGGCGATGACGTGGCGGTTGTTGGTCGAATGGACGAGCGTCATCCCCTCGTCGCGCACGAGGCCGTCGGCGATCTGCACCGCCGCGTCGTAATCGTCGCCTTCCTCGACGAGGCGGGCGCCGAAGCCGCGCATCGCCTCGTTCTTCTCCGGGTTGTTGCCCTTGGGCACGCAGATGGTGACCGGGACGTGCAAGAGCTGGCCGGCCCAGGCGAGGCCTTGGCCGTGGTTGCCGCGGGTCGCTCCCACCACGCCGCGCTTTCGCTCTTCGTCCGAGAGCACGGTCAGCGCGGCCAGCGCGTTGCGCGCCTTGAACGACTGCGTCGGCTGGTGGTTCTCGTGCTTGACGTGCACGCGGATGCCGTGGCCGACGGTGTCGTTGAGTGCGGCGTAGCAGCGGAGCGCCGTCGGCGGGAGCCGGTCTTTCAGACGCTTCCGCGCCTGGAGCACGTCGGCGATGGTGATGGGCCAACCGGTCGTCATAAGTAAAAGTACTCTATAGCTCTGGACCGCCGAAGCATGAAGCCCGGCCACTGCCGCTGTAGTTTTATGGAGCGGCGTTGGTCGCACTCGGCAGGCGGCCATTCGCTTCCGCCACCTGCGGCGGCCGCCGCTATTCGCCGAGATAGGCTTTGCGAATCTCCGGCGACTTCAAGAGCGCGGCGCCGGTCCCGGACTGCACCACCGACCCCGTCTCCAAGACGTACGCCTGGTGGGCGATGCCGAGCGCGAGGTGCGCGTTCTGCTCGACCAGGAGGATGGTCACCCCGGCTTTGTTGATCTCCTGGATGATGGAGAAGATCTTCTCCACCACCTGCGGCGCGAGGCCGAGCGACGGTTCGTCGAGGAGGAGCAACTTCGGCTTCGCCATCAGCGCGCGGGCGATGGCCAGCATCTGCTGCTCGCCGCCCGAGAGCGTCCCGGCCGCCTGCGACCGCCGCTCCTTCAACCTGGGGAAGAGCGAGAACCCGCGCTCTTCGTCCTGCGCGATGCCGGCCGAGTCGCGCCGCAAGAACGCGCCCAGCCGCAGGTTCTCGGTCACCGACAGGTTGGGAAAGATGCCGCGGCCTTCGGGAGCGTGGCAGAGCCCGCGCGCGACGAGCTTGTGCGGCTTGAGCCCCGCGATCTCGTCGTTCTGGTAGCGGATGGTGCCCTTGCTGGGCTTGAGCATGCCGCTCACCGCGCGGAGCGTGGTCGTCTTGCCGGCGCCGTTGGCGCCGATGAGGGTGACGATCTCGCCCTCCGTCACCTGGAAGGAAACCTGCCGGAGCGCGTGGATGGCGCCGTAGTGGACGTCCACGCCGGCGAGCTCGAGCAGCGGCACTTAGGCGGGACCTCCGGCGGCGGCGATCTGCGCCGCGTGCTCCTTGGCGTACTTCTCGCCCAGGTACGCCTCGATGACCTTGGGGTTCGACTGAATCTCGCGCGGCAGCCCGGTCGCGATGGTGACGCCGTGGTCGAGGACCAGGATGCGCTCGGAGACGCCCATCACGAGCTTCATGTCGTGCTCGATGAGCACGATGGCGACGCCGAAGCGGTCGCGGATGGACCGGATCAGCGCCATCAGCTCCACCTTCTCGCGGGAGTTGGTGCCTGCGGCCGGCTCGTCGAGCAAGAGGACCTGCGGCCCGGTGGCGAGAGCGCGCGCAATCTCGAGCCGCCGCTGCTCGCCGTAGGGCAGGTTCTTCGCCAGTTCGTCGCGCCTGTTGGCAAGGCCCATCACTTCCAAGAGCTCCTGCGCGCGCAAGGAGACCCAGTCCTCCTCGCGCACCGAGAGATCGCCGTGCCGGACCGCCGCCGCCATCGACTCGTTGGTGAGGTGGTGGCAGGCGATGCGGACGTTGTCGTATGCGGAGAGCTCGCGGAAGAGGCGGATGTTCTGGAAGGTGCGCGCGACGCCCAGGTGCGCGATGTCGTGCGGGGCGAGCCCGCGGGTATCGCGTCCGAGCACCCGGATGCTGCCGTCGGTGGGCGGATAGACGCCGGTCAAGAGGTTGAAGACGGTGGTCTTGCCGGCGCCGTTCGGGCCGATCAACGCTACCAGCTCGCGAGGGCGGACTTGGAGGCTGAACTCGCTCACCGCGGTGAGACCGCCGAAGCGGATGGTGGCCTTGCGCACGTCGATGAGCGATTCGGCGCGCTCGTCGGGCTTGAAGGGCGGCAGCTTCTTGCGCAAGAAGTCCCACAGCTCACGGGTGCCCAAAAGCCCGCGCGGCCGCACCAGCATCAGGACGATCAGCGCCACCGAGTAGATGACCATGCGCAGGTTCGCCACCGCGCGCAGGTACTCGGGCAGCATGGTGAGCACCGCCGCGGCGATGGTGGCGCCGGTGATCGAGCCCATGCCTCCGAGGACCACCATGGCGACGATCTCGAAGCTGCGCACGAAGGTGAAGCTCTGCGGGGCGAGGTTGCCTTCGAAGGCGCCCGACAGCGCGCCCGCAACCCCGGCGAAGAACGCGCTGATGACGAAGGCGCGGACCTTGTAGCCGGTGGTGTCGATGCCCATCGCCTCGGCCGCCACCTCGTCCTCCCGGACGGAGAGGAAGGCGCGGCCGTGGGTGGAGTCGCGCAGCCGCTTGGCGACGAGAATCGTGATGATCACGACCGCCCAGATCCAGGTGAAGTCGGCGCGGTGCGGGATGGGCGAGAGCCCGATGGCGCCGCCGAAGAACGAGGTGTTCTCGATGATGACGCGGATGATCTCGCCGAACCCCAGGGTGACGATGGCGAGGTAGTCGCCGCGCAGCCGCAAGGACGGCTTTCCCACCACGTACCCCGCGAGGGCGGCGGTGCTCGCGCCAGCGAGGATGGCGAGGACGAAGAAGAGCCGGTACGGGTCGTCTTCCGGCCCGCGCATGAGGATGACCGAGCTGACGTAGCCGCCGAGCGCCATGAAGCCGGCGTGGCCGATGGAGAACTGGCCGGTGAGCCCGTTCACGAGGTTCAACGACACCGCGAGGATGATGGCGATGCCGATGTGGTTGATGTTCTCGAACGCGTACTCGAACTGCGTTTGCGAGGCGACGTAGTGCTCGATCAGCCAGAGGATCGGAATGGCGATGAAGAAAGGCGCCCAACTCCGCGCCGTGCGCCCCATGTTCTTGACCGCGCTGCCGGCGAGGAACGGCATCTACACCTTCTCCGTCGTGCCCTTGCCGAGCAGGCCGGAGGGCTTCACGAGCAGGATGAGGATGAGGATGGCGAAGGCCACCGCGTCGCGCCAGGACGAGCTGGTGTAGCCGGAGACGAGCTGTTCGGCGAGGCCCAGGAGAAGCCCGCCCAACATGGCGCCGGGCACGTTGCCGATGCCGCCCAACACCGCCGCGACGAAGGCCTTGAGGCCCGGCATCAGGCCCATCAACGGATGCACGCTCGGGTACTTCGACGAGTAGAGGATGCCCGCCACCGCCGCCAGGACCGAACCGAGCACGAAGGTGAAGCTGATGACGACGTCGACGTTGACGCCCATCAGCGCTGCCACGTCCGCGTTCCAGGAGACGGCGCGCATGGCGGTGCCCATCCGGGTGTGGAAGACGATGCGCTGCAGGACGATCATCAGCACGACCGTGACCACCACCGTCACCACGTCGACGTAGCCGACCGAGATGCCCCCGTAGACGTGGTTCGGGTGCCGCGGCAAGACGCCGAACGCGCGCGGGTTGGGCCCGAAGACGTACTGGCCGCCGTACTCGAGGAAGAAGCTCATGCCGATGGCGGTGATGAGCGAGTTGATCTTGGGCGAGTTGCGCAGCGGCCGGTAGGCGAACTTTTCGATGAAGAACCCGACCACCCCGCAGACGACCATGGAGAAGAGGGTGACCGCCACGGCGCCGAGGATGGAGGGGTTGTGCGCTTCCGAAGTCCAGCGCGCGCTCGCGTACCAACCGACCATCGCGCCCAGCATGAA
>DASXHM010000088.1:0-28569 GCA_036488495.1 Myxococcales bacterium | reverse complement strand
GGACCTGCGAGTGGCAAAGCACCACCTGCGTGAGCTGGGTCCCGGCTATCTCTGGTTCCGTCGCGGCGGCAAGGCGTACGTGGTGAAGGACGGCAAGGTCGTCGACGCCATCGAAGAAGCGTTGAAGCCGCAGGAAGAGCTCGGCGAGGAGCAGTCGCGGCTGGGCGAACAGCAGTCCCGGCTCGGCGAGCAGCAGTCGAAGCTCGGCGAAAGGCAATCCGCGCTCGGCGCGAGGCAGGCGCAGGTCGCGATGCGCCGCGCTCAGCGCGAGTTGAACGGCGAGCGGCCTCCGCGCGATCGCGAGTCGGAACAAGAGCTGGCCGAGACGCAGCGCGAGCTCTCCAAAGCGCAGCAGGCGCTCGGGCGCGAACAGCAGAAGATGGGCCGCGAGCAGCAGAAGCTGGGCGACCAGCAGCGCGAGCTCTCGCGCAAGGTCGAGCGCCGCGTGGACGAGCTCATCGCCGCGTCGCTCCGCGACGGCACGGCGCGGCCGGTCCAGGACTGACGCAGTCGCGTTTTCTAGGACGCAAAGCCCCGGGGCCGCCGCCGGTGGGCACCCTCGCGCGCCGCTCATGCAAGTCTCGCATTCACGTTGTCGCGGACGCAAAGCCCTGGGGGCCGCCGCCGGTGGGCACCCTCGCGCGCCGCTCATGCACGGCTCGCCCTCCCGCACGGCGGCGGCTGTCACGGAGCTACGGCGCGCCTCGAAATCGCGTCGGCGCGAGGGTACCCACCGGCGGCTCTCACGCGCTGTCTGACTGTCCCGCAGCATCCCGAGAGCGCGCGATCTCACCTGGCCGGTTCCGCCGTGCTGTACATCGCCCGCTGCCGACGAATCGTCCCCATACATCCCGAGAGCGCGGTCTGACCCGGCCGGGTCTGCCGTGCTGCGCATCGCCCGCTGCGATGAATCGTCCCGCCTCGCCCGCGAGCACGAGCGAAGGCTTGAAAGGCAGCTTTTCCCTCGGCGCGTTCGGCCATCTTGAAACGGGATCAATCAAACGCGCGTGCCGGCGGGGAGCCGGTGATCGCAGCGACGGGCCGGAGCCGTAATCGCACTCGCTGGCGAGGTCGCGCCGCACGAGTGGATCGCGCCCGCGTGGGTCGCGACGCGATTCGCCGTCGCCGGTGATGCGGAGCACGGCGGAGTCGGCCAGGTCGGACCGCGTGGTGGCGGGGGCGATTCGTCGTCAGCCGGTGATGTGCAGGACGGCAGCAGCGGCCAGGTCAGACCGCGCGCTCTCGGGATGTTGCGGAAGAGTCAGTCAGCGCGTGAGAGCCGGTGAGGGGTACCCTCGCGCCGACGCGACTTCGAGGCGCGCCGTAGTTCCGAGACTGTCATCGACCGCCCGGGAGGGCGAGCCTTGCACGAGCGGCGCGCGAGGGTGCCCCTCACCGGCGACCCATTGGCATGAGCGGCGCGCGAGGGTGCCCACCGGCGGCGGCCCCTTGCAGCGGCGCCCGCCGCGAACTGCAGCGGGCGCCGGTCGTGAATCAGCCGCCGTGCGCCTTGCAGACGCCGTCGTCGCACTCGAGGCCGGTCGCGCAGGCCGGGCTGCAGGTCGCGGTGCCGCCATCGGTGCCTTCGACTTCGTCGTGCGTCTTGCAGGCGCCGTCGTCGCACTCCTGGCCGGACGCGCAGACCGGGCTGCAGGTGCGCTTGGAAGCGTCTTCGTTGTGCGCCTTGCAGACGCCGTCGTCGCACTCCTGGCCGGAGGCGCACGCGGGCGTGCAGGTGGCGCCGTGCTCGAGCTCGACCTCGACCGCGCCGAGCGAGTTCATGCTGGTCTTGAAGTCGCCGTGGTTCCGATCTTCGACCTCGACGTCCTTCAAGCTATCGTCGCTGCCGTCGTGCATCTTCACTTTGACGTTGCTGTCGTCGACGTGGATGGAGAGACGCGCCGGCTGCGCCAAGGTCGTTCCGGCGGGCGAGATCTCCACGCGCTCGCTGCGGCCAGTGTGCTGCGGCTGCGTCTCGGTCAGCGTCACCTGCACGTTCTGGGTGAGCGCGCCGGAAGGAATGGTGAGCGTGGCTGCCCCGCTCGTGAGCGTCGCGCCCGACGCGCCGACGGTGGACGAAGCCGCGCCATTTCCGCCGCCGCTACAAGCGGCAGCGAAGGCAACGGCAAGAACGACGAAAAATCGTTGATTCTGCATGCGTGCTCCCTGGGTTGGTCTTTGTAATTAAGACCCTCATCGTAAGGAGCGAGCGACAATTCTCACCTCAATCATCCAGCCAACAGTGGATGCGTGAGGGGGATCACAAATCAAAGCATGCAGCCGCCTGCTTGCTCAATTCCCGAGCTTGACCGGCTGGGCCAGCTTCTCGCTGACCAGCTTTCCAATCTCCGTGAACAGCTCCGCGCCCGACTTGGTATCTCGCCAGCTCTGGGTCGGTTCGTGCCAGGCAAAGTGCATCGCGGAGAGGTTCGCGGACAGCCAGATCTGCTGCGCGGCAGAATGGCTGTTGATGACGAACTTCGCCCCGTCCTCGAACTCGAGGGTGAGGATGCCTGCGGCTAAATCGACGTCCAATTCGTCGGCAGCATCGCGCAGCGCGCTCTCCAGCTTGCGCAACGACTCCGCGGCGCGCGTCTCGAACAGCTTCTCATCCATGTGCGGCCAGCCTTTCCAGCGCCTCTCCGTCGACGCGCATGCTGATCCATTGGGGCGAGGCGCGGGCACCGAGCTTCTCGTAGAACTCGATTGCCGGGCGGTTCCAGTCGAGCACCTGCCACTGCAACCGCCCGCACCCCTCCCGGAGCGCGATGCGCGCCAGCTCGACGAGCAGCGCTTTGCCGATGCCGTTGCCCCGATGGGTGGGGCGGACGAACAAGTCTTCCAGGTACAAGCCCCACCGTCCCTGCCAGGTGGAATAGTTGTGGAAGTAAAAGGCGAACCCCGCCACTTCGCCGTTCCACAGCGCCATCACGCATTGGTAGCGCGGGTTTTCGCCGAAGCCGTCGCGCAGCAGGTCCGCCTCGGTGGCCACCGCCTGCTGTGGCTCGCGTTCGTACTCGGCAAGCTCGCGGATGAGCGAGCGGATGGCTGGGACATCGGCCGGAGCGGCGGGGCGGAGCTTCAGCATGCGGCGCAGTCTGCCTCAACTTCGCTACACTTGCCGCCGTGCCAGCTCCGCTCCGCATCGTCACCTACAACGTTCGCTACTTCGGCCATTCGCTCCGCGGTATCGCCTCCACTCGCAAGGGCAAGCGCGGCATCGCCGAGGCGCTCGCGTCCTTGGACCCCATCGCCGACGTCATCTGCCTGCAGGAGGTGGAGACCATCTCGCTGCGGTCGAGCCTCGCCTTCCGGCGCGAGCGGCCGGAGGAGACGCAGCTCGAAAGCTTCATGAGCGAGCTCGAGATGGCGTTCGAAAAACGCGACCCGCCCTTCCCCTACGACGCCTTTTATTTTCGCGCGCACGTCAATCGGCTGGGGAACACGCCCTTGCAAAGCATGGGGCTCGCCATCCTGGTGCATCGCTTCCGCCTCAAGATCGAAGAGCACAATTGCGAGCACCCGCACAACATCACCCACCATCACGTCTTGCGCTGGAAGGACCGCAAGCAAACCCGGATCTGCGCGCACATGCGGTTGACCGGGCCGGGCGGAAAGCCGTTCCATATCTTCAACACGCACCTGTCCTTGCCAACTCCGTTCGCGAAAGCGTTCTGGACGCATTCGCAGAAGATGGGGTTTGGAATCAATCAGCTCCAGGAGGCGAAGACGCTCGCCGCCTTCGTCAAGCGCCACGCCAGGGACGAGCCGTACATCATCTGCGGGGACTTCAACTCGCCCCCCGGATCTCCCGTGTACCGGCAGCTCACCGAGGACGCCGGCTTCACCGGCGTGCAGGAATCGTTCGGACGATTGGAGGGCCCCTTCCCCACCGCCGGGTTCATGCGGCTGCGCATGCACCTCGACCATCTCTTTTCCGGCAACGGCATCCGCTGGCTCGACATGGACGGCACCTGCGCGTTCGGCGACAGGTCGAGCCCGTTCTTCGGCAAGTCCGACCACGTGCCGCTCCTCGCCCGCTTCTCGCCATGACCGACGTCGCCTGCTTCGGCGAAGCGCTCGTCGATCTGCTGCCCGACCGGCGGGGAGCGCTGCGCGATGCCTCGCGCTTCGAGGTGCACTCCGGCGGAGCGCCTGCCAACGTCGCGGTGGGGCTTTCGCGGCTCGGGCTCTCGGCGGCGTTCGTCGGCGTCACCGGAGAGGACGAGTTCGGCCATCTGCTCGCGCGCAAGCTGCGCGAAGAGCGCATCGACGTGCGGCTGCGCCATACCCGCGCCGCGCTCACCGGCGTCTGGTTCGTGGCCTTGGACGAGCTGGGCGAGCGCAGCTTCTTCGCGCCCACCGGGGCCGATTCGGCGGACAAGCTCATCGCCGAAGAGGACATTGCCCGCGTCCCTCCGGCGCGGATCTTCCACTGCGGAACGTCCGCCCACGTGCTCCCCGCCGCCGGCGAGACGCTGCGCAAGGCAGTGAGACAGGCGCGCGGCCGCGGCATGACGGTGTCCTTCGACCCGAACGTCCGCGCCCACCTGTGGAAGGACCTGCGAGAGCTGCGCGCGCTCTGCGACGACGTGCTGCCGTTCTGCGACATCGTCAAGCTCTCGGAGGAGGAGCTCATGCCGTGCCTGGGCGTTTCCGACGCGTCGTCGGCTCTGGACGCGCTCTCGTCACTGGGAGTGAAGCTCGGCTGCGTCACGCTCGGGTCGCGCGGAGTCACGGCACGGCGGGGGCGCGAGGGCGCACAGGTCTCGGCTCCGCGGGTGAACGTGGTCGACACGACCGGAGCGGGCGATGGATTCGTCGCCGGCCTTCTGGCTTCGAATCCGCTCGAAGGCGAGCTGGTCGCGGCGCTGCGAATGGGTTGCGCGGTGGGGAGCCGCGTCTGCACCAGGCTCGGCGCGGTGGCAGGCCTCCCCAAGCGAGAAGAGCTGCGTCCGGACCTCTTTCGGTAGACTGCGCGCCGGATCCCGTGTTCACAGTCCCGCCTTCGTGCCCCTGACGAGACAAGAACGAACCGTCACGCTCCTCGTTGCGGCGGTGCAGTTCGTCAACGTCCTCGACTTCGTGATGGTGATGCCGCTCGGGCCCGACTTCGCGCGGGCGCTCGGCATTCCGACCTCTCAGCTCGGGCTGGTGGGCGGCGCCTACACCGCGGCGGCAGCCGTCGCCGGACTTGCCGGGTCGTTCTTCCTCGACCGCTTCGATCGACGTCCGGCCCTGGGCGTGGCCATCTTCGGCCTCGTCTGCGGCACGGCGCTGGGCGGATTCGCGCGCGGTCTCACAACCCTCGTGCTGGCGCGGGTGTGCGCGGGCATGTTCGGAGGCCCCGCGACGAGCCTTGCCGTCTCCATCGTGGCCGATACCGTGCCGCCCGAGCGACGCGGCGCCGCGATGGGCATCACCATGGCCGCCTTCTCCGCCGCCTCGGTCCTGGGGGTTCCGGCTGGCCTGGAGATCTCGCAGCACTTCGGCTGGCGGATGCCCTTCTTTTCCGTCGCGGGCCTGGGCGTCGTCATCGCGCTCTGCGCCGTGTTCTTGCTGCCGCCGATGCGAAAGCACCTCGAGAACCGGCGCAAGCTGGTCCCGCTCTCGCACTTGTTCGCGCAGCCCGCGGTCCGGCTGTCGTGGACGATGACCTTCGTGGTGATGGCGGCCGGATTCGTCGTCATCCCGAACCTCGCCACCTACGTGGAACTGAACCTGGACTATCCGCGTGCCTCGCTCGGGCGCCTCTACTTCTACGCGGGCATCGTCACCTTCTTCAGCGCGCAACTCGGGGGCCGCGCCATCGATCGCCTCGGCTCCTTCCGGGTCGGCACCTTCGCGGTGGTCCTCTTGTGTTGCGTGCTCTACGGCGGGTTCGGCCGCGTTCCACCGCTGTTGCCCGCGGCGGCGCTGGTGGTCGGCTTCATGTTCGCCTTGTCGCTGCGAAACGTCGCGTACAACACCCTCGCCAGCAAGGTGCCGCGGCCGGACGAGCGCGCGCGCTTCATGTCCATCCAGTCGGCGGTGCAGCACGCGGCCTCGGCCGGGGGAGCCTTTCTCTCCTCGCGGCTCCTGACGGAAAGCTCATCCGGTGCGCTCGTCGGAATGGGCCGGGTGGCGCTGGTCTGCGCAGGCTTGACCTGCGCCCTGCCCTTTCTCCTCCACGCGGTCGAGGCGCGAGTGCACAAGCCGCTCCTCGAGACGCCGATTCGCGATCCGTCATGAAGCGCGAGCTCTCCCAGCTCTTGAAGCTCGCCGGGCCGATTGCGCTGACGCAAGCCGGCTATGCGCTGATGGGGCTCGTCGACACCGCGGTCGTCGGCCGCCTCGGCGCGGCGCCACTCGCGGCAGTCGGGCTCGCGAACGGCCTCTTCTTCGCCGTGGCGGTCATCGGCCTCGGCGCCACCATGGGCCTGGATCCGCTCTTCGCGCAGGCGTTCGGCGCCAACGACGAGCGGCGCGCGCACGAATTGATCTGGCAGGGGCTCTGGCTGTCCCTCTTCATTTCGCTTGCGCTGTCTTTACCCATCGCAGCGCTGCCGTTCACGTTGGGGCCGGCGGGAATTCCGGAGGAGGTCGCGCGCGACGGGCGGATGTTCTTGTGGCTGCGGCTTCCGGGGCTCTTGCCCATGCTCGGCTTCGCGGCGCTGCGCTCGTACCTCCAAGGCGCGCAGCGCATCCGTTCGCTCGTCGTCGCGACCGTGGTGGCGAACGTCGCCAACCTCTTCCTCGACATCGCGTTCGTGTACGGGAAGGCGGGAATGCCCGCGCTCGGCGCCGGCGGCTCGGCGCTGGCAACCAGCCTCTGTTCCTTCTTGCAGTTCGGCATCCTCGCGCTCGAGGTCAGGCCGCGCCGCGGAGTGCGCCGCAGGCCGGTCGCCGCGGACTTGCAGAAAGCGCTGTCGGTCGGAATTCCTGCAGGGTTGCAGATGGGCGCGGAGGTGAGCGTCTTCGCCTTGGTCGGGCTTCTCGCCGGGCGCCTTGGCGCCGACAGCCTCGCGGCGCACCAGGTGGCGATCGCCTGGGCGAGCTTCACCTTTTGCGCCGCGGTGGGCGTGGGAATGGCGGGGACGGTGCGCGTCGGGCGTTTCATCGGAGCGCGCGACACGCCCGGAGCCCGGCGGGCGGGGCTGCTCGCCTTCTCCGCCGGGGCCTGTGTGATGTCGGTCTCGGCGGTTGCATTCTGGCTCGCGCCGGAAGCGATCACCCGCGTCTTGAGCGACCGTCCCGAGGTCATCGAGGCCTCGATTCCCCTCTTGGGCGTCTGCGCCGTCTTTCAATTGTCGGACGGCATCCAAGGCGTCGGCTCCGGCGTCCTGCGCGGAGCCGGCGACACCCGCTTCGCCTTCCTCGCCAACCTGCTCGGGCATTACTTGATTGGCTTGCCCATCGCGATCTGGCTCGGGCTCTACGCGGGCATGGGCGTGATTGGCCTCTGGTGGGGACTGTGCGCCGGCCTCACCGCGGTCGCCGTCGCGCTCCTGACGCGGTTCTTGCGGCTCTCGTCGCGGGAGATGGTCCCGCTCGAGCACCATCCCGGCCATTGAGCCTTTGACATAAGCACCGTGCGGCAGCGTAGTGGCCGACGTGGCCGCGCTCTTCTTGATCGGGATCGCCCTCACGCCGCGGATCGTGTTCGTCTTCCCGGCGGTCGAGCAGTACCTCGCCCGCGCGGCAGACACGCCGGAAGCGGCGCGGACGGAATTGTATTTCTCGCTCGTCCTCGAGCCGCACCTGAACGATTGCTTCTCGTTCCCGTCTTTTCATCCCTCGCATTCGGACCTGGTGGGGATGACTTCGGGCAATCCTGCGGGTTGGAATTTCCCGGCCGCGCGGCGCGAAATCGAAACCCTGAAGGCGAACCGGCGCGAGCTGCAATCGTCGATCAGGAGCGCTCTGACCGCGGCGGAACGGCAACTGCCGGGGCATTCACCGGGGACTGTCTGCGTCCTGTATTACGAGCCGACGAATCCGGTCCGCGCGCCGATGAACGGCGTGATGGCGTACACGCCGAGCGAAAACATCCTCGATCTGTACGTCGCGCCCGTGCCGGGGTGGAAGGATTGGGTGGCTTACAACCTCGCCCACGAGTCGCATCACGCCGATTGGATGCATCTGCACCCTGGCGCCGACGTGTTTGGCTTCACGCTGACCGATTACCTCGTCTTCGAAGGCCGCGCCGACCAGTTCGCGCACGCCATCACCGGGCTCGACGGCGCCTGGACACACGCGCTCTCGAAGCCGGAAGAGTGCCGTTGGATGAAGGCCATCCGTCCGCACCTGGCCGAGACCGGGCCGCTCTTGCCGCAAGTGATGTTCGGGCGCGGCGGAACGTATCCGCGATGGACTGGTTACACACTCGGTTACGGCATCGTCGGCGCGTTTCTCGCCCGGCATCCAGGCATGAAGCCGGCGGAGTGGACCGCGATGGATGCGAAACGCCTGTTCGACGAGAGCGGCTTCGCGCCGTGCGAGCGCTGACAGACTCGAATGCGGTGTGAATGTGGCTTCCAAGTCACCCTCCTGGCACGGGGCGGCTGTTAGAGCAGGCGGCACCTCGCCAACCCGGCGGGAATTGGAGGTGCCGAACCATGACATTCTCAGGAGTGAAAAAGACGCTGCTTGCAGCGTTCGTCGTCGCAGGCCTCGGAGGCTTGCATGCCGCAGCCGCGGCGGCGCGTGACGATGGAGGTCGGGATTCGGGCCCGTCCGGCTCGGGATCCGGCTCGAACGGAAGCGGCGACAATCGGGGGCCGGGTCGCAACGACGACGGCGCCACCGCGACGCCGATCAAGCACGTCATCGTCATCGTCGGCGAGAACCGCAGCTTCGATCACCTCTTCGCCACCTTCACCCCGCGAAGCAAGAAGGAGAGCGTCAAGAACCTTCTTTCCGAAGGAATCGTCAACGCCGACGGCTCACCCGGCCCGAACTTTGCCAAGGCCCACCAGTTCCAGATCGTCGCGCCTCCCAACCGTGGAAAGTTCTTCAGCAACGCCGATGCCGCTCAGAAGCAGCTCTATTCGACGCTCCCTCCGCCGGACGTCGCGGGCGTCGGGGCCGTCTCGCCGTACGTCGGCATCCTCGGGCTCCCCGGCGGCGATCCGGGCCTGCCTCCTTCGGATCAATTCCTCTTTGCCACCGGCGGCACCGGCCTGCCCTTCACGCTGGGCCCGGACACCCGCATCACCAACGTCAACGCGCTCTTGCCCGGGCCCTTCCAATTGACCGGGCCGAACATGCCGTTCGACGCTTTCACCGGCGACACCATCCACCAATTCTTCCAGATGGTGCAGCAGGTCGATTGCAAGATCGACGCGGAGCATGTCTCGCGCACCAATCCCACCGGCTGTCTGCACGACTTGCAGTCCGCGGTGACGACGACCTACAGCACGCCGCCTGGCGCCGCCGCACATGACACGGGCCAGACGATGGCCTTCTTCAACATGCAGCGCGGCGACGCGCCGTTCTTCAAGTTCCTCGCCGACGCGTACACGATGAGCGACAATTATCATCAGCCGGTGCTCGGCGGCACCGGCCCGGACAGCCTGCCGCTCGGGTTTGCCGATCAGGTCTTCCTCAGCGACGGCAAGGGACACGTTGCGACGCCTCCCGCCGCCACCATCTACAACCCCGATCCGCAGGCCGGGACGCTGAACCTTTACACGCGCCGCGCCGATTTCTTCAATTGCTCCGACCGCAGCCAGCCGGGCATCGCCGCCATCGCCGATTATCTCGACTCCCTGCCTTATCCGGTCGACACCAAGTGCGGGACTGGTGAGTTCTACCAGGCGGTCAACGTCAACCCCGCGTTCACGCCCAAGGGTTTGCCCCAGACCGGCCTTGTCGTCCCCGCGACGCTCCAGCGGAGCATCGGCGACGTGCTCAGCGCGAAGGGAATCACCTGGAAGTATTACGGCGGCGGCTTCGACGTCGACGGAACCGCCAGCCCACTCTCCGGCAGCTACTGCAACATCTGCAATCCCTTCGAGTATCAGGCGAACTATCCGAGCGTCGTCGCCGATCACATGCGCGACGTGACCGATCTTTTCACCGATCTTGCCAACGGCACGCTGCCGGCGGTGTCCTACGTGAAGCCGGATGGAACCATGGACGGCCACCCTGCGTCGTCCAAGTGGTCGCTCTTCGAGGCGTTCGCGGAAAACATCGTCGAGCTGACGCAGGCGAATCCGAAGCTGTGGGCGGAGACGGCCATCCTCATCACCGTCGACGAAGGCGGCGGTTATTATGATTCGGGTTTCATCGAACCGGTCGACTTCTTTGGCACCGGGCCGCGCATCCCCATCATCGCGGTGTCGCCCTTCTCCACGGGTGGCCACGTCAGCCACGCGTACAACGAGCATTCCTCGGTGGTGAAGTTCATCGAGCGCAACTGGAAGCTCGGAACCACGCTGAGCGCGCGCAGCCGCGACAACCTGCCGAATCCGATCCAGCACGACGACAATACCTATGTGCCGCGCAACATGCCGGCCATCGGCGACTTGTTCGACCTGTTCCACTTCGACGGCAACGGTCGCGACTGAATGGGCGGCCGCGGGCTCGGCGGGGCGTCCCTGCCGGGCTCGCCGCTTTTCGACTCGTGAAACGGACGTGATCGACTGGCGGGCAAAAGAATGCGGCGCGGCCTCACCGGACCGCGCCGCCTGAGTTGCCCGGCGGCCTACTGCCAACCGGGACAACCGACCATCTGCGGGGCCAACCGAACGGCCCCAAAACCAAAAAACGTAACCGCTCATCTGCCTTCGGCAGAAGCGGTTAGAACTGCTCCGCCTCCGTCGAATCCTTCAGCGCCAGCGTCGAAGCATTGCCTGCGCTGATCACCTCGCTGACCGCGTCGAAGTAGCCCGTTCCCACTTCGCGCTGGTGCTTGGTCGCGGTGTAGCCGTGCTTCTCCGCCGCGAACTCCGCCTGCTGCAGCTCGGTGTAGGCCGCCATCCCTCGCTCGAGATAATTGCGGGCGAGATTGAACATCGAGTAATTCAGCGCGTGGAACCCGGCCAGGGTGACGAACTGGAACTTGTAGCCCATGGCGCCAAGCTCGTTCTGGAACTTCGCAATCGCCGTGTCGCCCAGGTGCTTCTTCCAGTTGAACGACGGCGAGCAGTTGTAGGCGAGCAGCTTGCCGGGGAACTTCTTGTGGATGCCTTCGGCGAACTGCCGCGCCTGCGCGATGTCCGGATGCGAAGTCTCGCACCAGACCAAGTCAGCATACGGCGCGTACGCGAGGCCGCGCGCAATCGCAGTCTCGATTCCTGGCTTCAATCGATAGAAGCCTTCCGGCGTGCGCTCGCCGTTCAAAATGAACTCGCGGTCGCGCTCGTCGACGTCGCTGGTGATGAGCTTCGCCGCGTCCGCGTCGGTCCGGGCGATGACCAGCGTCGAGGTGCCCATCACGTCCGCCGCGAGCCGCGCGGCGGTGAGCGTCCGGATGAATTGCGAGGTCGGCACCAGGACCTTGCCGCCCATGTGGCCACACTTCTTCTCGCTCGCGAGCTGGTCCTCGAAGTGCACCCCGGCGGCGCCCGCTTCGATCATCGCCTTCATCAGCTCGAAGGCATTCAACGGACCGCCGAAGCCGGCCTCGGCGTCGGCGACGATGGGCGCAAGCCAGTAGCGCTCGTGCTTGCCTTCCGCGTGATCGACCTGGTCGGCGCGGAGCAACGCCTGGTTGATGCGCTTCACGACGCCGGGGACGGAATCCGCCGGGTACAGGCTCTGGTCGGGATACATCTGGCCGGCGCTGTTCGCGTCCGCGGCCACCTGCCAACCCGAGAGATAGATGGCCTTGAGCCCCGCGCGCACCTGCTGCACGGCCATGTTGCCGGTCAAGGCGCCGAGCGCATGCACGTACTCCTGCGTGTGCAACAGCTCCCACAGCCTGCGAGCGCCCATTTCCGCCAGCGTGTGCTCGATGCGGAACGAGCCGCGGAGCCGCTCCACCTCTTCACGCGAATAGGTGCGGGTGATCCCCTCGTAGCGCCGGTCATGGAGAAGCGCGGTTTCGTTCAGTCCGGTCATCGACCCTCCGTCAGATGGTCCTTTGACAATGGGCGGCGGCAGCATGACCTTCAAGCCCTCTGCCAGAAGGGCGAGAAACGGGTTGTCAATGACATGTTGTCAGGCGGTCAAAGGATGTAAACGATGAGCGAAGGACTGAAGCTCGGCCAGAAGGTCCGCGCGCTCCGGCGCCGCGAAGGCTTGAGCCAGGTGCAGCTCGCGACCAGCCTGGGCATCTCGCCGAGCTACCTGAACCTGATCGAGAGCAACCGCCGGCCGCTCCCGGCTGCGCTCTTGATCAAGCTCGCGAGCGCATTCCAGGTGGACCTGCACGCCTTCGGCAGCGACGAGGACGCGCGGCTGGTGTCGGACCTTCTCGAAGCGTTCTCCGATCCGATGTTCGAGAGCTACTCGATCACTTCCACCGAGATGCGCGAGCTCGCCACCGCCAGCCCGCAAGGGGCCCGCGCGGTTCTTGCCCTCTATCGTGCCTATCGCTCGCAGCGCGAGAGCACCGAGTCGTTGGCCGCCCGGGTCAGCCGGCTCACCGACGACGAGCAGGATCTGCGCAGCGCCGTGCCCGACTCACCCGAGGAAGTGAACGACTTCACCCAGAAGCACATGAACCACTTCCCCGAGCTGGAGGACGCAGCGGAGGAGCTGTGGAAGAGCGCGCGTCTCGAGCGAGACGAGCTGATCGCAGGCCTCGTTCGCAATCTCGCCCAGCAGTACGGCGTGACCGTCCGGATGGCGCGCTGGCCGGACGAGCGCAGCCTGATGCGGCGCTACGAGCCCGAGAGGAAGCTGCTGACGCTGAGCGAGATGCTCCCCACGCGGAGCCGCGCCTTCCAGCTCGCGTATCAAACCGGGCTCTTCGCCATGGGCGACCACATCAAGAAGCTGACCGACGCGGATCCGGCCTTGACCACGCCCGAGTCGCGCGCGCTCGCCCGGGTGACGCTCGCCAACTACTACGCGGGCGCGGTGTTGATGCCGTACGAGCCGTTCCTGAAAGCCGCGCAGGAGGTTCGCTACGACATCGATGTGGTCGGCCGGCGCTTTCGGGTGGGCTTCGAGCAGGTCTGCCACCGGCTCACCACCTTGCGCAGGCGAGGGGCGGAAGCGATTCCGTTCCACATGGTCCGCATCGACGTGGCGGGCAACATCTCCAAGCGCTTCTCCGCTTCCGGCATCCGCTTCGCGCGCTTCTCCGGAGCTTGCCCGCGCTGGAACATCTTCGCCGCGTTCATGACGCCCGGGATGATCCGCATCCAGCTTTCGCGCATGCCGGACGGGACCATCTATTTCTGCCTCGCGCGGACGACGCAGAAGGATTCGAACGGCTACGGCTCGCAGCCCATCGTCCACGCCATCGGCCTCGGCTGCCAGACGCAGTATGCGCGGCAGATGGTCTATTCGGACGGCATCGACCTGAGCACCGGCGCGGCGGTGCCGGTCGGGGTCACCTGCCGCACCTGCGAGCGCACCGACTGCGATCAGCGCGCGTTTCCCTCGTTGCGCCACCAATTGACGGTGGACGAGAACGAGCGCGCCAACTCGCTCTACTCGCTCGCGCGGCGCTCGTAGAACCGCTGCCACCACGCGGGGAGCGCAACCCCGCGGCGAGATCGATGCCTACGCCAGCCGCTTCAGGATCGACTGCGCGTCCGACACTTCGAACTTGCCGGGCTGCTCCACGTCGATGGACTTCACCGTCCCGTCCTGCACCACCATGGCGTAGCGCTTGCTCCGGACGCCCATGCCGGGGATGGTCTGATCGAGCCCGAGCGCCTTGGTGAAGTCGCCCCCGCCATCCGCCATCATCCGCACCTTGCCGTTCGTCTTCTGCTCGCGTCCCCAAGCCCCCATCACGAACGCGTCGTTGACCGAGACGCACCAGATCTCGTCCACGCCCTTGCCCTTGAGCTGCTCGAAGTTCTGCACGTAGCCCGGGACGTGCTTCGCCGAGCAGGTGGGAGTGAACGCGCCGGGCAGGCCGAAGATGACCACCTTCTTGCCCTTGGTGAGCTCGCCCACCTTGAACTCGTTGGGGCCGAGCTTGCACCCTTCCGTTTCGGTGTCGATGAACTCCTTCAGCGTTCCTTCCGGCAGCTTCTGTCCAACCTCGATCATGGGGTCTCCTGTTCATCCAAAGCGTTCGATGGCCGCGGTTAGGATGCCCACCGCCGCCCGCAGTTCCGAGAGCGGCACGAATTCGCCGGTGCGGTGCGCGACGCGGATGTCTCCGGGCCCGAAGACGCAGGCCTGCGCGCCGAGCGCCGCCAGGTAGGGAAGCTCGGTGCCGAAGGGGATGGTCTCGGGCGCGTTTCCTGTCTCTTGCGAAAGAAAGCGGACGACCGGCGATGTCTCCGAAACCGCGATCCCTTGATCGAGGCGCTGCGCTTTGACTTCCACCGAAATGCGCTTGTCGGAAACGCGCGCGCAGGCCTGCTCGAGCAATTCCAATCCGCGCCGCACATCCTGGCCCGGCAGCGGCCGCCATTCGACGGTGAGCGTGCACTCGCCGGCGATGATGTTCTTTGCCTTGCCGCCTTGGATGAGCCCGACGTTGTAGGTGGTGTACGGCGGGGTGAAGCGCGGGTCCTGCTCTTTCGCAATCTCCACCTGCGCGTTTTCGATCTCGCGCAGCACCCTGCCCGCGCCGAGAATGGCCGATGCGCCGGTGTCCGGATACGCGCTGTGACCTTCCGCGCCGCGCACCCGCACTTCCGCCAGGCAGTAGCCCTTGTGGCCGAGGATGGGCGTCATCCGGGTGGGCTCGCCGACGATGGCGTGCTTCACCTTCACGAGCCCCTCGTCGCGCAGGCGCGCAGCGCCGAGGCAGCCCACCTCCTCGTCGGCGGTGAAGACGAGCGTCAGCGGCTTCGACGATTGCGCGGCAGCCGCGAGCGAGGCGGCGATGAACGACTTGGTGTCCGCCGAGCCGCGGCCAAACAGCTTTGCGTCCTTCTCCTCGGGAGCAAGCGCGCCCTGCCAGGCCGGATCGAACGGCACGCAGTCGGTGTGGCCGACGAGCGCGAGGCCTTCCGCGACGCCGCGCCGTGCGATCAGATTGGCCTTCGCGACACCCCGCTCGTCCTGCCACGCCTGCCGTTGTGTCTGAAAGCCCAAGCCCCGGACGTGCCGTTCCAGCGCATCGAGCATGGGCCCGTTCGGCCGCGCGGAAGTGGAATCGATGGCGACGAGCTCGCGCAAGACCTGCACCGGATCGATCATCCCCACAACCTCCGCATGGCTGCCTTAAAGCCGGGCAGCGCGCCGGCAAAATCGAGCTCGAGCTTCGAGCCTGCGACGTAGGTTGCCCGCAGCGCCGTCCGCTCCATCGAGAAGACCACGTCGGCCATCAGGTCTTCCGCGCTGGCGCCCGCGATGGAAGGGTCGTCGAGATCGACTTCGACGAAGTCCGCCGGCTCTCCTTCGGACAGCGTTCCGCCCGCGAACCCGAGCGAGCGCATCCCCGACGCGCTGGCGCAGCCGTACAGCTTCGCCCCCACCCCGCCCGGCCCTGCCGGCGCATCGAGAATGGCCCGGCGCATCTCGGCGAGCCGCAGGTGGTATTCGAGCTGCCGCGCGTCTTCGAGCGGCGAGAGCTGCACTTCCGAATCGGTGCCGAAGCAAACATCGACCGAGGCTGCGAAGAGCGCCCCGGCGCGGACGATGCCGTCGCCCAGGTTTCGCTCGGTGGTGGGACAGGCGCAGACGGTGGCGCGCGCGCGTCCGAAGAGGGCTATCTCCTCGTCGGTGAGATGCACGCCGTGCACGGCAGTCATCCGCTCGTGAACGGCGCCCAACTCCTGCAGCAGCATGCCCGGGGTGGTGCCGTGCTCCGCCTTGCACTGCTCGACTTCTCCGGGCTGCTCGGAGACGTGCAGGTGCAGCACCCAGCCCGCGCGCTTGGCCTCCGCGGCGATGTCCTTGATCCATTCCTTCGGGCACGCCCGGACGCTGTGCGGGGCGGCGCCAACCTCGACCTGCTTCGCAAGCGCGTGCAGGTTCTCCAGGTATTCGTCGGACGACGATTCGATGAAGCGCTTCTGCCGCGGGTTTTCCGGAATGCCGAAACCGCTCCGCGCATACGCCACCCGCAGGAGCCGCAAGCGTAAGCCCGCCTCGCGCGCGGCTCGGGCAACCGAGAGATCGAGCTCGTTCGGATTGGCGTAAGGCTTTCCTTCCGCATCGCGGTGCAGGTAATGAAATTCGCCCACCGCGGTGATGCCGGCTCGCGCCATCTCCAGGAAGCAAAACTTCGAGATGGCGTAGAGGTCGTCCGGATCGAGCCGTTCCGCCGCGCGATACATCGCCTCGCGCCAGGTCCAGAAGTCGTCGCGCCCGGTCGTGCGGTGCTCGGTGCGTCCGCGGATGGCGCGCTGGAAGGCGTGGCTGTGGGCGGCCACCATTCCGGGAAGGAGCGCGCGGCCGCGAAGCTCTTGCGGGCGCAGATCGGCCGGCGCCGCTCCGATGGCTTCGACAATTCCGTCGCGGACGGTGAGGGTCGCGCCCGCGTGGACGCGCCCGCCGCTGAAGAGAAAGTCCGGCCGGTACGCGGCTCTGGCCACGGCTGCGCTCTAGCGTCAATCGACGGAAAAAGCCAGACGGCGGAGGCCCCGTTTCGGTAGCATGCGCGCATGATCGCGCTGCTTCTCACGACGCTTGTCTTGGCGGCTCCGGCATCGCCACCGCTCGCCGCGGCGAAGAAGGCGAACAAGCAGCAGCCGGTGGAGGCGGCGCCCGCCCCCGAGGAGGACGTCGAGCCCGCCTCGCAGGTGCCGCCGGCGGTCCTCCCGGATCGGCCGTCCTACAAGACCGGTCTCGTAGTCTTCATGGAGAACCCGGATCCGGAGATGGAGCACAAGCTCGGCGAAGTGGTGCGCAACGCGCTCCTCACCAACAAGAAGCTGCGCGACGTGCGCATCATCAAAGGTCCGCCACTCACGAGCTGCCGGAGGGATTGCTTCGCCAGGATCGGCATCGAGAACAAGCTGGACGTCTTGGTGATGGTCACCCGCGGCGACAACTCGGTCGGACTGAGCGTCTTCTACGTGCCGGCGCGCCGCGAAGTTTCAGAGGAATCGCACGCTACTCCGCGCGTCCTCGCGCAGAACCTGGCGGTCGCGGAGCAGCTCACTTGCGATTACATGGTGCCGCAGGGCTGCACGGGCAAAGTTTCCATCATCGCGCCGCCCGACGTGCGCATCTCGCTCGACGGCACCGACCTCGACGACCCGCTGCACGTCACCGCCAAGGTCGGCGTGCGGCATCTCTTCGCCACTTCCCCCCGCGGCGGCGCATCGCGGCCGTACACCATCTACGTGCTTCGCGAGGAGAACCCGCCGACCTACGTGTTTCGCATGGGCTCGCTGCTCGTCTTCAGCGACACCCCGCCGCCGCAAGATGCAGGGCCTGCGAACGCAGTCGGGCGCGGGCTCGACGCGGGCCACTGACGCGCACCTGGCACGGTTGAGCCCCGCGTGGCCCGGCGCGGGCCGCGGTGGCGCAGGTCGCGAAACTTGCCCTTCCGGCAGCGCGTGGCATCTGAAGTCCGGTGCGCGAGATGACCGCCAGCCTGTTGACCGGCGAGGAGCTCTACCGCGAGGTGGTGCTGCAGAAGCTCCGCTACGCGCGCGAGTCGGTCAGCATCGCGACCGCGAACGTCAAGGACATGCAGATCGAGCGCAATGGGAAATACGCCTCGGTGCTGCAGCTCTTCGACGAACTGGCGGGACGCGGCGTGTCCTTGCGGCTCCTCCACGCCGAGCTGCCTTCGCGGCCGTTTCGCGCCTCGTTCGATGCGCGCTCGCGGCTTGTCCGCGGCGGCCTCGCGCTCAAGATCTGCCCGCGGGTGCACTTCAAGGCCATCATCGTCGACAACGCATTCGTCTACTTCGGCAGCGCCAACTTCACCGGCGCTGGCCTGGGCGCGAAGTCCGCGGCCCGCCGCAACTTCGAGCTCGGCATCTGCACCGAAGACTTCGACACCATCGATCGCATCAGCGCGCTGTTCGAGGCGGTCTGGAGCGGCGCGGAGTGTGGAACCTGCAAGCTGCGCGAGGTGTGTCCGGACCCGATCGGCGAGGCCGCCAAGCCGAAGCTCATCCGCCTGGGTCGCGCCCGCCGCTTGCGCCGCTGCTAACAGCAGTTAGACTGAACATCCGTATGGGTCGCTCGGGCTCAGCCGATTTGCCGCTGCACGGAGGGCGCGTCCCGGAATGGCTCGCCGCGCGAATGGCGCGGCTCGGCGAAGTCATGGTCGAAGCGCTCGTCCTCGCGGAAGGCCCGCACGGCGTTCTGCGGCGGCTCGCGCATCCATTCTGGTTTCAATCGCTCGGCTGCGTGATGGGCATGGATTGGCATTCGAGCGGCATCACCACGAGCGTCCTCGGCGCGCTCAAGCGCGGACTGTCGAAACGTCCCGAGCTCGGGTTGACCATCTGCGGCGGCCGCGGGCGCCACTCGCGCAAGACACCGGACGAGTTGCTGCAATTCGGCGAGCGCACCGGCAACGACGGCGCTGGTCTGGCGCGCACTTCGCGCCTCGTCGCCAAGGTGGACAGCGCGCTCTTGCAGGACGGCTTCCAGCTCTACCTGCACGGCTTCGTGGTGGCGAACGACGGCGCCTGGACAGTGGTGCAGCAAGGCATGAACGAGCACCGCCGGCAGGCGCGTCGCTATCATTGGCTCGCCGAGGGCGTGAAGAGCTTCGTCGAGGAGCCGCACGCCGCCATCGAAGGCCAGCCCGGCGGCGCCATCTTGAATCTGACCGACCGCCGCGCGAGCCACGCGCGCGATGCCTTGGTCGAGCTGTCGCACGAGCCCGAGCGCGTCCTGCGCGAGTGGCCGCGGCTGCAGATGCCGGCCCATCACGACCTGCGAACAGAAGACGTCTTCGCCCGCCGACTGCATGCGACGCTCTTCGCTGCGCGCGAAAACGGTCCGCGCGATTTTCCCGAGCTGCTCTTGCAACCCGGCGTGGGCGCGCGCACCGTCGAAGCCCTGGCTGCGGTGGCCGAGGTGCTGCACGGCGCGCCGTCGCGCTTCGCCGATCCGGCCCGCTTCTCACTCGCGCACGGCGGCAAGGACGGCCATCCCTTCCCGGTCCCTTTGAAGGTCTACGACAAAACCATCTCGGTGTTGAAGCAGGCCGTCTCGGCAGCGCGGCTGGGTCAGACCGAGAAGCTCGACGCCATCGCGCGGCTCGACCAGCAAGCGCGGCTTCTCGAAGGGCGCGTCGAGGGGCCGGCGCTCGACCGATACATCGAGGACGAACGCGCCGCCTCGCCCGAGTACGGCGGCCGCGACGTCTTCGGCCCCGCCCGCCCGGCGGCGACCCGCCTCAGGCCGAAAGCAGCGTTGCCGCGTGCAGCCGCGCAATTGCGGTTGCCGGGAACGTAGCGCGCGCGTGATCGGGTGCCACAAGCGTCCGGGTGTTCGACTATAAAGCCGCAATGACCGAGCGACTGTATCTCCAGGATCCGTACCTGACCGCGTTCCGCGCTCGCATCGTCGAAGTGGCCGATCTGCAAGGAAAGCCGGCGGCGGTCCTCGACAAGAGCGCGTTCTACCCCGAAGGCGGCGGCCAGCCCGGCGACCGCGGCCAGCTCGGGGCGGCCCGCGTGCTCGACACCCAGGAGCGGGAGGGCAAGGTCCTGCACATCCTCGACCGCCCGCTGCAGCCTTCGGAAGTGGACGCGCAGGTCGATTGGCAAAGGCGCTTCGATCACATGCAACAGCACCACGGTCAGCACCTGTTGTCGGCGGCGTTCGAGACGGTAGGGGCGCAGACCATCTCCTTCCATCTCGGCGAGCGCACCTGCACCATCGACCTCGACGTCCCGCCTGACAGCGCCAAAGCCAAGGCGGCGGAGGCGCGGGCGAACGAGAGCATCTGGCGCGACCTGCCGGTGGTGGCGCGCGACTTCAGCGGCGAGGAGCGGGCCGGGCTGCCGCTGCGCAAAGAAGCGGTCAAAGGCGACCGGGTGGTGCTGGTCGAAGGCGTGGATGCCTCGCCTTGCGGCGGCACGCACCCGCGTCGGACCGGCGAAGTGGGCTGCGTCTCCATCTTGAAAATCGCGCGCTGGGGCGACGGCAAGTCGCGGATCGAGTTCGTCTGCGGCGGCCGGGTGGTGTCGCTCCTCGCCGAGGCCAACGCCCAGCTCGCCGCCGCAGCGGAGGCGTTGAAATGCGCCCCCTCAGATCTGGCCACGGCCGCAGCGCGCGTCGCCGCGGAAGCGCAGTCGCGCCGAAAGCAGGCCGATGCGCTTTTGGTGGAGCTGGCGCAGCACGAGACGATCAGGCTCAAGGCGCCCCTGGTCGTCAGCCGCATCGAGCGCGGCGCAGGCTTCGCACGCAGCGTCGCGCAGGCGCTGGCGCAGTCCGGCTCGACCGCGCTCTTGGGGGCGGTGGACGAAGGCCGCGGCCACCTGATCTTCGCCCGTCCGAAAGGCGCGCAAGGCGTAGGCATGGGCGCACTCCTCAAGGAGGCGCTCGCGATTCTGAACGGCAAGGGCGGCGGCAATCCCGACTTCGCGCAAGGCAGCGGCGAGCCCGACAAGCTCGACGAAGCGCTTGCGCTCGCGCGCTCGAAGCTGGTGTAGAAGGGCGCGATGATCCGCCACGACTGGACGCTCGAAGAAATCCGCGCGCTGCACGATCTTCCGCTCCTCGACCTGGTCCACCGCGCGCAGACGGTCCACCGCGAACATTTCGGCGACAACAAGGTGCAGCTCTGCTCCTTGCTCTCGGTCAAGACCGGCGGCTGCCCCGAAGACTGTTCGTACTGCCCGCAGGCCGCGCGCTATCACACGGGCGTCGAGGCGCAGCCCTTGATGGACACGCAAGCCGTGCTCGCCGCAGCAGCCCAGGCGCGTGAGGCCGGCGCGACCCGCTTCTGCATGGGCGCCGCCTGGCGCGAGGTGAAGGACGGCCCGCAGTTCGACCGCATCCTCGACATGGTGAGAGGCGTCACCGCCATGGGCATGGAAGCCTGCTGCACGCTCGGCATGCTGGAAGCCGATCAGGCGCGCCGCCTCAAGGAAGCGGGCTGCACCGCCTACAACCACAACCTCGACACGAGCCGCGAGAAGTACGGCGACATCATCACCACCCGCGACTACGACGACCGCTTGCGCACGCTGCGCAACGTGCGCGAGGCCGGCATCGGCGTCTGCTGCGGCGGAATCATCGGCATGGGCGAGTCGGTGGACGACCGCTGCGCGTTGCTTCGCGAGCTCGCCGCGCAAGATCCGCATCCCGAGTCGGTCCCCATCAACCTGCTGGTCCGCGTTTCCGGCACGCCGCTCTTCCAACAGGCGCAGACCAGCACCGTGGAAATGGTGCGGATGATCGCCGTCGCCCGGATCTTGATGCCGAAGGCGATGGTGCGGCTGTCGGCGGGACGCCAGCAGATGAGCGAAGAAGCGCAGCTCCTCTGCATGATGGCCGGCGCGAATTCGGTCTTCTTCGGCGAGAAGCTGCTCACCACCGGCAACCCGGCGTACGAGGCGGACATGCGGCTCTTCCGCGAGGCAGGCATCGCGCCATTAGAGCCTCGCGCCGCTGCGCTGGGCGAGTCGCGCGTTTCGGCCCGCTCTGAGCAGGCGGCGACGGCGTTGGAGGCCGCTCCGGCAGGCGAGGTGCGCGCATGAAGGTGGCTGCCTTTTCGCAGCGCAAGTTCGACCCGGCGAAGATGGTCAAGCTGAACCTCTTCGAGACCGAGCGGTTCTTCTGCGACGTCTACTGCCTCGAGCCGGGGCAAGCGCAGAAGCAGCACGCGCACGAAGGCAACGACAAGGTCTATGCGGTGCTGGAAGGAACGGTGGTCGCGCAGATCGCCGGGGAAGAGCGCGAGCTCGGCGTGGGCGAGGCCGTGCTGGTCCCGGCTGGCGACGAGCACGGGGTGGTGAACCGTTCGCAAGCGCGCGCCGCCCTGCTCGTCTTCATGGCGCCCCACCCGACCGCACCCAAATAGACAGCTTTGCCATCTCGCAGCGCAGCTCGCGACAGCCTCGAAATAGGCGGCAGCGTGCGCCGTAAGTGCCGGCATGGATCGCGCGCTCGGCCGCACCGCGCTCGCCCTTTGCGGGTTGTGGATCGCGATTCTGCTCGTCTCCGGAATCCTCGAGCGCGAGGTGCTGATCCTGCACCTCTTCCAATCGCTCATCTACGTCGCGGTCGCGGCGCTCCTCTTGTACCGGAGCAAATGGGCGGAGGGAGTCGGCATCTCCATCGCGCTCATCTGGGACAAGGTCAACCTGCACACCGGGTTCGTCTTCGACGCGGGCTTTCGCCGCTGGCGCGACGTGTTTCGCGGCGACGGGGTCGGCAACGTGGTGCAGTTCCTCGCCCCGGTGGCGTTCTTCGCCCATGTCGCGCTCATCTTCGTGCTGCTCTTGCGGTACCTGCGGCGCCGCGACAAGCGGATGCTCGACGCGGGCGGATTCGGCGTCGCATTCGTGGTGACGTTCGCCTACTTCGCCATCATCCTGTCCTTGTACGGCCCGCAGTTTTTGCCGCGCTTCCTCGATCTGTTCGCGCTCGGCTGAGCCTCGATTTTGTGCTCGGCTGAGCCTCGATTCTTGCGCTCGGCTGAGCCTCGACTTATTCGCGCTCGGCTGAGCCTCGGTTCTTGCGCTCGGGTAGAACGGCTGTGTGATCCTCGTCTGCGGCCACTACTGCCACGATCTCTTGATCGCGAAAGACGGCAGCGAGACGCGCGTGCTCGGCGGCTCCGCGTCCTACGCCGCGGCGGTGCTGGACGCGTTCGCGGAGCCCTACCGCGTCGCCGCCAAAGCCGGCCCCGACTTCCGCTACGCAGCCGAGCTGACCCACCAGCCGCGCATCGTCCCGGCACCCACCACCAGCTTCGTCGACGACTACCGGATGGATGAGCGTCACGAGCGCGTCGAAGCGCTCTGCGACCCGCTCGCGCCGGACGATCTGCCCCAGGGACCGTTCGACGTCGGCCTGGCCTTTGGCGTCGCCGGGGAGGTGCCAGTGCCCGTCCTGCAGCGGCTGCGATCGATCTGCCGCATCGTGCTCGCAGACGCTCAGAGTCTGTTGCGCACGATCGCCCCCGACGGCGCGGTGCTGCTGCGCGCTCCACAGCCTTCCGCGTTGGACCAGCTCGATTGGCTGAAGGCGAGCCGCGGCGAAGCTGCCCTTCTCGATCTGCCGCAGCTTCGCGGCCGCGCCGGCGTCATCGTCACCGACGGCGCGCGCGGCTGCACGCTCTTGACTCCTTCTGGCGATCTCCACGTCCCCGCGCCGCCTGCCGTCGAGGTCGATCCCACCGGCGCGGGCGACTGCTTTCTCACCGGGTTCGCGATTGGCCTTCGCCGCGGATGGACTCCAACGAGAGCCGCGGCGCTTGGCGCTTGGTGCGGCGCGCGCGCGGTGGAACAGCTCGGAGTGCCGCGGCTTCGCGCGCCGGAATCCTTCCCTCTCTGATCACGCGAACGCAGAAGCACTCCAGCGCACGTTGTGACCTCGTCGATCAAGGCCGCCGCGGGCCAGGAGGGGGAGCCCGCAGCGGCCGGCCGAACAACTTCAGAACCGCGTTGCGTACTGCGCCGGAGCGACGCCGACGGAATCGCTCGCCGCCGGATTCCGATCCGCGATGGCCCGGGTGGGCGTGGTCGGCTGCGTCGCCGATTCGAAGACGCCATAGGCGGCGCCGACCAGCACGCCGACGCCGGCGCCGACCATCACGTCCCGCGCCCAGTTGTTCCCCTGATCGATGAGCGTGACGCCGCCGCCGACCAGTCCTCCGGCGACGCCGCCGTACAGCGCATCCACCGCGATGATCTTGATCGCGGAGCGCCCCTGCGGCCTGGTCTCGACGCCTGGGGTGTCGTCCTGCACCACCACCGGTTCCTGTTGCACCACCACCGGCGGTGGCGGATCCGCGAGCGGAATGACCGCCGGCGGCTGGTTGCCCTGCGGGTTCACCACCACCTGTGTCGAGGGCTGCGGCGGAGGAGGAGGCGCGACCTGCGGCGGCGGCGTGTCAGTCGTCACCGTGGTGGTGGTCTGCGCAAAAGCGGGGAGTGCCAAGAGCGCGATCGCTGCGGCAAACAAAGGTGTCTTGGTCATGCGGGAAAGCTTTGCGGCGCCGAAGCCGGTCACAAGCCTTGGGCGTGCGGGCCGCGCCTCGCGCGCCAGGCACAAGAGCAGACGCCCGCGCGGCGGGAAAGGGAGCGCGAGCGTGCCGCCGAATGTTGTATCCATCGATTGTCATGGCTCGTTCACGAAGCACGACGCTGCGGCGGCTCTTGCGCCTCTCGCGGCCCGAATGGCGACTTCTCGCCTGGGGCATCGGCTGCCTGATCATCGGCAGCGCCATGAGCCTTCTCTACCCGCAAGGCATTCGCATCATCGTCGACGGTGCGCTCTCCGCGCGGTCGCTCGAGCGGATCGACGACGCCGCGCTGCTCCTCGGTGTCGTCGCCGTCATCCAGGGCGTCGCCGTCGGCCTTCGATATATTCTTTTCAATATCGCTGGCGAGCGCGCGGTCACCCGCATCCGCGAGCAGGTGTTGAAGCGCATCCTCGATCAGGAAATCGCCTTCTTCGACGAGCGCCGCACCGGCGAACTGACCAGCCGCCTCTCCTCCGACACGACACTCTTGCAGAGCGCGGTCAGCACCAACATCTCCATCGGGCTGCGCACTGCCGCGCAAGCGGTGGGCGGCGTCATCTTCCTCTTCTTCACTTCGCCGACCCTGACGCTGTTGATGCTGGCGGTGGTGCCGCCAGTCGCGTTCGGCGCGGTCTGGTACGGCCGCCGCCTGCGCAAGCTCTCCAAGGAAGTGCAGGACGCGCTCGCCGCAGCGAACGAGATTGCCGAAGAGGCCATCTCCGGCATCCGCACCGTCCGCAGCTTCACCGCCGAGCCGGCCGAGGTGGCGCGCTATGCCGAGAAGACGCAGCGCTCGTACCAGTTGGCTAAGCGGCGCGCGTACGCGGGCGGCACGTTCATGGCCGGCGCCCAGATTGGAGCGTTTGCATCCGCCGCGCTCGTCTTCTGGTACGGCGGCCACCTGGTCGCGCGCGGCGCGATGACGGTCGGCGGCCTCTCCGCGTTCCTGGTCTACACGCTGCTCGTCGCCATGTCGCTCGGCGCGCTCGCCGATCTGTGGGCCGAGCTGATGCGCGCGCTCGGCGCCGCGGAGCGCGTCTTCGAGCTGTTGGATCGCGAGCCGCGGATGGCGCCTTCGGGCGGCCTCGTGCTGCCGGAGATCGCGGGCGAAGTCGTGCTCTCCCAGGTGTCGTTCTCCTATCCTTCGCGCAAGGACGTGCGCGTGCTGGAGGACGTCTCGCTGCGGCTCGACCCGGGCGAAGTGGTTGCCGTGGTGGGCCCCTCGGGGGCCGGAAAGTCCACTCTCGCCGCGCTGATTGCGCGCCTCTACGATCCGGACGGAGGACGCGTTCTGCTCGACGGCCGCGACGTTCGCGAGCTCGACGTGTCGTTCCTGCGCCGCCAGATCGGCACCGTCGCGCAGGAGCCCATCCTCTTCTCGACCAGCATCGCCGAGAACATCCGCTACGGGCGCCCGTCCGCGACGCTCGACGACGTGCGCAGCGCCGCTCACACCGCCAACGCAGCCTCCTTCGTCGAACGCTTCCCCGACGGCTACGACACCCTGGTCGGCGAGCGCGGCGTGCAGCTGTCCGGCGGGCAGAAGCAGCGGGTGGCGATTGCGCGCGCCGTGCTCAAGGATCCGCGCATCCTCGTCCTCGACGAAGCGACCAGCGCGCTCGACGCGGAGAGTGAGCACTTGGTGAAAGAGGCGCTCGAGCGACTGATGCGCGGCCGCACCACGCTGGTCATCGCCCACCGGCTGTCGACCGTGAAGGACGCGGATCGCGTCGTCGTCCTCGACGCGGGCCGCATTGTCCAGAGCGGCGCGCACGCCGACCTGCTTCGCGAAGACGGTCTCTATCGGCGGCTCGTGGAACGCCAATTCGTCGCCGCCTGAGCTATGACGGCCGGCATGGATCGATTTCTCGACAAAAGGGCGCAGGGCAGCCCCGTCGCGCTCGTCGTCGGCACCATGAACTTCGGCAAGCGCACCCCCGAACCCGAGGCGCGGCGCATCGTCGACCGGGCGCTGGAGCGCGGCCTCGATTTCTTCGACACCGCCAACGTCTACAACGGCGGCGAATCGGAGCGGATCCTCGGCCGCGCCCTGAAAGGGAAGAAAGCGCGCATCGCGACCAAGATGGGCATCGGCCGGATGGGCGAGCCGGAAGGTCTCGCGCCCGAACGCATCGCAGCCGCCATCGACGAGAGCCTCTCGCGCCTCGACGTCGAGCGGGTCGACCTCTATTACTTCCACAAGCCGGACCATTCGCGGCCGCTCGAACCGAGCGTGCGGGCGATGGAGAAGCTCGTGCAACAAGGCAAGGTCGCGGCCTTCGGCGTCTCCAACTTCGCCTCCTGGCAGATCCTGGAGATGATGGGATTGAACAGCGTCCGCCCGCGCGTGTCGCAGGTCATGTACAACCTGCTCGTGCGGCAGCTCGAGATTGAATACTTCAAATTCACCGCCGCGCATCCCATCCACACCACCGTCTACAACCCGCTCGCGGGAGGGCTCTTGGCGGGCAAGCTCGAGCGCGGCGCAGCGCCGCCCAAGGGTTCGCGCTTCGATCACAACGCGCAATATCAAGACCGCTATCTGACCGACCGCTTCTTCGAGCTGGCGGAAGCCTTCGCGGCGCTCGCGGCACAGGCGGGCAGGACGCCGGTCGAGCTCGCATATCAATGGGTTGGTTCCCGGCCGGGAGTGGATTCAATCCTGCTCGGGCCCGCCTCGATCGACCAGCTCGATGCGGCCATCGAGGCGGTAGCGAAGCCGTTGCCTGCGGACGTGGCCGAACGCGCCGACCAGCTTCATCGCGACTTCCAAGGGACCGATGCCGTCTATGCGCGCTGATCCCGGCCGCAAGCGGTTGACCGAATCCGTTGTGCGCGGTCCTTCCGGTTGGGGGATGCGCCCAAGGCAAATCGCCGCGCTCGCGGTGGCGGCTGGCGCGGACGTGGTGCAGTTCGCACTCGCCCCGCTCTTCGGCGAGGGCTTCGCCTCGCCCTTCGACGACGTCCTCGACATCGCCGTCGGCTGTGTGCTCGTCTGGCTGCTCGGCTTCCATTGGGCGCTCCTTCCAGCAGCCGGCGCGGAGCTGATTCCAGGGCTCGACCTGGCGCCCACCTGGACGGCGAGCGTCCTGTTGATTGTCGCGCCCGGGAAGGCAAAGCTGTGGATTGCCGGTGCCGCCATCCTGCTGCTCGCGGCGGTCGCGTACGCAGTCTACCGCGGGACTCGGTGACACATGCCGTGTTCGCAGGGCTGGATGACTCATGCCGTCTCCACGAGACTTCATGACTACGTTAGTCCGATGAAGAAGCTCATCGCTGGATTGGGACTTTTGTACTTTGCTCGAAGTGGCATCAATCGCAGGCGCCGGCTCGTCCTGCGCAGGCAGCGGCGCGGCATCGTGCTGGTCGGCTTCGGCGCAGTGGCGGCGGGCGTTTGGATTGGCTTCCGCGCCATGCAGAATACCGAGAATGAAACGCCGGAACAATGGACCAGCCGGAAGAAGCAGCGCCGCGAGGCCCGCATCGCCGAGGCCAAAGCGCGCGAGCAGACGACCGTCCGTCCGCCCGAGGTGCACATCGAGAGGGGCGCGGACCCCAGCTTGAAGGTTCGGCTCGGAGACCTTTAAGCTTCAGGCGTGCTCCAGGAACGCCTGCTGCAGATCCTCGATCGGAAGGACCATTGGGCGTGGCCGTGGTTCGCGCAGGGCCGCGTCCCGCTCCCGCGGCTGCTTCCCCACTTCCAGCAGGAGTGGGAAGTGTACGTGCGCGACTTCCCCATCCTGCTCGCCCGCGTCCTCGGCCATCGGCCGCCGGCCAAGGTCGCCGAGGCCCTCGCAACCAATATCTATGAGGAACAGACGGGCGGCATCAGCGGGTCCGCCTCGCACCCCGAGCTCTTTCTCCGAATGATGGAAGGCTGCGGCTTCTCCCGCGCCGACTTCGCTTCGGTGAAGCTCTTCGCTGCGGCGCGCGCGTATCGCGATTTTCTCGACCGCACCAGTTGGGGCACCCCCTGGGTCGTCGGCGCGGCGGTGTTGACCATCTTCGTCGAGGGCAGCGCCAAGGAGCGCAAGGAATTGGCCGAGGCCGACGAGCCGCAAACCGACGAGCAGATCGAGGCCGCTGTTCGCCAGCATCCGCTGGTGCGGCTGCACGGAGTGGACGCGCGCTTTCTCGAGCTGCAGCGCGTGCACAAGAAGGTCGAAGGCGGCCACCGGCAAGACGCGTGGTCGGGGGTCCTCGAAAATGTCGAGCCGGGTCAGGACGCCGCGGTTTCGGCGGCGCTGGAAGAGGCGCTGCAGCTCTGGCTTGCGTACCGCGACGAAGTCGCACAGGCCTGCGGGATCACGCGCTGACGCCCGCTCACGTCGCAGGCTGTCCCTCGCCAAGTGCAAGGGGTCGCCGGCGGGGGCCATGCCCCGGTGCGTCTT